>JBILXR010000047.1:0-12835 GCA_044378215.1 Opitutales bacterium
AGCTGCTCAAGTCGCGCGACGGCCTCGCCCTCGGCATCTGCAACGGCTTCCAGGCGCTCATCAAGACCGGCCTCGTCCCGTATGGCGAGATCCGCGACGTCGACGCCTCGGCCCCGACCCTCTTCCACAACCGCATCGCCCGCCACATCTCGCGCTACGCCCATACCCGCGTCGCCTCGGTCAAGTCGCCGTGGCTCGCGCGCATGGACGTCGGCCAGGTCCACACCATCCCGCTCTCGCACGGCGAAGGCCGCTTCACCGCGCCCGCGTCCGTCATCGCGGACCTCGTCAAGAACGGCCAGGTCGCCTTCCAGTATTGCGACGCCGCCGGCGCGCCTTCGAACCGCATCGAGTTCAATCCCAACGGATCGCTCGAAGCCGTCGAAGGCATCACCAGCCCGTGCGGCCGCGTCCTCGGCAAGATGGGGCACTCCGAGCGCACCGGCGCGAATGTCGCCAAGAACATCCCCGGCGACAAGCACCAGCCCCTCTTCCAAGGCGGGGTGGACTACTTTGCTTAAGCGCCCTTCGGCCGCTTAAGCAAAGAGGTGATATTCTAGGTAGGGTCGGGACCGCGTCACGACATAGTAGGCATCTCCCCGTGTCGCCGTTACTCGTGCCCACTTGCCCCCTCGAAGGCTTCGCCTTCGTCCGGTAGGGTTGAGCGCCCTCGCTCAACCGTCGGCTGGCCTGCCTTCATAGTCATTTCTACTCAGCTGATTCGTAGAGTAGACGTATGAATTAAACCCCTAGGGCACCTCTGTTGACCCACATATCAGGCCATTCATCATTCCACGAAACGCCCGAAAGAATGGATGAATCAAAACACGATCAACGTGCCCAAAGATTTGGACTTGCGGGACGTTGGTTCCTGGGAATCATGAATCTCATAACGGCCCGCTCCTCTACGTCGAAAGATGCACGAGCGGGTCTTCCTTTTTTGGGCAGTTCTTCGTATGGCAAGCCGCACCTGACCTTCGGGCAGCAGGTGGCTCATCTGCGAGAAAAGGGCATGATCATCGATGATGAAGCTTGGGCCATTTCTTACTTGTCTCAGATAGGCTATTACCGGCTCAGCGCCTATTGGCATCCCTTCAAGGTACGGAGTCCGGCGGATCAGGTGGACGGTGAGAAACTGAAAGAAGGCACCAGATTCGAACATATCCTGGCACTATATGAGTATGACCGGTCGCTTAGGCAGCTGATTCTGGAAGGGGTCGAAATCATCGAAGTCTCCCTCAGGGTCGAGGTCTCCTATCGACTGGGGCAGAAGGACCGATTCGCATATAATCGTCCCGATTTGCTCAGCACGCGCTTTTGCAAGCCAGACGTCAACGGAGTGAGTGATTTCGCGAGGTGGCATGAAACTTACCAAGTTAAGCTAAGCCGTCCCAATGAGGATTTCACGAAGCACATTATCGAGAAGTATGGTCAACCTTTGCCTGTCTGGGCTTCCGTCGAACTGTGGGAATTCAATCAGCTGTCCTTTTTCCTTAGCGGATTAAGGCACGACGATGCTTCGGCAATCGCTGCAAGGTATGGGATTCCTTGTCACAAGATGTTCCTGTCTTGGGTGAAGGCCATCAAGGGCCTCCGTAACCACGCGGCGCATCACGGTCGAATCTGGAATAGGAACATGACCGCTCAGCCTGTTTTGCCCGATGCTGGGGTCATTCCTGACCTCGATTTCATCATCAGCGACGAGAAAAGAATCCGCCAGGCGCGAGCGTGTTGTCCGTTGTTGCTGATGGACCTGATGATTCGAAGAATCGATTCCTCCTCGACTTGGCCTAGCAGGCTGAGGGCCCATGTGAGGGGATTTCCGAGGAAGACAGGAATGTCGATCGAGCAAATGGGCTTCGCTCCTGGTTGGCCCTTATAGATTCAGCCCGCCCAGGCATAATGGGGTCTGACCCCATTAAGTTCGTATCGCTCGAAGCCGTCGAAGGCATCACCAGCCCATGCGGCCGCGTCCTCGGCAAGATGGGCCACTCCGAGCGCACCGGATGGTCCAGCCAGAGGTAGAGTCGGAGCGCCGTCAGATTGCTTTTCGTTCCTTGGTCCACGGCCAGGACGCCCCGGCCTTCCGGATGCACCCAGCCCGGAAGATGGAAGCCAGCCGCGATCAGCGGATTGTTCAGCCATCGGTCCATGAAGTTCTGTAATCTCGCCAGCAAGGCATCGGTGCCTTCGGGGTGTCGCTTGCGCAGACGTCGGAAGCCTCTTTCGAAATCATCGGAGGGGTGTATTTCCCAAGCGGTGGACACTTGCCCACTTTCGTTTCGAGCCGCACGAATTCAAAGCAGGGTAGTCCCTAGACGAAGATAGGGTCGGGACCGCGTCACGACATAGGGTGGCCTTGGGGTAGGGACGTGATTGCCATCACGTCCGTTCGCTGCGGCAGATAGGGACGTCATCCGCCCTAGGCTAAGACCCGACGACTTCCAGCCTCGGTCTCGAACGGCGGCGATGGCAATCGCCGCCCTACCCAAGGCACCCCAGCCAACTATCCGGTCTCCGGTTTCCCTTTGAGTTGCCCGAGTGCTTCCTGCCACCCGCCACCTGGGGCCGCCACCTGCCACCCGGGTTTAGATTTTGTGCGCCCCTTGTCCCGGTGTCACTTTGCCCACGTGCCCCCTGCCTCACGGCCTCATCGCCTTGAGCGCCTTCAACGCCCGATCACGTCCGGCGGTCAGGCCGACGAGCGGGGCGGGATAATCCTTGCCGAGCTTGATGCCGGCTTCGGCGAGGACGTGCATAGGAGCTTCCCACGGCTGATGGATCCACTCAGCAGGGAGTTTGGCGAGCTCAGGTACCCAGCGGCGCACATACTCGCCATCGGGGTCGAACTTCTCGCCCTGAAGGACGGGATTGAAGACACGGAAATACGGCGCGGCGTCGGCGCCGCAACCGCCGGCCCACTGCCAGCCCATGGTGTTCGCGCCGAGGTCGGCGTCGACGAGGGTATCCCAATACCACTTGGCGCCTGCGTTCCACGGCTGGAGGAGGTGCTTCACGAGCACGGAGGCGGCGATCATGCGCACGCGGTTGTGCTGCCAGCCGGTCTGCCAGAGCTGACGCATGCCGGCGTCGACGATCGGGTAGCCAGTGCGGCCGACCTGCCACGCGCGCAGGAGTTTCTTGTCCGGCGCCCACGGGAATTTCTCGAACTCCTTGCGCAGCGGACGATCCGGGGTCTCGGGGAAGTGATGGATGAGGTGCTGGGCGAATTCGCGCCAGCCGACCTCCGCCACGTATTTGTCGCCACCGATGACGCCGAGCAGTCCGGCGGAACGTACGGCATCCACGATCTCAAGCGGCGAGATCTGGCCGAAATGCAGGTAAGGCGAAAGACGCGAGGTGCCGTCGTTCTTAGGGATATCGCGCTCGGTGGGATAAGCCTTCACCGGGGCGGCCACGAAATCTTTCAGGCGCTTCTCGGCGCCTTCGCGCGTCGGATCCCAGTGCTTCGGGAAGGCGGTGTCCCACTTGATCTTCGGGAGCAGGCCGAGCTTGGCGACCTCGACGGACTTCAGCGACTTCTCAAAAGGCGCGATCTTCTTCGGGGCCTTGAGCGGGATGCCGAACTTGAGGTTCGCGAGGCAGTTCTTCCAGAAGGGCGTGAAGACCTGGAAGGGATTGCCGGCGAGGGTCTTCACGAGGTGCGGCTCGTGCAGGAGGTTGCCGTTGAACGACTCGGCCTTGAGGCCGGCGTTGCGCAGCGAGGTCTTCACCCGGGTGTCACGGGCGATGACCAGCGGCTCGTGACGACGGTTCCAGACGACGAGTTCCGCGCCGGTCTCCTTCACGAGCTGCTTGAGCTCGGCGAGAGAATCGCCGTGGCGGATGACGAGCGGGGCGCCGGCTTTTTCGAACTGCGCCGCGAGATCTCCGAGCGCGTGGTGCAGCCACCAGTTCGACGCGCCGCCGGGCTGCCAATGTCCTTCGGCCTCCGGGTCATGGATGAAGACCGGGATGACTGCGCCGCCATGCTTCACCGCCGCGTCCAACGCCGGGTTGTCGGCCAGACGAAGATCAAGGCGAAGCCAGACGATGGCAGGAGAGGGCATGGCGTGAGTAAGGAGGGAATAGGGGTGAGGTCAAATAGGGGAGCGAGTGCGAGGACTTGAGGACACGTGGGCCCGAGGGCCGGAAGACGAGAGGCTCAGAGGCCCAGAGGCTCGGTTGATCAGAAGATAGCCAACATGAGTTGACCGGCTGGCCAGTTGACAAGGGATGCAAAGGTTTGTCTTGAGCGGCCCGCTCGGCCGCAGCTGACCAAGGGTGGTCAGCCCTACCAAAGGCAGCGCTGCGTTTTCTGGGCCTCCGGGCCTCTGGTCAACTGGGCCTCTCGGCTTCCCCCTTGTCCCCGTGTCACCGTGCCCACGTGCCCCCTCGCTTACGCGTTTACCACGCGTAAGACTGCTTCTTCTTCACGCGGCAGGCGAACTCGACGAGGAGCTGGACGGACTGCTCGACGACGTTGAGGTCGACGACTTCGCCCGGGGTGTGCATGTAGCGGAGAGGGATGGAAAGCAGGCCGCAGGCGACGCCGGGGCCGGCCATCTGGATGGCGCGGGCGTCGGTGCCGGTCGGACGCGACTCGGCGCCGATCTGGTAAGGGATGCCGAGCGATTCGGCGGCTTCGACCATCTGATCGTAGACGAGCGGGTTGATGTTCGGACCGCGCGCGATGATGGGTCCGCCGGAGAGGGTGAAACGACCGAACTTACGGTTATCGGCATCGGGGTGGTCGGTGGCATGACCGACGTCCACGGCGATGGAGACCTGCGGGTTGATGCCCTGCGCGGAAACCTGCGCGCCACGCGTGCCGATCTCTTCCTGGGTGGTGGCGACGGAGACCACGCGGGCGGCGAGTTTCTTCTCCTTCGAGAGACGGCGGAAGGCTTCCATGCACACGTAGGCGCCGGCCTTATCATCGAACGCGCGGGCCACGCCGATGCTGCCGCGGAGGATCTCCGGGCCGTCAGTGTAGATGGCAGGATCACCGATGCGGACGATCGCGAGGGCGTCGGCGCGGTTGTTCACGCCGATGTCGATCCACATGTCATGACGCTCCGGGACGCGCTTGCGGTCCTCGGGCGAAAGCAGGTGCACGGCGCGCTTGCCGGTGATGCCGAGCACGGGTCCGTTGCGGGTGAGGATGTGCAGGCGACGTCCGGAGGGGATGATCTGGTCGTGGCCGCCGAGGAATTCGAAGTAGAGGTAGCCCTTGTCGTCGACGTGCGAGATGATTAGGCCGATCTCGTCGATGTGTCCGGCGAACATCAGCGTGGGGCCGCCGTCGCCCTTGAGCTCGGCGATGCGGTTGCCGAGCGCGTCCTTGGAATATTTGTCGGCCGACTTCTCCACGTGGTCGTCGATGACCTTCTGGGCCGCGAACTCATGGCCGGTCGGGGACTTCGCCTCGAGCAGGTCCTTCAGGAATTCAGGGTAAGTGGTCGGCTTGGCAGGCTTTTTGGACATAAGGGAGTTCTACCTGTCTAGGGCGGAAAGTCGAGCGAGGGCTCGTAGACGAGCCCTCGCAGGGGGCACGCTGGCACGGTGACACTGGGCAAGGGGGTGAAGACCTAGAGGCTCGGAGGCGGCAAAAGGTAGAGTCGGGACCCCGTCACGACATAGCGTCCGCCGGATGGTGGCCGAAAGGTAGGGGCGTGGCTACGCCGCGCCCTCCGCAGAGGAGTGCACGATAAATCGTGCCCCTACCCGATACAGAATGCTGCCACCCACCACCCGAAACGAGTGCCTCTGAATCAATCCAGTCCTCGATTCAGTCATCGATGCTGCCCTCGATTCAGTCCTCTATTCTTACTTATTCCACGGCGCCCGGGCCAGCAGCAATCCCATGCCGCACCAGTCGGTGACGCCGGCGAAGATCAGGCCGGCGCCGACGAAGCCGCTGAGGCCGTAGAAGCCCGGGTGGACGAAGGTGCCGAGCATGACGCCGGTGAAGACCATGGCGCCCGCGGCGATGCGCACCTGGCGTTCGATGGAGATCATGCCGCCCGCATCCTTATCGATGGGGAGTCCGGCCTGCTGGCAGGAGTTGGTGCCGCCTTGGACGACGAGGGTCTTGAGGCCGCTGGCTCCGAGCTTCTTGGCGGCAGTACGAGCCCGGCCACCGGAAGCGCAGAGCAGCACGACGGTCTTCTGGTCATTGCCGACGAGGAGGGCGCGGACGTTGAGGTCCGTGACGTTCTCGAGGGGCAGATTGACCGCGCCCTGGACACGGCCGGAGCGGAACTCGGCGGGCGAACGGACGTCGAGCAAGAGCGCGCCGGCACCGGCTTCGGCCATCACGTTGAGCGGGTGGAGTTCGTCATGGCTGTCCGTGGCGAGCGCGCCCGGAGCGCCGCAGGCCTTGACCGAACCGCAGGAGGCGGCGGCCGGGGTGATGTCCATCGGACGACGCAGGGCGAGGTCGCGGACATACGTGGCGCCGCTGACGTTCACGGCATTGAAGCCGTGTTCGCGGAGCAGGCGCGTGCCCACGTGGGCGCGGAGGCCGCTGTGGCAGACGACCGCGGTGGGCTTGGACTGGTCGAGTTCGCCGAGGCGTCCGCGCAGGGTATTGAGGGGGATGTTATGGGCATGCTCGGCGCCGATGAGCTTGAGCTCGGCGCATTCATCGGCGTCACGGAGATCGACCACCTGATAGGAGGTCAGATCGACGTCGGGCTGGATGATCGGAGCGATTCCGTCGAGGTCGTTGATGGCGGCGAAGGCGGCCATGTGCAGCGGGTCCTTGGCCGAGCCGAAGGGCGGAGCGTAGGCGAGGTCGACCTGCGCGAGGTCGCGGACGGTGCCGCCGAAGTGCAGGAACGAGGCGACGACATCCAGACGCTTGTCGATGCCCGCGGCGCCGACGGCCTGCGCACCGAGTATGCGGCCTGTGCCGGCTTCATAGACGAGCTTCAGCGTGAGCGATTTCGCGCCGGGGTAATAGCCGGCGTGGTGGTTGGCGGTGATGTGGACCGCGCGGGCCTGCACGCCACGCTTGAGGGCCGACTTCAGGGAGTCGCCCGCGATACCGGCGCCGAGGCCGAAGACCTTGATGATGGCCGTGCCCCAGGCGGCGGGTGCCTTGGCGGACTTGCCGGTGGCGGCGTGCTCGCCGACGAGACGACCGGTGCGATTGGCGATGCCCGCGAGCGGGATACGTCCTCGCTGGCCGGTGGTGCCGATGAGGTATTCCGCGGCGTCGCCGACGGCGTAGATGTCCTGGTCAGCCGTGCGCTGATACTCGTCGGTCAGGATGCCACCCGTCGCGCCCACGCCGAGTCCGGCGGCGACGGCGAGCTGATTGTAGGGACGCACGCCGAGGCCGAGGATGACCAGGTCGGCGTCGACGGTGACGCCGTTCTCGAGGACGACGCCCGTGGCCTTGCCGGCCGCTTCACGGATGGCCGTGAACCCGGCGCCGGAGATCAGTCGGATACCCTGACGGAGGAGTTCGCGACGGAGCGGCTCGGCCATCTCCGGGTCGAGCGGAGGCAGGACCTGGCCGACCTTTTCGATCAGGGTCACGTCGAGCCCGCGTTCCTTGAGCTGCTCGGCGACTTCGAGGCCGATGAAGCCCGCGCCGACCACCGCGACCTGCTTGGCGGAAGGCAGCTGGGCGAGGATGCGGTCCATGTCCTCGATGTTGCGGAGCGAATGCACGCCCTGGGCGCGGACGCCGGGGACGTCGGGGATGAGCGGGGCCGCGCCGGGGGCGAGGATCAGCTTATCGTAGGATTCGTCGTATTCCGTGCCGGCGACGTGGTCGCGGACGCGCACGGTCTTCTTGGCGCGGTCGATCGAGAGGGCCTCGTGGCGGACGCGGACTTCGATGTCGAAGCGCTTCTTGAACATCTCGGGCTTGGCCACGAGCAGCTTGGCGCGGTCCTGGATGACGCCGCCGAGGTGGTAGGGGAGGCCGCAGTTGGCGAAGGAGACGTAGGAGTCTTTCTCCAGCATGATGATGCGGGCCTTTTCGTTCATGCGACGGGCGCGCGTGGCCGCCGAGGCGCCGCCGGCGACGCCGCCGACGATGAGGATCTTGGGAGAGGTATTCATGGTATTATTTGGCGAAATGGGAACGGATGCAGCCGAGAATCGTCAGGCAGCCCGCATGGGCCACGCGGTAGCGGGCGACGCGCCCTTCACGCGTGGCGGCCACCAGCCCATGGGCGCGGAGGCGCATCAGGTGCTGGCTGACGGCGGCCTGCGGACGGCGGAGGCGCGTGGTGAGCTCGGAGACGTCCAGCGGGCCTTTTTCAAGGGCCTCGACGATGCGGAGACGATCCGGGTGTGAAAGCGTGCGCAGCGCGCCCGCGCAGTGCTTCAGGATCTTCGGGTCGAGCGGGCTCGGCTTGGACATATTCAAAAGATTGAATGTGTTTGGGCCGGAGGCAAGGGCGAAAAATAGGGGTAGGGGCAGGGGTGGGGGTAGGCCTCAAAATTAGCTCAAGGGGAGACCGGAGACCGGAATGCGTGCTTGGGATATGAAATCCCAGCCAATCATCCGGTCTCCGGTTTCCCTTTGAGTTCTCCGTGTGTTTCCCGCCACCCGCCACCCGAGGCTGCCACCTGCCACCTGGGAATGAAGGCGCTATGTCGTGACGCGGTCCCGACCCTACCAGTTGCCTCATCTGGTCAACTGAGCCTCTGGGCCTCAGGGCCTCTTTGCATCATCCCCTTGTCCCCGTGTCACCTTGCCCACGTGTTCCCTGCTAAAGCTACGCTTTCTTCTCCGCTTTCGCGACCAGCCAAAAAATCCCGGCGGCCATGACTACGAGTCCCGCATAACAGACCCACTCGGGCAGGCCGAGGAGTTCGGGGAGGCGGAGTTTGCCGTAGGCGCCGACGGGCAGGATGTTCGCGGCCACCCAGTCGAAGGTGAGGGCGTAGGCGATACCCCCGACCATCATGCCGGCGAGACCTGCCAAGGCGTCAAGGCGACCCGTCGCCGCGGCGGCGAGGCCGGTACCGGGGCAATAGCCGTAGAGCACCATGCCGACGCCGAAGATGGCGGCGCCGAGGCCGACGGCCAGGAGGTTGGTCGCTTTGATGTGATACTGGGCGAGGTCCTGACCGTGCAGGATCGCGATACCGACGCCGCCGACGGCAATGGCGGTCATCATGACCTTGAGCACGGTGAAGTCGCGGAACTGGAAGAGGCGCACGATGACGTCGAAGTCGGTCACGCCGCCGCGGTGCAGCAGGAAGCCGAAGACGAGACCGAAGGCGATGGCCGACCAGAGGAGTTCGGAGCCGGTGAGGAAAGCGAGCGGGAGAGTCATGGTTTCAGGTCTCGGCTTTGGGTCAGGCTTGGACCGAGCGGCCGTAAAGCAGCTTCGCGGTGAGGATGCCCGAGGCGAACATCACGATGAAGAAGAGCCAGCCGCTGACGGCCAACTGCAGGCAGCCGCTGATACCGTGGCCGCTGGTGCAGCCATCGGCGAGGCGGGCGCCATACATGATGATGATGCCGCCGAGGAAGGCCGCGATCAGGCGCTTGGCCTTCGACGGGCCGAAGCTGGCGGTCCAGACGGACGACTCCGACGAGACCTTGAACACGCCGCCGAGCAGGGCGCTCAGCAAGGCGCCGGCCATCGTGCCGACGAGGAAGAGGGTGCTGTAATCCCAGACCGGAATTGCCGTCTTGGCCCAATAGGTGTTCGCCGCGACCTGGTCCGATCCGAGGATCGGCATCGCGCACGCGCCCGCCGCCTGGGAGAGGCCGGTAGACATCCCGAGCGGCTTGTTGACGACCGAGAACGTGACGATGCTGAGCAGGCCGATCAGCCCGCCGACGAGATATGGGTTCCAGCGAGGGTTCTTCATGGGGTGAGGGCAGGATGGAGGATGAATGATGAGGGATGAAGGATGAAGTTAGCGGTTAGGGGTTGGCGGTAAGCGGTTGGCGGTTGGGGAAGCAAAGAGGTAAGGGGAGACCAGGAGTCGGAAAATGAATCCCCAGCCAATTTTCCGGTCTCCGGTTTCCCTTTGAGTTGTTGCATCAAGGTAGGGTTGAGCGGCTCGCTCAACCGAGGCTGACCGGGTCGGCCAGCCCTACCAAGATACAGCTAGGTCGGCACGCGGTCCCGAACCTATCAAGGGCGCTACGATCGCAGGGTTTTGACAAGGGGGCCGGACGGTCTCAGTCTCGGCCTATGAGAGTCGAAAATCTGACCAAACTCATGAGCGGTTCGTTCGTCCTCACCGGCGTGGCGTTGTCTCACTGGGTCCATCCGCAGTGGATCTGGCTCGTCGTCTTCGCCGGTGTCGGTCTGGTCCAGTCCGTCTTCACCGGTTTCTGCGTCCCGAGCTGGTGGCTAGGGCGCATCGGCTGGGTCGATGACCAAGGCGTGATCCGACGTCCGCAGAAGCAAGGATGTTGCGAAGGCTAAGCCTTCGAGGGGTCATGCTGGCACGGTGACGCGTGGGCGTGGGGGTGTTAAGTCGATCCCTTGAGCAGTTGGCCAGTTGGCCGGAGATACGACAGGTAGGGTCGGTACCGCGTCACGACATAGGCTGCAATTGGGTAGGGTTGAGCGGCCCGCTCAACCTCGGCTGACCGGGCCGGTCAGCCCTACCAAGATACAGCTAGGTCGGCACGCAGCGCCGACCCTACCCGTTGCCTCTTCTGGTCAACCGAGCCTCTGGGCCTCCGGGCGTCTTTGCATCTCCCCTTGTCCACGTGTCACCTTGCCCACGTGCCCCCTATCTTACGTGCCCCCTGGCTCGGATTTCAGCCCAGCCGATTGGCGGCGCTGACGAGAGCCTTGAGGCCGGCGAGCTCGATATTCGCGTCGACGCCGCAACCCCAGACGGTGCGTCCGTCCTTGGACTGCAGCGAGACATAGGCGGCGGCGGAAGATTCCGAGCCGGCGGTCAGGGCGTGCGAGCGGTAGTCCTTAAGCGAGAAGTTCGCCCAGCCCATCGACTCAAGGGCGTGCACGAGCGCGCTGATCGGGCCGTTGCCTTCGCCGGTGAGCGTGAGGACTTTGCCGTCGCGACGGACCTCAGCCTGGCAGCGCACGGCTTCCTTGCTGATGGGCTTCGAGCTGAACTCGACGAGTTCGAGGGGGCGGGCGACGTTGACGAAGTTCTGGCGGAAGCAGTCGTGGATCTCGGCGGGCGTGAGCTCCTTGCTGAGCTTGTCGGCGTGCTTGCCGATGAGGTTGCCGACTTCCGGGTGCATCAGCTTCGGGAGGTCGAAGCCGAACTCGCGGTCGAGCACATAGGCGACGCCGCCCTTGCCGCTCTGCGAGTTGATGCGGATGATGGCCTCGTAGGAACGGCCGATGTCCTTCGGATCGATGGTAAGGTAGGGGACGTCCCAGAGCGCGTCGTGGCCGATCTTCCCGCGGCGATCCATGCCTTTCTTGATGGCGTCCTGGTGGGAGCCCGAGAAGGCCGTGAAGACGAGGTCCCCGCCGTAAGGATGACGGTCGTGCACGCTCATGCGGGTCACGCGTTCGTAGACCTCGCGGATCGCGCCGAGGTTGCGGAAGTCGAGGTGCGGGTCGATGCCGTGCGAGAACATGTTCAGCGCGACGGTGACGATGTCGAGGTTGCCGGTGCGCTCGCCGTTGCCGAAGAGCGTGCCCTCGACGCGGTCCGCGCCGGCCATCAGGCCGAGCTCGGTCGCGGCGACGCCGGTGCCGCGGTCGTTGTGCGTGTGCAGGGAGACGATGGCCATCTCGCGGTGGCTGAGGTGGCGGCAGAACCACTCGATCTGGTCGGCATGCGTGTTCGGCGTGCCGGCTTCGACGGTCAGCGGCAGGTTCAGGATGATCTTGCGCTTAGCCGAAGCACCCCAGGCCTTGGCGACCGCTTCGCAGACCTCGAGGGCGTAGTCGGGCTCGGTGAGCACGAACGTCTCCGGGCTGAACTCCAGCTGCCAATGCGTGTCCGGCAGGGCATCGGTGAGCTCACGGATGAGCTTGGTTCCGTTGACGGCCATTTCGAGCACCTGGGCCTTGGAGAGATTGAAGACGATCTCACGCTGGGCCGGGTTGGTCGGCGTGTAGAGGTGGACGATCGCGCGATGGGCGCCCTTGAGCGAATCGATCGTGCGACGGATGAGGTGTTCGCGGGCCTGGACGAGGACCTGGACGGAGACGTCCTCGGGGACGAGCTTCTGTTCGATGAGCTCGCGGGTGAAGGCGAACTCCGTGTCGGAGGCGGACGGGAAGCCGATCTCGATCTCCTTGAAGCCGATGCGGCAGAGGGTCTGGAAGAGCTCGTGCTTCTCCTGCACGTTCATCGGGATCGCCAGGGCCTGGTTACCGTCGCGCAGGTCGACCGAGCACCAGCGGGGCGCCTGCTCGATGCGCGCGTCCGGCCAGCGTCGGTCGGGGAGGCGGACGGTCTCGAAGGGGCGGTATTTCTGCCGGGGGGAATCCATGGCGGGCGAAGGTCGGATGGTGGGAAAGGAGGGAAGGGCTGGCGAGCGTGGGTTTGGGCTCCTAAAAGCAAAAAACCCACCCGGAAGTCCGGGTGGGTTTTTTCGCAAGGGAGCGAGACCCGGACTTAGGCGTCAGGCTTGGTCTTCGGAAGCTTGGTCACGCGCTTCAGGTCCTTGACGGTGCCGCGCTTCTTGAGCAGTTCCACGCGCTCGAAGCGCTTGAGGACGTTACGCTTCGCTCCGGAGGAGGAGGCGCTGGACTTGAAACTGTTGTGCTGGGTCATGGCCGTAAGGTGGGTGGAAGTTTGGAGAAAAGGGGTGGAAGGGGCGGGAGCAAGGGGAAAAGCGGTCAAAATACCGACTTAACCCCTTTCTCCGCCGGTTTGGCCCCTCAGGCGTGCTTCAGGATGCCCTTCA
>JBILXR010000048.1:0-12747 GCA_044378215.1 Opitutales bacterium
CGTGTCGTCGCCGTGATCGCCGGGCATGCCCAGCGCCGTGGGCAGCTGGAGCGCGATGACGCGCAGGGCGGCCGCCGCGATGTAGGCCGAGATCACCGTGCGCGGGACGAAGTCGGCGAAGCCGCTGAGCCGCAGCCAGGAGGCCAGCAGCAGGAACACGCCGGTCATCAGGACCAGCGTGGGCAGGGCGGCGGCGCGCAGTTCCGGCGTGATCGCGCCGAGCGTGGCGAAGGACCCGAGCAGGAGCGCCGCGGAGGCGTTGGTCGGACCGGCGGACAGGTTGGCGGAGCCGCTGAAGAGGGGAGCGACGGCGGCCGCGACGCCGCAACCGACGAGTCCGCACCAGATCGGCAGGCCGGCCTTCATCGCGAAGGCCATCGACATCGGGAAGGCGAGCAGCGCGACGTTCAGTCCGGCGACGGTGTCGGCGCGGAAGGTCGGTCCGTCCATGCCACGTAGGACGCCGGTGAAAGGGAAGAACCGCGGACGGGGCAGGGCGGCGAGCTGGCGGCCGAAAGCGCCGAGGGCGGAGAAGAAACTGAGCAGGCCGCTGGTCACGGGCCTTTTGTTGCGGGTCACCGCCGGACCTTCAACCGATTTCGTCGCTCAATCGAAGGCTTCGGGGTTCAGCTGCGCGATGAGCGACTGCTGGAGCAGCCCGAAGCAGGCGTAGCAGGCTAGGGCGTGGCGCTGCTCGGTCGGCAGGGAATCGTCGTCGAGGTCTTCGGCGCTCTCCAGTTGGGCGTCCGTGATGTCGGCGAAGACCAGGTCGCGGAGCGCGAGGCGCACGGCGGAGAGGGCGCGGAGGAAGGCGAGGGCCTGGGCCTCGTTGGGGAGCACGATCACGGCCGGATCGCCCTTGGCGCTGGCGAAGGCCACGGCGAGCAGGCGGGCCTCCTCCGAGGCTTGGGCGGTCAGCGTCTCGACCCAGAAGCCGGCGATCTCCTCGTCGGCCGCGGGCACGTTGGCTCGGTTGACCGTCACCCGCGCGGCGGCGGGGGCGATGAGGCGGAGCAGGTCGGTGAGGACCGTGCGCGCCTCCTTCGTCATCGTGAGACGGAGCTCAGCCATCTTGTTCGAGCAAGGAGTTGAGGTGCCACTGCTGGAGCTCGAGCGAGAGCATCTCCGCGCGCTCGCGGTCGCCGGTCCACACCGTGGCGCGGCCTTCGGCGTGGATGGCGCGCATGAGCCGCTTGGCTTCGGGGGCGCCGAGCCGCAGCACGTTCATGAACGCCAGGACCACGTAGGCCTGGTAGTTGATCGGATCGTTGAGCACGACGACGTTCCACTTGGGCGCCGCCGAGACCAGCGACTCAGTCTTGATCTCGGGTTTGAGTTTCGGCTTGGCCATCAGCGCTCAGGTCTGTCCGAGACTGTAGCGTCTGCCGCAGCTTCCGCAAGCCGTCGATGAGTTCTTCGGTCCGGGCCCGGGCGGTGTTCTCGCCGGGCTGCCGTTCGATCTGGTTGGCCAGGCGGGCCAGGCCGCTGCAGGCCATCAGGGAAAGCATGCCCTTGGCGCCGTGGGCCTCGCGGCCGATGGTGTCCGGGTCGCCGGCGTCGCGGGCGGCGCGCAGGCGGGCGATGATATCGTCGGCGTGGCGCAGGAAGGCCCGGGCCGCGGCCCGGAGGTCCTCGGCGTCCTCGTCCTCGGCCGATTCGAGGTGGGCGACGAATTCATCGTCCCGGATCCGGTTGAGGTCGGCCTCCTGGCTGGCCGACAGCAGTTCTAGCTTCTCCAGGAGTTCGGCGCCGCGGACGGGCTTGGCGAGGTAGGCGTCGAAGCCGGCGGCCTCGCAGCGGGCGCGGTCGAGCTCCTGAGTCATCGCCGTGAGGGCGAGGAGGGCGGTCCGGCGGCGGCCGCGGGCCTGTTCCTCGGCGCGGATCGCGGCGGCGACCGAAAGTCCGTCCATGATGGGCATCTGGATGTCCAGGATACCCACGTCGAATTCCTTGGAGCGCCAGAGGTCGAGCGCGGCGGAGCCGTCGACCGTCGCGCTGACTTCATGGCCGGCGCGACGGAGGCGGGCGCTGGCGACCTCGCGGTTGACCTCATTGTCCTCGGCGAGCAGGACGCGGAGGCGGCGGCTGGCGCGGAGGCGCCCGGCGACGGGTTCGGCGTCGTCGAGCGTCGGGGCTTCGGTACTGAAACGCGTCCAGAGGGCCGTGAGGCTGACCGGTCGGAAGAGCTGGGCTTGGCTGCGGAACTCCACTTCGGAGGACGTCACCAGGATCACCTGTTCGCGCGGGAAGGCCGGGAGGCGCGGGCTGACGTCGTCCGGCAGGTCGATGATGGCCCGGCCGAAGGGCTCTTCGGCGGCGGCGGCGGCGGCCCAGAGGGCTTCGGCTTCGTCGTAGGTCGGCGTCTGGACGCAGGTGGCGCCCCAGAAGGCCAGCGTCTCGGCGAACCATTGGCGGACGCGGGGGTGGCCGGCGACGACGAGGATGCGTTGGCCCGAGAGTTTCGGTTGTGGCGGGGCGGCGAAGGCCGGATTGGGTTCGACCATCACCGTGGCCGCGAAGGTCGAGCCCACGCCGACCTCGCTGGTCACCTTCATGAAGCCGTCCATCGCCTGGGTGAGGCTGCGGACGATCGTGAGCCCGAGGCCGGTGCCGCCGAACCGACGCGTCGTGGTGGCGTCGGCCTGGGTGAAAGGTTCGAAGATGCTCTCCAGGCGGTCGGCGGGGATGCCGATGCCCGTGTCGCGGACCGTCAGCAGGGAGCGAAGGCGACCGTTGCGTTCCTCGAGGTCGAGTTCGGCGTGCACGTGGCCGCTCTCGGTGAACTTGACCGCGTTGCCGATGAGATTGGCGATGATGCGACGGAACTTGATCGGATCGCCCAGGACCGACTGCGGCGCGTCGGCGCGCACCAACGCGGCCAGCTCGACGCCTTTGCGGCCGGCCTGATGTTGGAACTGGGCGATGACCTCCTCGAGCGCGCGCACCGGGTTGAAGGGGATGCTCTCGATCGTGATGTTGCCACGATCGAGGCGGGAGAAGTCGAGCACGTCACGCACCGTATCCTCGAGCTCGCGGGCGCAGGACTGGATCTTGCGGAGGACTTCGGGCGGCGCCGGCGTGGCGGCTTCGAGGTTCGTCTCGCAGAGTCCCTGGATGGCATTGATCGGATTGCGGATCTCGTGGGTGACGTTGGCCACGAACTGCCACTTCGCCGCGGCGACTTCCTCGGCTTTCTCCAGCGCGATGCGCAGGCGGTTGTGTTCGTCGACCGACTCCGTGATGTTGAGCGCGAACGTGAGCAGCCCGTTCGGCAGGCCGCCGCCGCCCTTGATCCGTTCGTGCACCACGCGGACGAGCCGGGAGCGGCGGTCCTGCGTCTCGAAGTGCATGACGGCGTGCAGGACGCGCTGGCCGGTGCGGACGACTTCTTCGTCGAACTGGCGGAACTGTTCGGCCGTCTTCGCGGAGAGGATGTCGGCGAGCGTGAGGTCCGCCCCGTAGCCGCGGTAGGGCAGGGATAGGAATTCGTCGAGGCTGCGGCTCGTGTGCAGGATCCGCCCCTGCAGGTCGCGGAAGATGATGAAGTCCGGGGAGTTCTCGATCAGCGTGCGCGCGAGGCTCATGCCCGAACGCGGCGTGAGGATCGGCGTGCCGTTGATCTGCGGGTCTTCGGCGAAGATCAGCCAGACCTGACGGTCCAGCTTCGGATCGGGCTGCAGGATGATCTTGGCGGCCCGGATCGGTTCGCCGAGGTCATCGTTGCGCAGTTCAAGCATCCCGCTCCAGGCGGACCAGCGGGCCGCGGAGCGCAGCAGGGTCGAGACCGGCTGTCCGTTCTCGAGTTCCAGGAAGAGCCGGTCGAGGTTGGTCCCGACCTGGACCTTGCGGCCGACGGTGCGTTCGACCAGCGGGTTGGCGAACAGCACCTCGCCTTTGCGGCTGCAGACCATGAATGGCCAGGGCAGCACTTCGGGCAATGTGGAGAGGTCCGCCATCGGGTTCGGACTAGGCTGGGGGATTCCGGGGCGGGGGACAACCTTCCAAGTGATAGGGGGAAGGCACTAACGAAACAGGGGCAGGGACAGGGCTAGGGGCAGGGACAGGGCTAGCAGAGTTGTAGTTGATTAGTAGATACAACGGCTTACGGGCCTGACGGACGACCCCGGGGTCGCCGGGGTCGTGTCTTGCTTTTGGTGCTCAGGAAGGGACTTGAACCCTTACGCTTTAGGGGCACTGGAACCTGAATCCAGCGTGTCTGCCATTCCACCACCTGAGCATTAAAGCGGATAGGTGAGCAAAGGGTTAGCCTCCGCTCTGTCAAGGTCAGGGCTGGCGCAAGGTCCTCAGCATGTAGACGCAATCGAGTTTCTGCCCGAATTTGCGTCCCACGGCCTTCAGCAGGCCGGCTTCGACGAAGCCCAGCGAAGCGTGGAGGCGCCGGCTGGCGGTCTGTTCGCCGGAGATGCGCGCGATGACGGACTCGTGGCCGAGGCTTTCGGCGCGGCGGAGCAGCTCGCCGAGCATGAGTTTGCCGAGGCCTTGGCCGTGAAGGGCCTGATCGATGAAAACGGAGTCCTCCACGGTCGTGGACCAGCCTTGGCGGGTGTTATAAGTGGAAAGGGAGCCCCAACCGACCACTTTACCGTCGATTTCGACGACCAAAGCGGGGTGGGCGGGGGTACGGGCCCTCAGCCAAGCCAGCCTGCCTTCGTCGGATTCCTCCGTCAGGTGCCAGGTACAGGTACTATTCCGGACGTAGTGGTTATAGATGGCGTTGATCGCCCGGACATCGGCCGGGAGGGCGGCTCGGACGCGTGGTTCCATGGGGATAGTGATAGCTTGGACGAAACCTTAAACAAGCACAGGAAATCCCGTTGACAGTCGGTCGGAGGTTACCTTTGTTGGCCGACCTGCCGTTATTAAAACGGCTCTCCCGACCATGAAAGTCTCCTCCTCCCTCAAGTCGCTGAAGAAGCGTCACCCGAATTGCCAGGTAGTTCGCCGCAAGGGCCGTATCTACGTGATCAACAAGACGCACCCCCGCTACAAGGCGCGTCAGGGCTAACCCCGAGCAAAACCCCTTATTTTATGAAGAAGGAAGGCCATCCTGAATATAACAACGTCGTCTTCGTGGATGTCTCCACGAACCGCGAGTTCCCCGCTCGTTCGACCATGAAGTCGAAGGAGACCAAGGTGATCGACGGCGTCGAGCATTTCGTCATCCGCCGAGAAGTCACCATGGACTCCCATCCCGCCTACACCGGCGAGAAGCGCTTCGTGGACTCCGCCGGTCGCGTCGAGAAGTTCAACACGAAGTTCCGCCGCAAGTAAGCCTCCCCCGAGGCCGACCCAAAACCCGCCCGGTCCGCCTGGTGGGTTTTTTGTTGGCCGGATGGCAGGCGAGAGGAGCGATTGCTGCGGTTCGACGCTTTAAGATTGGCGTCGGTCTCGGTGGTTTATCCAAGCAGGCTAAGCCTCAAAGCTGGGGAGAGGTTGTTTATTTGGGGAATCGCAAAAAAGTTATCAATAGAGCCAATAAAAGTAGTACAATCTGTTAAGTGACTGATATTCATTAATTAACAAAACGATTCACAGGGGTTTGTGAATAAGGCCAGACGCTAATTGGGCACAAAAGGGCGAAATTAGGCAAATCGGCTTGATTTGAGCCATTCTTCGCCTTCATACTGACACCGCTATGAAACATATCCTCCCGATCCTCACCCTCACGACCCTCGCTGCCGCTGCCTCTGCCCAGAGCGCCGCTGCGCCGGCCGGTCTCTCCTACAACCGCGCTGGTCTCAGCTACAACACCGACTCCGCCGCTGGTGACAACGGCTACTCCGTCTCGGTCGAAGCCCTCGTTGGCTCCTCGAACGTCTGGGTTGGCGGCGAAGCCGACCTCAACAACAAGGGCGCTGACTCCGTCTCCGTTGGCTACCTCTTCAAGAACGTCATCGGCGGCATCGATGCCACCGCTATCGTCTCTTCGAACGACTCCTACGGCGTGATCCTCCGTCGCTCCCTGAACGAAGTCGTCGCTGGCCTCGAAGCCCGCTTCGTCTGGTCCCAGGCCACTGGCGGCAAGGCTGTCGACTCCTTCGTCTACGAGCTCGCCTACAATATCGGCGCCAAGTACCAGGTCGCGGTCTCGATCGCCGACGCTGACAAGAAGGACAACGAGACCTCCGTCTCCGTTCGCTACAACTTCTAATCTTCGGATTAGAGGCTGATCTAAGGGCCCCGGCAACGGGGCCCTTTTTGTTTTCTGACCAAATCAAACTATGACAATAAGGTGACGAATAAACGACAAGAATGCATTTTCATGTTGTTTTATCGACCGAGGTGCCTAACAACAAACATGCATATGAAGCACATCCTCCCAATCCTCACCCTCACGACCCTTGCTGCCGCTGCCTCTGCCCAGAGCGCCGCTGCTCCGGCCGGTCTCTCCTACAACCGCGCTGGTTACAGCTACAACACTGATGCCGCCGCCGACGACAACGGTCACTCCGTTTCCGTCGAAGCGCTCGTTGGTTCCTCCAACGTCTGGGTTGGTGCCCAGGCTGGCATCAACGCCGAAGGCGCTGACTCCGTTTCCGTGGGTTATCTCTTCAAGAACGTCATCGGTGGCATCGACGCTACCGTCGCCGTCTCCTCGAACGACACCTACGGCATCATCCTCCGCCGCTCCCTCAACGAAGTCGTCGCCGGCCTCGAAGGACGCTTCGTCTACGAACAGAGCACCGGTGCCGCCCGCAACGACTCCTTCGTCTACGAGCTCGCTTACAACGTGAACTCGAAGTACCAGGTCGCCGTTTCGATCGCTGACGAGAACGACGCTGACGAAGAAGTCTCCGTCACCGTCCGCTACAACTTCTAATCTTCGGATTAGAGGCTGACCTAAGGGCCCCGGCAACGGGGCCCTTTTTGTTGCCCGAGTATCCCGATTATTCGGCTTATTTCGCTTCGACGTGCACGGTGACCCGCATCTCGCGGTCGCCGCCGCCCCAATAGCTGCCGCTCACGGGGGTGGCGTCCCGATAATCGCGCCCCACCGCCGAGGCCACGTAGGCCTCATGGATGACCTTTCGATTCGTCGGGTCCACCCCTAGCCAGCCGTAGTCTGGCAACCAGATCTCGCACCAAGCGTGCGAGGCGTGGCTGCCGATGACATCCCCGCGCTTGGCGTCGTAGACATAGCCGCAGACATACCGGGCCGGGATGCCGATGGAACGGCAGAGCGCCAGCAACAAATGGGCGTAATCCTGGCAGACCCCTTGGGGCTTCGCGAAGAATTCCTCGGAATTCGTGCCGATGTGCGTCGCTCCGGGTACATACCGACAAGTGGCATGGATGTAGTCCATGAGCCCGATGATCACCGAGAACACGTCTCCGCGGTCTTTTTCGACGTCCACAGCCGCCCGCCAGATCTCCGGGGTGATGCGCACGGGCCCGTCGGAAAGGAGATAGGGCTGGAAGCTCTCGATGACGTCTTCAGCCCGGACCGCGGCCAGCGGGATATCGGTCGGAATGGCTGAAACCGGTGTCGCGAGCGTCTCGACCATGCTGGAAACATCGATCACGAGCTCCTTGTGAGGTTCCTCGACCTCGAAGAGGTGCACCGAATTGCGATATAGGTCGGGGTATCGACGCATCCGGACAGCCGGCAGCACGCGCACCAGGTGCAGGCCGAGCTTCTGCCGGAGATTCGTGAGCGGGGTGACGCGGAGTTCGTTGGTATTATTGCGGACGGGCAGGGCGTAGCGGTATTCGGTGCGGTGGAGGATGCGGAGCTTCATGGTCGCGGCGCGCCCTACTGCTGCTGCTGTTCGCGCTGCCAGTCGGAAAGCGATTCCGGACGGGTTCCGCGCGGGAAATGCCGGTCCACTTCGCCGGGCAGCAGCACGTAACTCTCGAAGACGGCCTGGCCGGCGGCGTTCAGCTGCAATTGAAGTTCATCAATGTAGGCGTGGAGCCCTCGGGCCATGACTTCCGGCGGCCCGGCGAAACTCAGACGGGCGAGCAGGGCGCCGGTGATCTTCTCGCAAGGGTTAGAATAACGGCCGGTCGGCGTCCCGGAGATGTCATGCAGGACCTCGTCGGCGCGACGGATGCAGTGGCGGACCGAGCGGGGGAACTCATTGGAGAACAGGAGCAGGTCGACCACCCCCTCGACGCTGATTTCGCCGCCGTGGACCCGGCGATAGCCGGCGTGGGCGCTGCAGGCGCGCAGGACCGCGCCCCATTGCAGCGACTCGAGGGCCGAATCGACCGTCGAAGGCTGCGTCTGGGAGCGGATATCCAGGAAGCGGCTCGTCATGTCGGCCCGTTCGAGCAGGCGGCCCAGCTGCAGGAAGTTCCAGCCCTCGTCGCGGGTGAGCGTCGCGTCGGTGATCCCGTCGAAGAGCATCGAGGAGGAGATGATCTTCTCGTAGTAAGCCTGAGGGAAGCGCTCGAGGAGTTGGAGGCCTTCGGCAGAGGTCACGAAGAGGTTGAGCGCGTTGATCTCGGACCACATCTCATCGGAGATCTTGTCACGGACCGAGCGGGCGTTCTCGCGGGCCTGCCGGATGCAGGAAAGGATCGAGTCGGGGTTGCGCAGGTCGAGAGTCAGGAAGCGGGCCACGTCGCCGATCTGCGGATTCGGATAGAGCGAACGGAAGGCGCCCTCCATCGCGGTGGCCGCCAAGACCGGCGTCCAGTATTCGTGGGCGCTACCCCGGCCCAGTGTCTCGTCATCGAGCAGCATCTCTTCCGAGACGCGGACGAGACGCGCCAGGTTCTCGGCCCGTTCCATCTGACGGGCCATCCAGTATTGGTGGTCGGCGACCCTTGAGAGCATCATCGGCGTAGGTCAGGCCGCGAGGACCCAGGTGTCTTTGCTGCCGCCGCCCTGCGAGGAATTGACGACGAGCGAACCGCGGGTGAGGGCGACGCGGGTGAGGCCACCGGGGAGCACCTTGACCGTGTCACCCCAGAGTACGAATGGCCGGAGGTCGACGTGCCGTCCTTCGAGGCCCCCGTCGACGAGGGTGGGGTGCTGGGAGAAATTGACCACGGGCTGGGCGATGTAGTTACGCGGGTGGCGGGAGACCTTTTCGTGGAACTCGGCCAACTGCGCCTGGGTCGCGACCGGGCCGATGAGCATGCCGTAGCCACCGCTTTCGTTGGCGGCCTTCACGACGAGCTTGGACAGGTTCTCGAGGATGTATTTCTTGTCGGTGTCGCGCCAGGCGAGGTAGGTCGGGACCTGGTCGAGGATCGGCTCCTGGCAGAGGTAATAGCGGATCATGTCCGGCACGTAGGCGTAAGTGACCTTGTCGTCGGCCACGCCCGTTCCGATGGCGTTGGCGAGGGCCACGTTGCCGCGGCGGACGGCGTCGACCAGGCCCGGGACGCCGAGGCAGGAGTCCTTGCGGAAGACCTGCGGGTCGAGGAAGTCGTCGTCGATACGGCGATAGATGACATCGACCTGGCGCAGGCCCCGCGTGGTCCGCATGTAGACGAACCCGTCGAGCGCGATCAGGTCGCGGCCTTCGACGA
Organism: Opitutales bacterium; assembly: GCA_044378215.1. GTDB lineage: Bacteria > Verrucomicrobiota > Verrucomicrobiia > Opitutales > UBA953 > UBA953. Next base: position 9,505 of record JBILXR010000048.1, read on the forward strand.
TCTCAATGCTCATCTGGCGGGCCAGGAAGGAGTGCTCGAAATAGGCGCTGTTATGGACTCCTGGGGTGAGCAGGACCACGTTCGGATTAGGGTTTTCGCGAGGAGCGACGTGCCGGAGCGTGGCGAGGAGGTCGGCGGGATAGGTGTCGACCGGGCGGACGCCGTTGGCGCCGAAGAGTTGGGGGAAGACGCGCTTCATCGCGGCGCGGTTCTCGAGCACGTACGAGACCCCGGAAGGGCAGCGGCCGTTGTCTTCGAGGACCAGGTAGCGCCCGTCGCGGTCGCGGATGAGGTCCGTGCCGCAGACGTGGATGTAGGCGTCCTTAGGCACTGAGACCCCTACGAATTCAGGGCGAAAGTGGGAGGCACCGAAGACGACCTCCGGGGGGATCACCCCGTCCTTGATGATGCGCTGCTCGTGGTAGACGTCGTAGAGGAAGAGGTTGAGCGCCGTAATACGTTGCACCAGACCGGCTTCGATCTGCTCCCATTCGCCAGCCGGGATGACCCGCGGGAAAGGGTCGAACGGGAAGACCCGCTCCGTGCCCTTGTCGTCACCGTAGACCGTGAAGGTGATCCCTTGCTTCAGGAACAGCAGCTCGAGGCTGCGCAGCTTCTGGTTGAGTTCCTCGTTACCGAGCCCGGAGAGTTTTTCGGCCACGCCGCGGTAGTAAGGGCGAATCTTGCCGTGCTCATCGACCAGCTCATCGAAGAGATTGGCGCCTTTGTAGTCGGACAGGATCATGCCTAGAAGTAAGCAAGACCCCTGCCATCCTCGGGATGGCGGGAGGATGGTCAAAAACCTCTGCCCTGGAGGGCTAACTTAGGCACGCCCTTCGAAAAATAGGCAGGTCAGAGCCCCTCACGGTCCGGCTGGCCTTTGGGCGGGGCCGGGCAGATACCTTTGGAGCGGAAGAATTCCCCGAGGACTTCGGAGCGCGCCGTGGCGAGCTGGTTCTTCCTGACGTCTTCCGGGGTCAGTAGCTTCTGGCGCTCGGTCATGATGCGACGGAGCTGCATCAGGGCGGACTGCTGGAGCTGGCGGACGCGTTCGCGGGTCAGTTTGAACAGTTCGCCTACTTCTTCGAGCGTGAGCGGGCTTTCGCCGTTCAGGCCGAAGCGGTGCGTCAGGATTTCGGCTTCACGGGGCTCGAGGGCGGCGAGCATCGTGGCGATCTCGTCGTTGTCGGATTTACCGCGGAGGGTCTCGAAAGGCGTGCGCTCAGACTCGTCCTTGACCAAGTCGCCTAAGGTCGCGTCGCCTTCTTCTCCGACGGGTTGGTCGAGCGAGGCCGCGCGGTTCGCGACCGACTTCATGTGCACGACCTTCGCGAGCGGGATCTCCATCGCCATCGCGATCTCATCGTTGTGGGGCTCGCGGCCGAGTTCGGCGGCGAGCTGGTTGGTGACGCGGCGCATCTGCGAGATGCGGTCGACCATGTGCACCGGCAGGCGGATCGTCTTTCCGCTCGTCGCCAGCGCCCGCTTGATGGCCTGCTTGATCCACCAAGACGCGTAGGTGCTGAGCTTGCCGCCCTTGTCGGGGTCGAAGCGTTCGACGGCCTTGATGAGACCGAAGTTACCTTCGCTGATGAGGTCCATCAACGATAGGCCGAAATTATCGTAGTCCTTGGCGATGCGCACGACCAGGCGGAGGTTGGCCTGGATCATCTGTTGGCGGGCGGCTTCGTCGCCCTTGAGGACGCGGCGCGCGAGGGCGGTCTCCTGCTCGAGCGTCAGCAGCGGCGTCTTGCCGATCTGATCGAGATAGTAACGGATCGGCGAACGCTCTTCCGTGGACAATTCCTCCCACGGCAGCCCCGGTTCGGTGGGATCGGTATCCTTGTCAGGGGTAGGGCGAGGGGTTGGGATGGGGGCAGGGGCAGGGCGAACCTTGGGGGCCGGGGGCAAGGGCTTCTTCGGCGGGACCGGCAACTTCTTCGGCGCCTTCACCGGCTGGGCGGCCAGGGGCTTCTTGATCCGGCCCTTGTCAGCGGCTTTCGTCGAAGGCTTGGCCTTCGGTGCGGCGCTTTTCTTGGGCTTGGACTTGGGCACAGGCGGTCTTCTCAGGAGCGCAGGCCGGCGGCGAGTCCGAGGGCACGCAGGACGCTCTTGGACTTATTGATGGTTTCTTCGTATTCGGAGGTGGGCACGGAGTCGGCGACGACCCCGGCGCCGGCTTGGATGCTGGCGACGCCGTCGCGGAGCGAGGCGGTGCGGATCACGATGCAGGAGTCGTGGCCGCCATCGAAGCCGAAGTAACCGACGGCGCCACCGTAGACGCCGCGGCGTTCGCCTTCGAGTTCGGAGATGACCTGCATGGCGCGTACCTTGGGAGCTCCGGAAAGGGTGCCGGCCGGGAACGTGGCGCGGAAGAGGTCGAACGCATCCTTCTCGGGCGCGAGCTGGCCTTCGACCTGCGACACGATGTGCATCACGTGGGAGTAGCGTTCCACGATCGCGTAGTCGGGCACCTTCACGGAGCCGGGCAGGCAGACGCGGCCGAGGTCATTGCGCGCGAGGTCGACGAGCATCAGGTGCTCGGAGCGTTCCTTCGGATCCGCGAGCAGTTCGGCTTCGAGTTGGCGGTCGGCGGCTTCATCGACGCCGCGCGGACGCGTGCCGGCGATCGGGCGGATCTCGCAGAGGCGGCCGGTGAGGCGGACGTTCACTTCCGGCGAAGCGCCGACGACGTCGAAACCTCGGCCCGTCTCAAGGACGAACATATAAGGCGACGGGTTCACGTGGCGCAGCACGCGGTAGAGGTCGAGCGGGTCGCCCTTGAAGGCGACGTCGGTACGGCGCGAGAGCACGACCTGCACGCAGTCGCCGGCGCGGACGTATTCCTGGGTGCGACGGATGGCGGCTTCGAAGTCGGCCTGGCTGAAGTTGGCCTTGCCCGTGGCCAGCTCGGCGCTGGCTGGGAGCTCGGCGGCCACGGCGGCGCGCGGTCCGGTCACCACGGCGCGCAGGGTTTCGAGTTCCTGTTTGGCGGCGAGCCAGGCGGCGTCGGCGTCGGCCGGCGATTTCACGCGGGCGTTGACGATGAGGCGCAGCGTCTGACGGGCGTTGTCGAAGGCGACGACGCGGTCGACCAGCATGAAGTGGAGCAGGGGCGTGCCGGCCGGATCCTTGGCGGGCTTGGGGACGGTCGGCTCGATGCGGTGGACGTATTCGTAGCCGACCATGCCGACCATGCCGCCGACGAACGGGGGCAGGCCGGGCACTTTGGCCACGCGCAGG
>JBILXR010000187.1:0-3503 GCA_044378215.1 Opitutales bacterium
CCCGCTCCATCCGCGTCGGCGGCGACGAGTTCGACATGTCGATCATCAAGTACATCCGCAACTCGTACAACCTGATCATCGGCGAACGCACCGCGGAAGAGATCAAGATCAAGATCGGCTCCGCCTATGCGCTCGAGCAGGAACTCACCTTCGAAGTCAAGGGCCGTGACAACGTCACCGGCCTGCCCCGCCAGCTCCACCTCACCTCGCAGGAGGTCCGCGAGGCCATGGCTGATAACATCAACCAGATCATCGAAGCGGTGAAGGGCTCCCTCGAGCGCATCCCGCCGGAACTCTCTTCCGACCTCGTCGACCGCGGCATCGTGCTCGCCGGCGGCGGTTCGCTGATCCGCAAGATCGACCGCGCCATCTCCGAGGCCACCGGCCTGCCGGTCTTCGTCGCCGAAGATCCTCTCTGCGCCGTCGTGAACGGTACCGGTAAGATCCTCGCCAACTCCTCCCGCTGGAGCGGTCGAGACTAAGCCCCCTTCGCGGGCCTTCCCGCCATGGACCAGAATCGCCAAGGAGCCCGTGCCTCCTACGTCGTCCTCGCCGTGTTCGTGGCGGGTTGGATTCTTCTGCCTAGCGCCGTTCGTCGCCTTAATCGGGAAGCCTTCGTCGAATTCCAGGCCCCGGCCCTTCATCTGGTCGGCAAGTCGCGCGATCTGGCCACCTTCTGGGAGAAGAAGAGCCGGACTTCGGCAGAACTTGTCGCCGCCGGACGTGACCTCGCGCGCATCAACGCCGCCTTGGAAATCAAGCTCAAGGGCATGGAGGATATCCGCCGCGAGAACACGCGTCTCCGAGAGGTCACCCGCTACAATGTCCCGGCCGATTACCTTTCCGTCGTCGCCCGCGTCGCCACGCGCGACAGTTCTTCGTGGTGGCAGCGCATCGTGATCCGCAAGGGCCGCAATGATGGCATCCGCCCCGGCGCCCCGGTCGTCTTCGGTGACACCGTCGTCGGCCGTGTCACCGCGGTTCATCTTACGACCAGCGAGGTCGACTTGGTCACGAGCCCGGGCTTCCGTTGCACCGCCTACCTCGAAGGCGACGACCAGAGCCGCATCGTGCTCATCAACGGTGTCGCCGCGAATTCGCTGGGCACCGCCAAGGCGCGCGTGAGCGTCATTCCCTACGACTACCTGCTGCCCGCCGGTACGCCCGCCCGCGTGACCACGACCGGGATGGGCGGTGTCTTCCCCAGCGGACTGACCTTGGGCTACCTCGACGGCGGCGCCTACGCGACGCAGGTCGGCAACTTCAAGGAAAGCCTGCTCGTCCCCTCGCGTGACCTTTATAACCTGCAGGAAGTCTCCGTGCTGGTCCCGATCATCCAGACGCCCGGCGAAGCGCTGATGCAGGGCGACCAATTCCAGTGACGATGGGCTGGGCTTGGCTGATCCTCCTGTTGGCGACTTACCCTTGGCTGCTAGGCGCGGACCTCGCCAGCGACACCTTCGCCGCTTCTTCGCTCGTCGTCTTCGTCAGCGGTACCTGCCTGATCGCTCCCTCCCGTCGGCTCAAGCGCTGGCAGTGCGTCCTGTTCGCCGCGGGCCTAGGCTTCCTTTTCGAGGCACGTCGACCGATCCCGGACGGGACGTTGGCGCTGACCCTCGTCGCCGTCGCGATCTTCCTGTCCTCTAATCGTCCGCTTCTCCGCAGTACGCCGCGGATGTTACAGGGCGCGGCGATCGTCAACGTCGGCGCCTGCTTGGTCTGGTATCTGGCTTCTGCTTTTGCTTCCGACGCCCCGGCTGATGGCGCCGCGGGTCATCTGTTCGGCCAGCTCTTGCTGGCGGGAGTCGTCGGGACCCTCGGCTTGGTGCCGGTGGCCTTGACGCAGAACGCGGCCATGGACCGTCTGGGCGTACCGCCCGCCCTTGAACAGCCATGATGGAGCCGGCCGACACCAAGGTGCTCCCTTCGACCCCGGTCGATCGTCTTCGTCTTATCGCGGTCTTTGGTCTCTTCTCGCTCGGCTTCCTCTACGTCGCCGGCGGACTCGCCTTTCGTCAACTGATCCAGTCGAACGACCTGAAGGAACAGTCCGATAACCAGAGCCGGCGCATCGTCCTGCGCCCGCCGGCCCGAGGTCGGATCTATGACCGCAATGGTTTCGTGCTCGTCGATAATCGCGCCCGTTGGAGCGTGAAGGCCGACCTCGCGGCGCTGCAGAAGGAATTCCGCTCCGAATATCTCCGGCTCCTCGCCGCCGAGCGCGCCCGCCAGGCGATGCAGGTGGACACCGAGCGCGTGATGGAACTCGCGCGCGTCAACGTCCTCCAAGGTTGGCTCAATAAGGTCTGGTTCGTCATCGACGAGAACCAGCGAAAGACCGTGCGGAAGCCCGCCCCGGGCAAGTCGAGTCCCCTGGCTCCGCCTGGCGAGCGTAAGGTGAACATCGAGGACCTGCGTAAGCACTTGCGCGAACGCCGCGCCTTGCCCTTCACGCTGGTCGCCGACCTGGCTTTTCCGGTCGCGAACGTACCCGCCGGTCCGGACGAAGGCGTCAAGGCCGTCGCGCGCTTCATCGAGCAATTCCCGGTCGAGGGCCCCATCCGCTTGGAGTCGGACATCATCCGCACCTATCCTTACGGTGGCATGGCCGCTCACGTCCTTGGTTACGTGAAGGATTCCGAGGAGCTGCCGCCTAACGTCGAAGATATCGCCGAGGTGCGCAGCGAATCGATGCAGAAGCTGAGGCAGACCGGCAAGACCGGCGCCGCCGGCGTGGAACTCTCCTTTGATCATGTCCTCAAAGGCCTGAGTGGTTGGGAATTATGGACGAAGACGTCTTCCGGCTATAACCAGACCCGGCTTAAGTACAGCGAGCCCGTCCAGGGTAGCAACATCCCCTTGTCCCTCGACCTTCGCATCCAGCGGACGACGGAAAATGCGCTGGCAGAGATCAAGGATTCGCAAGGCGTCCCGCTACCCGCCGCGGCCGTGATGCTCGACGTCCAGACCGGTGAGATCCTCGCGCTCGCCAGCCAGCCGACCTTCGATCCCAACCGACTGGCCGGACGCATCACCATCGCCGATTACGACGAAGTCGAGAAATCCGGCGCCTGGCTGAATCGCGCGACCCAAGGTCTCTATCCGCCCGGCTCGACGTTCAAGATCGTCACCGCCATCGCCGGCATGCGGAAGAAGGTCGTGGACTGGGACGACATCCTGGAGTGCGGCGCCTTCTACCGCGTCGGAGATCGCGACTTTCCCGAGCACGAGCCCGTCGGCTACGGCGACGTCGACCTGGACAAGATGCTGGCGATCTCCTGCAACGTCTGGAATTACCAGATCGGCCTCCGTGCCGGACCCGAAGCCTTGGCCGCGGAGGCCCGTCGTTTCGGACTAGATACTCCTTTGCTCGAGACTTCCTCTTCCCCTGATGGCCCTGGTGCGGCTTATACCGAACTTCCTTACGCCGCCTCCCGCGGCCTGGTGGTCCCCGACCGAGCCTACAAACTCCGGATCAAGGCCGGCCCATGGCATGACGGCGA
>JBILXR010000188.1:0-3482 GCA_044378215.1 Opitutales bacterium
CGACCATCAAGCCCGTGGCCGCCGCGGCCGTGGCGAACGTCGACCCCGCCGTCCTAGCCGCCGGCAAGCAGGCCTTCATGACGTGCATGGCCTGCCACGGCGCGAACGCCGAAGGCACCGTCCTCGCTCCGCCGCTGGCCAAGTCCAACTGGGTCAACGGCCCGGTCGAGAACCTCATCCGCATCCAGCTGCGCGGACTGCAGGGTCCCATCACCGTCTCCGGCAAGCAGTATACGCCGCCCGTACCCATGATGGCTCTACCGCACCAGACCGACGAGCAGATCGCCGCCGTCCTGACCTACGTCCGCAACAGCTTCGGCAACTCCGCTCCGGCCGTCACGCCTAAGCAGGTCAAGGCGCTGCGCGGCGAAGTCGGCAAGCCCATGCTGACCGAGGCCGACCTCGTCCCGGCGAAGTAAGGAGCTACGCCCTTAAAACCAAGGCCCGGTCTTCGCGAGAGGACCGGGCCTTTTGGTTTCAGCGCAGCGGTATCCGGATGCCGGGCCCGTCGCCGAGTGGCTCTTTGAGCAGCGTGACCTCGGTCGCGTCGCCGCGCTCGATGATCACGGCCTCCATCGGCTTGGACTTGTGCGAGGTCTTCGCTCCCTGCGTGACGCGGTAGCGGACCATGAGCGAACCGCCGAACCGCTCGACGCCCGTGACGGCGATGCGCACGTCGCGGTCCGTCTCGTTCTCGGTGATAAGCACCACGACCTCTTTGGCGAAGTCCGGCAGTCGCGGGGCCGGCCCGGCGACCCGGGCCGGGCTGAGGAAGCGCCGAAATTCTTCCTGCGTGCGGATGGCGTGACGTTGGGCCCACTCGTTCTTTCCCGAGTAGAAGTGCTGTTCCAGGCGATGGAAGGGGATGGCTTTCGTCATCGATTCGTCGGCCTTGCGCAGGCCGACCAATCCGGCGCGGCCGTCGGGCAGCACGCCGATCTCCGCGACGAGCAGGCCTTGGTTGCGGAGTTTTTCCCAAGTGTTGCCCGTGCCTTCTTTGACGTAGAAGGCCTCGATGCCGAAGCGGATCGATCCGAAGCGACGCATGCCGGCGTAGCCCTTGAGGTAGGGACCCGACTCCGGCCGCTTCAGCGTGACGCCGTCGCCGCTGGCCAGGCCTTTGGCGTCGACCTTGAGAGGGACGTAGACCGTCGTGTCATCTGGCAGCGTGAGGTAGGATTCGTTCCCAAGTGCGCGGCGGTCTTTACCGTTAAGTTCGGCCCACTCGTCGTTCAGTCTTCGGATGGCCACCGGGCCCGGATTGGAGAACTCATAACCCAGCGTCACGTATTCTCCGCGCATCAGGTCGCGCGGATCGACCGCTTGGCAGCGCAGCACGAAGCGCTGCCCGACCTCGGCCGGGCGGCTGTGGTTCCACGCCATCCAGACCAGGCCGAGGCACTGCAGCAAAGCGGCGACCAGGACCACCGCACGCGCTCGGGAAGTGACTGCCGTGAAGGCGCGTTCCAGCCAAGGGAGGTCCAAGGTCGGTTCTTCGGCGGGCGCAGGGCTTTCCTTCTGGGCGCGCCAGACCCGGGCGAGGATGAAGAGGATCACGCCGATGGCCGCGAAGAAGCCCGCGGTCCCGAGCATGCCGAAGTCCTTGGCGATATCGACGTAGCGGGCCGTCAGCCAGGCGAGGAACACCAGCGAGCCGTAGACGTAAGGGCGGAGCCGTCCTTCGCCGAGGCCCGTGCGCACCAACCAGACCGCCGTGGCGAGCGTGAGCACGTTGGCGCCGGCTTTGATGAGCGCGTCGGTCGCTTCGGACTTAAGGTCCAGTTCATGGCCTAGTCCGAGGGCCAGCGTGCCGAGGGCGATGGCGGCGGGCCAGGTGCGGGAGACGTCCTTGTCTCGCTTGCCCGCCCAGAGGGCCCAGCCTGCGGCGACGAGCGTGAGCGTCAGCAGGAGCGGATCTCCCAGCAGTCCCATTTCCAGGGAACTGCTGCGGGAGCGACTCAGCATCCCGATGACGAGCGTGCTGACCGTCACGCCGAGCGCCCCGATGAAGCGGAACCCGCGGCCGTAGGCGCTACCCGACGGGTGAAGGGCCGCCAGGGCCAGCGGCAAGACGAAGCAGGCGGCGGTGGCACCTCCTCCGAAACTGAACCAGTTCGCCATCAACGCCCAGGCGATCGCGCCCGCGATGACCGGCAACCGGTTGCGGTAGGCGGTCACGGCCGCCGGGAGCAGCAGGAGCAGGAAGGTCAGACGCAGGCCAGTCAGCTGCGGCGAAGGCGCGTATGAGTGCTCCCCCATTTCCATCATGATCCAGACCGAGGCGAGCGCGATCGTCGCGAGGTGGAGCAACGCCGATTCCAGGGCGAGCGCGAAAGGCATCGTGCCAAGGCACCACGCCAGCAAGGCGTCCGGACTATGCGCATCCATGTGATACGTCTGACCTACCAATGCGATGCCCGCGCCGAACATCAGGCAGCCCGCGAGGTGTCCGAGGACCGAGCCCGTGCGGCGGGCGTTGGAGGTATACCAGAAGCCGAGGCCTTGCAGCAGGGCGACGCCGGCGACCACCGTCGCGAGCCGTTCGCCGCGCGCGAGGTCGGACCAGTTATGTCCCACCACGAGCATCAACGCCGCGCCGAAGAGCAGCACCCCGAAGGCGCGGAGCACGAAGGCCATGCGGCCGGTGCCGGCTTCTTCCTCCGGATAGCGGGCGAGGATCTGGTCCCGTTGGCCGGGTTGCAGGATGCCTTGTTCGTGCCAGAGCTGGGATTCCTTCGCCAGCCATTCGCGGAAGCCTTGGGGGAGGGGCATGGAGGCAGGATGGGGAATCTTGGGGTGCGGGGCGAGTGGGAAGGAGGCGAGCAGGATGGGAGCGGTTCGCGGATGGGAAAGACAGCTCAACGAGACCGAGGCAAACCGGAGACCGGACGATTGGCTGGGCATCTTATGTCCGCAGCCTTCTTTCCGGTTTCCGGTCTCCCTTTGCTTTGCGGCCTCTCCTCACCGCCAACCGCTTACCGCTTACCGCCGACGCAGTCGCGTCGTCGCCCAACAAAAAGCCCCGGCGGTGGCCGGGGCTTTGGTCGGGAGATGACGGTCGCCTTAGGCGATCGTGACTTCCTTCGTGAGGTAGACGTCCTGAATCGTGTGCAGGAGCTTCGCGCCTTCTTCGATCGGGCGCTGGAAGGCCTTCCGACCCGAGATGAGGCCCTGGCCGCCGGCGCGCTTGTTGATGACCGCGGTCTTGACGGCTTCGGCGAAGTCGTTGTTGCCCGAGGGGCCGCCGGAGTTGATCAGGCCGATGCGTCCCATGTAGCAGTTGGCGACCTGGTAGCGGGTGAGGTCGATCGGGTGATCGGTCGACAGGTCGGTGTACATGCGCTTGTCGATCTTACCGTAGGAGGATTCCGTGGCCTGGATCGCGAGGTAGCCGCCGTTGTTCTCCGGGAGCTTCTGCTTGATGATGTCGGCGCAGATGGTGACGCCGAGGTGGTTGGCCTGGCCGGTGAGGTCGGCGGAAA
>JBILXR010000189.1:0-3464 GCA_044378215.1 Opitutales bacterium
TTGATCACGATGACGTAGTCACCGGTGTCGACGTGGGGGGTGTAGGTGGGCTTGTGACGGCCGCGGAGAATATTGGCGATCTTGACGGCAACACGGCCCAGGACCTGATCCTTGGCGTCGACGACATACCAGGTCTTGTCCTTGAGCTGCACGTTCTTGGCTAGCGTGGTCTTCATAAAGAGGGAAAGCGGGAACATGGGAAAGGACCCCCCTCCGTCAACACCCGAATGCGCCCCGGCGGGGCCCTGGCTTAAATAAGCCAAAAACAAGGGAGGCGCGGCCTTAGCCGCGCCTCCCTGTCCTACCCTGCCTGCCTGCAGGTCAGAAGATGAACTTGGCGTAGACCCGAGCCCAGAAGATCGAACCGGCGGTCTGGACCTGGCCGTCGCTGTTATGGGCCCAGTTGACGCCCGCGCCCAGCTCCGGACCACGGCCGATCTGGCGGGTGACGTCGAAGGAGGCGCCCATGTAGCGGTAGTCGTTCTTGGTCGCGTAGACCGAGGTCGAAGCATCCGAAAGGCCGGCGTAGGCGCGGAAGAGGAGGTCGCAGCCGGTCAGGCCGACATTGGAGCCGGCAAAGGTCTTGGAGCCGGCGATTTCGACGGTGAACTGCTGGAGCTCGGTACTGTAGTAGACGTAGGTCGAAGGTTTGAGGGCGACGTTGGACAGGGAGAGTCCGGCGTAGACCTCGCGGTTGGAGTCGATCTGGGTGACGCCATGGGTGGCGATGGTCCGGATGGTCGTCGCGGTCAGGCGCTGGTGGCCGACATCGATTTCGCCGAACGAGAAGTCGCGGCGGAGACCGACGGCGTAGGTGCGCTCGACGGAATCAGCATTATAGAAGCTGCCGTAGATCGAGACGCCGCTGAGGCCGGGGGCGCTGTAGTCGAGGGTGACGGAGGACTGGATGAGGCCCTGGGTGTCAGAACGCTCGATGCCGCGGAAGACGTTCTTGGCCTGCCAGGCGATGGCGCCACGAAGGGAAAGGTCCTGGGTCGAGGCGGAGACCGGCGCCGGGGCGGGGGCCGCTTCCTCGGCATGACCGCCTGCGATGAAGACGGCGAGGGCGAGGGCGGTGAGGGAGTGTTTCATGTGAGGGAGTGCTAACAATCATTTCCGCCTAAAACGAAACCGTTGGCAAGCCCCAAGGGGCCGCCAACGGCGAGGAGGAGGACGGCGGGGCCGTTCACATCGACGCGATGATCGCGTCGCCGAACTCCGAGCACTTGATCTCGGTCGCGCCCTGCATCTGGCGGGCGAAGTCGTAGGTCACGCGGCCGCCACCGATGGCGCCGTTGAGGCCCTTGAGCACGAGGTCGGCCGCTTCGGTCCAACCCATGTAGCGGAGCATCATCTCGCCCGAGAGCACGACGGAACCCGGATTGACGACGTCCTTGTCGGCATACTTGGGAGCGGTGCCGTGGGTCGCCTCGAAGATCGCATGGCCGGTGAGGTAGTTGATGTTGCCGCCGGGAGCGATGCCGATGCCGCCGACCTGCGCCGCGAGGGCGTCGGAGAGGTAGTCGCCGTTCAGGTTGAGCGTGGCGATGACGTCGAAGTCGGTCGGGCGCGTGAGCACCTGCTGGAGGGTGATGTCGGCGATGGCGTCCTTGATGACGAGGCCGGCGCCGGGCTTGCCTTCGGGGATCTTGCACCAGGGTCCGCCGTCGATCTCGACCGCGCCGAACTCGCTCTTGGCGAGGTCGTAACCCCACTTCATGAAGGCGCCTTCGGTATACTTCATGATATTTCCCTTATGGACGAGGGTCAGCGACTTGCGCTTGTTGGCGATGGCGTACTGGATCGCCGAGCGGATGAGGCGCTCCGAACCCGGGCGGGAGACCGGCTTGATGCCGATGCCGACCGTGGCGGGCTGCTCGCCGCCGAAACGGATCTTCTTAAACTCCTTGGGGAAGTTGGTCTTGATGAACTCCAAGGTCTTGAGGGCGATCTCGGAACCGGCTTCGAAGTCGATGCCGGCGTAGATGTCCTCGGTGTTCTCGCGGAAGATGACCATGTCGACCTTGCCGGGATTCTTCACCGGGGAAGGCACGCCGGTGAACCACTGTACGGGGCGGAGGCAGACGTAGAGGTCGAGCTGCTGACGGAGCGCGACGTTGAGAGAGCGGATGCCTCCGCCGGTCGGCGTGGTGAGCGGGCCTTTGATGCCGACGAGGTAATCGCGGAAGGCGGTCAAGGTCGCTTCCGGCAGCCAGTCGCCGGTCGCCTTGAAGGCCTTCTCACCCGCGAGGACCTCGAGCCACTCGATCTTACGCTTGCCGGCGTAGGCCTTGGCGACCGCGGCGTCGAGGACGCGCACGGAGGCGCGCCAGATGTCCGGGCCGGTACCGTCGCCTTCGATGAAGGGGACGATCGGACGGTCGGGGACGGTGAGTTTGCCGTTGGCGATGGTGATGCGGCCGGATGCGGAGGTGCTCATAGTGAGAAGGGACATAAGAAACCGATTTCCGCCAGACGGTTTCAAGCCTATACGCAGGTGGGAACCTCGGGAAAAGAAAAGGACCCCCTTGCGAGGGTCCTTGTGATGACCGGGAGTGCCGGCGCCATCCGCCCCGAGGGACGGAAAAGACTAGGAAGAATTACTTCTTCTTAGCTTTGGTGGCCTTCTTGGCGCTCTTCTTAGCAGCAGCCTTCTTTTTAGCCATAGGTGTGTCCTTTTTTTGGATCGTTGTTGGGTTTGAGGGCAGCGCCTGAAGCGCCACCCTGACGATTCGCCCCACGCTCACCCGGGCGTTACGCGCCTGGCGGGTGATACGAGTACGGAGCTCCGACGGTACGCGGAAAGAAACCTGGCGGGACCGGGTGGTCTCCAGGGAAGGACGGGAGTCGTCGTAACGATCGAGAGCGAGACGGATCGCCTCGCTCAAAGTGCTGAGACCGGTCCGATGCTGGAAGGCGACCACCTCGGAGTGAAGCTTCGGGGGAAGCGACACGGTGATCAGGCTTTCGCTCGGGGTTTCGGTTCGGTTCGTCACGTTGCGGTCAACTCTTGATGACGAGTGATAGGTAATAACTGCGCTTGCGCAAGAGGAAACTTTCATGTCGTCGGGACGTCGCCGACGACGCGTAAAAAATCCTCCGTACGTCCGCATCGTAAATATGAAATCGATACGGCCGCGCCGCCGACGCGTGGTTGACCGACATGCCGCGCGCGGACAGGATATCGTCATGAGCGAACATGCGCACGGACCGGACGAAGGCGCGCCGGGCGAATGGCGGAAGCTCGCCCTGCTCGCGGCCACGAGCGGCGTCTTAGGCCTGCTATCATTGGTCGCGGAACACTTCCTCGGCGAACGCTCGACCTGGGCGCTCGTCCTCGTCGCCGGCGCCTGCCTCGCCGGCGGATGGGACGCCGCGATCGACGGCTGGGCCGCCCTCCGGCAGAAACGCATCGACGTCCACCTGCTGATGATCGTCGTGGCGATCGGCGCCTGGATCGTCGG
>JBILXR010000190.1:0-3456 GCA_044378215.1 Opitutales bacterium
CACCTCACCGGCCGCCTGCTCAACAAGCGCGAACCCTACGATGTCGACATCGCCAAGGTCATCGACGCCGCCGCGGCCAACGACACGATCATCGAGCTCAACGCCAACCCATGGCGCCTCGACCTCGACTGGCGCTGGTGGCGCCGCGCCGCCGAGAAGGGCGTGCTCTGCTCCATCAATCCGGACGCCCACGATACCGAGCAGCTGGCCTTCGCCGCCCACGGCGTGCGCATCGCCCGCAAGGGTTGGCTGACGCCGGAGCAGGTGCTCAACACGCGGTCGCTGCCGGAAGTACTCCGCTGGCTCGGCCGCTGAGCGCTCCTTACGGCTCGCCCTGAGCGGTCCGCCCGTCCTATCGTGCCGCATGCTGCACGATAAGCGCCGTTTGCTCCTCATCGCCGGACCTTGCTCCCTCGAATCCGAGGCCAACTGCCGGACCGTCGCCACGGAGCTCAAGGCCCTGGCCGCCCGCCACCCGGAGCTGAACATCATCTTCAAGGGCTCTTACGACAAAGCCAACCGCACCTCGCTCGGCGGCGACCGCGGGCCCGGCATGCAGGCCGGCCTCGACCTCCTCGCGATGGTGAAGAAGGACTACGGCTTCAAGGTTCTCACCGATATCCATGGCCCCGAGCAGTGCGAAGCCGTCGGCAAGGTCGTCGACGTCCTGCAGATCCCGGCGTTCATGTGCCGCCAGACGGACCTCCTCGTCGCCGCCGCCAAGACCGGCAAGGTCGTGAACGTGAAGAAGGGCCAGTTCCTTTCGCCGTTCGAGATGCGCTTCGTGGTCGATAAGCTCGAAGGCGCCAAGGCCGCCGAAATCTGGCAGACCGACCGCGGCACGACCTTCGGCTACCAGAATCTGGTCGTCGACATGCGCTCCTTCCCGATCATGGCCGGCTTCGGTCACCCGACGATCATGGATGCCACCCACGCGGTGCAGCTCCCCGGCGCGGCCGGCGGCTCTTCCGGCGGTCAGCGCGAATACGTCCCGGTCCTCGCCAAGGCGGCTCTCGCCGCGGGCGCCGACGGTCTCTTCATGGAGACGCACCCGGATCCGCAGAAGGCGATCTCCGACGGTCCTTCGCAGGTGCCGCTCGCGGAATTCCCGGCGCTCGTCGAATCCTGCCTGCGCGTCTGGAAAGCCGTCCGCGCCTAAGCGGGCAGCTTCGCGATCGCCGCTCGGTCCGGCTTGCCGCTCGCATTCGTCGGCATGACCGGCACGAACACATAGCGCCGCGGCCGTGCCGCGGACTCCAGTCCTTCACAGGCCTTGCGCAGCGCGGCTTCGGTCTCAGGTCCGGCCACCACGCATGCGGTCACGAGTTCGCCCCACGTCGCATCAGGGAGGCCCAGCACGAGCGCTTCGCGGACGAGCCTGGTCGCGAGCAGCGTCTGTTCGACGCGGGCGGGGTCGACCTTCTCGCCGCCGGTGATGATCACGCGGTCGGCGCGTCCGGTGATCCGCACGCTCCCATCGGCCGCCACGTCGCCACGGTCGCCGCTCGTCCAAGGATTCGTCATCGGGCCGTCGGGCCAGACCCCGAGTCCGAGCGCAGGGCTGGCGATGGTGACGATGCCATCAACGTTTGCCGTGAAACGTACGCCTGGCAACGGCATGCCGCGCACGGGTTCATCCGACCAGATATTTTCCGGCGGCCAGAGCGCGCAGGCGGCCGCGGTCTCGGTCGCGCCATAGGTGAGGAAGACCGACAGCCGCCGCGCGCGGATCTCGGCGAGCAATGGTGGGGGCACGGCCGAGCCTCCGAGCAAGACGACCTCGAAGCTTCGGAGCCACGCTTCGCCGTCGGCGTGTGCCAGCAGGCGCGTCAGCTGCGCGGGGACGAGCGAGATGACCCTGGTGCCGTCGGCAGGCAGATCAATGGAGGGCAGGGCGGACGTTTCGGGGAAGCGTCCGTCGATGACCTGATGTCGTCCGCCGGTCACCCGCGCGCGGAGGGCGGGCATGAAGCCGCTGACATGCCACGGCGGCGTGCACGTCACGCCATGGAGCACGGGCGAAAGTCCGCGGGCGACGAGCGCGTCGCGCAGGCCGAGCGCGGCGGCGCCGAGCGTCTCACCGGAGTGGATGATGAACTTCACCTTCCCGCCGGTGCCGCCGGTGGGGATCATCACGCGTCCTCGCCAGTTCAACGGCCAGTCGCACGTGCCGAGGCCGCGCGGTTCGAGGGTGGTCCCGAGGATCGTCGTGCCGCGGGGAAGCTGGCGCGCGGCTTCTTCGCGTTCGGCTTCGGACCAGTGCGGGTTGCCTAGGAAGACCGGGAGGCCGGCGTCATGCGTCTGCAAGGCTTCCCGCAGATGTTCCGCGTGCTCCGCCTGGAAGACCGCGACGGCGCTCATGTGAGTTCCTTCCAGAAGCCCGCCCAGTCGTAGCCCGGGAGTCCGGTCGCCATCGCGCCGACCGCATGGCGGTCACGGCCGTCATTTTCGAAGCGACCGAGCGTATCGAAGCCGACGGTGCCCGCCTGCGGATCTTGCGCGGCCAGCCAGAGCGCGCCTTGGCGACCGATCGCGGTCTCGAAGCACGAAGAATAGATGATCGCGCCCGCGTGGGCTGCGCGCCAGGAGCGAAGTTCGTCCCAGTCGCCGGCGAGCAGCGGTTTCACGACGACGGTGCCGGCCCAGTCGACGCCGCCCGGCGTGAGGAACGATTCATCGAGCGCGATCTTATCGGGTCCGAGCGACGCGTAGCCCGGATGTCCGACCGGCAGGGGCTGTTCGAGGAATTCGACCTGCTCGTGGGTGCGGGCGAACTCCGCCCAGCGCCGCGCGGATTGGAGGTCGAGCGAGCCGTTCGCGTCGAGGCGTAGTTTGCCGGGGAAGCGGGCTGCCGCCGCGCGGATCGCTTCTTCGGAAGTCTCCGGCGAGATCTTGATCTTCAGGGTGCGGAAGCCCGCGGCGACCTTCGCCTCGGTCTCGAGGATGGAAAGAGTCAGTAGCCCGGCGCAGGGGAGGCTGCCGCCGTAGCCGGCGATCTGGTTCCAATGACGACAGCTGGAGAGCGCCGACGAGAGGCAGGGCAGGGGTGCCGGCGATGCGGCCACGGCGGCGAGCAGATGGGGAAGGTTGCCTTGGGCCGAACGCAGGAACTCCAGCGACTGCTCGATGGTCTCGGTCGGAAAGCCCGGCCAGGGGGCGATCTCGCCATAACCTGTGCCTTGGTCGGATTGTGTCCGCAGCAGGATGCGGTCCACGCTGTCCACGGCGCCGGCTCCGGTCACGATCGCGGAGCGCAGTCGGCGACGGACACGTTTGAAGTCGAAAAAGCCGCCGGTCATGGGACGAATAGACCGCAATCCGGACAAACTCGCAAAATCAATTTGCCACCCCTCGGGGGGGTGCCTAACACCCTTTGGGGAAACCGACCACTCATGGCCTCCTCGAAATCCAAGGGCCGCGTTTCCCTCGACGAACGCTTCTACCTGTCCGCGGACG
>JBILXR010000049.1:0-12439 GCA_044378215.1 Opitutales bacterium
GGCGTCGATCTTGGCGAGGAATTCGTCGTTCTGCTTGCCCCACTTGCCAGCCTTGGCGTTGACGCGTTCCTGGAACATGGCGTCGGCGCCTTCGCCGAGTTCAGCCGGGTTGAACTTCGGCTTGTCGCCGCGCATCGCCTGACGCACGCCGGCGAGGAAGAGGTCGATCTCCTCGTCGGTGAGCTCGAGCTGCGAGTTCACTTGCGGCATGGGGGACTGGCTGGCGATGGAGAAGCCGAGCATGGTCCAGGCCTGTTTGACCTGTTCAGGGGTGAGGGTTTTCACTTTGGGTGCGGGGGGAGGAGTGGGGGCTTCGGCGGCGGGCTTAGGCGCGTCGGCGGCTTGGAGGGAGGCGACGGCGACGGCCAACGCGGCGAGGACGGGGTATTTCATGGGAAAAGATTACCTAGCCGATTCAGGCCTTCGGGGGAAGCACCTTTGCGTGCTCCTGCAGGGAACAGACGGTGAGGGGATGGGCGCGCAGGGAGCGGATGCCCAGGACGGCCGCACGGGCGGCGTTCATCGTGGAGGCCATGTAGACGCCGCGAAGGACCGCCTCGGCGCGCATGGCGTTCTCGTCCTTGCGGGGGAGCATGCCGGCGGCGGTGTTCACGATCATCTGCAGCTGGCCGTTCTTGAGGAGGTCGAGCGCGTTGGGGCGGGCCCCTTCCGAAATCTTGCCGAGCTTGGTGACCTTGACGCCGGCGGCCTCGATGGCCGCAGCGGTCCCGCTGGTGGAGAAGATGTTGAAGCCGAGGGCGGCCAGGTCGCGGGCGACGGCGACGGCGCCGTCCTTATCGCGGTCCTTGACGGAGAGGAAAGCGCTGCCGGCGACCGGGAGCGCGGGCTGGGCGGCCATCTGCGCCTTGGCGTAGGCCATGCCGAGGTCGTCGTCGCAGCCCATCACCTCGCCGGTCGAACGCATCTCGGGCGAGAGCGCGACGGGGGCGCCGGGGAAGCGGCTGAACGGGAAGACGGATTCCTTGACGGACCAGAAGGGCGGACGGATCTCGCGGGTGAAGCCGAGGTCCTTGAGCTTGGCGCCGAGCATGCAGAGCGAAGCGAGCTTCGCGAGCGGCACGCCGATGGCCTTCGAGACGAACGGAATCGTGCGCGAGGCGCGCGGGTTGACCTCAAGCATGAACACGATGCCGTCCTTGATCGCGAACTGGATGTTCATCAGGCCGACGACCTTCAGGCGCTTGGCGAGGGAATGGGTGATGCGGCGGACCTCGTCGACGAGGGCGGACGAGAGGGAGTGCGGGGGCAGCACCATGCCGGCGTCGCCGGAGTGGACGCCCGCGTGCTCGATGTGCTCGAGCATGCCGCCGATGACGGTGGTCTCGCCGTCGGAGATCGCGTCGACGTCGAGTTCGATCGCGTCCTCGAGGAACTTGTCGAGCAGCACCGGCTTGCCCGGGGCGACGTCGAAGGCCTCGCGCACGACGGACTTGAGCTCATCCATTCCGTAGACGATGAACATGCCGCGACCGCCGAGCACGAAGGACGGACGGAGGAGGACCGGGAAGCCGATCTCTTCGGCGGCCTGGTAGGCTTCTTCGGCCGAGAGGGCGGTCTTGTTGACCGGCTGGCGGATGCCGAGCTCGATGAGGATGTCCTTGAACTGCTGGCGGTCCTCGGCGAGCGCGATGCTCGCGGGCGAGGTGCCGACCACCGTGACGCCGGCGGCTTCGAGGTCGGCGGCGAGGTTGAGCGGGGTCTGGCCGCCGAACTGGACGATGGCGCCGACGCACTGTTCGGTGCGATAGATCTCGAGGATGTCCTCGAGCGTGAGCGGCTCGAAGTAGAGACGGTCGGAAGTGTCGTAGTCGGTCGAGACCGTCTCCGGATTGGAGTTCACCATCACCGTCTCATAGCCCGCGGCGCGGAGCGCGTAGGAGGCGTGGACGCAGCAGTAGTCGAACTCGATGCCCTGGCCGATGCGGTTCGGGCCGCCGCCGAGGATCATCACCTTCTTCTTGGCCGAAGGACGGACCTCGGACTCATCGCCGTAGGTGGAGTAGAAGTAAGGCGTGAAGGATTCGAATTCCGCGGCGCAGGTGTCGACGAGACGGAAGACCGTCTTGATGCCGGCGGCGTTGCGCTGGGAGTAGACGGCGGAAGGAGCGAGGCCGGTCGCATGGGCGATCTGGCGGTCGGCGAAGCCGGCTTCCTTGGCCTGACGGAGCAGGTCGGTGCCGACGGACTTACCGGCGGCCTTGAGCGCGAGCTCCAGGTCGACGATGCCGCGCAGCTGGCGCAGGAACCACGGGTCGATCTTGGAAAGGTCGAAGATCTCCTTCTCGGTCAGGCCGGCGAGCATCGCGTAGCGGACGAAGAACGGACGTTCCGGATTCGGGCGGGCGAGGCGGGCGCGGATCTCGGTGAGGTCGGTGAAGGCGGCGTCGCCGAACTTGCCGCCGCAGCCGAAGCCCCAGGCGCCGATCTCAAGGGAGCGGAGCGCCTTCTGGAAGGATTCCTTGAACGTACGGCCGATCGCCATCGCCTCGCCGACGGACTTCATCGCGGAGGTGAGGGTCGTGTCGGCGCCGACGAACTTCTCGAACGTGAAGCGCGGGATCTTGGTGACGACGTAGTCGATGGTCGGCTCGAAGCAGGCCGGCGTGGACTTGGTGATGTCGTTCTGGAGCTCGTCGAGCGAGTAGCCGACGGCGAGCTTGGCGGCGATCTTGGCGATCGGGAAGCCGGTGGCCTTCGAGGCGAGGGCGGATGAACGCGACACGCGCGGGTTCATCTCGATGACGATCATGCGGCCGTTGGCCGGGTTGACGGAAAACTGGATATTGGAACCACCGGTCTCGACGCCGACGGCGCGGATGACGGCGAACGAGGCGTCGCGCATCAGCTGGTACTCCTTGTCGGTCAGCGTGAGGGCGGGCGCGACGGTGATGGAGTCGCCGGTGTGGACGCCCATCGGGTCGAAGTTCTCGATCGAGCAGATGATGACGCACTGGTCCTTGTGGTCGCGCATCACTTCCATCTCGTATTCCTTCCAGCCGAGGAGGCATTCCTCGATGAGGACCTCGTGGACGGGCGAGGCGTCGAGGCCGGCCTGCGCCATGCGCTCGAACTCCTCGCGGTTGTAGGCGATGCCGCCGCCGGTGCCGCCGAGGGTGTAGGACGGGCGGATGATGACCGGGAATTCGCCGCCGATCAGGGCGATGGTCTCGCGCGCGGCGTCGAGGGACTTCACGACGCGGGAGCGGGGGACGTCGAGGCCGATTTCGAGCATCAGCTTCTTGAAGATCTCGCGGTCTTCGCCGCGTTCGATGGCCGCTTCCTTCGCGCCGATCAGTTCGACGCCGTATTTGGCGAGGACGCCGGTGCGGGCGAGCTTGAGCGAAAGGTTGAGCGCGGTCTGGCCGCCGAGCGTCGGGAGCAGCGCGTCCGGCTTCTCCTTGGCGATGATGCGTTCCACGGATTCGACCGTGAGGGGTTCCACGTAGGTGACGTCCGCCGTCTCGGGGTCCGTCATGATCGTGGCGGGGTTCGAGTTCACCAGGATGACGCGGTAGCCTTCTTCGCGCAGCGCCTTGCAGGCCTGGGTGCCAGAATAATCGAACTCGCAGGCCTGGCCGATGATGATCGGTCCCGAGCCGATGATGAGGATTGAGCGGATATCGGTCCTCTTAGGCATAGTGTTCCGCGGACTGTCAGCGACCGTCGGAAGGTTGGTCAAGTGGGGACTTCTAACAATTGCGAGCGCCCCGCGGGAAGGCGCTTGCAGGGTCGTCCCGGGCGGTCATTCATCGGGGTGTGGACATCATCAGGATCGCCGGCATCAAGTCCTTCGGACACCATGGCGCCCTGCCCGAGGAGAAACGGCTCGGACAGCGGTTCACCGTCTCCGTCGACCTCGAAATCGACACCCGTCCGGCCGCCGCGGCCGACGACCTGAAGCTGACCGTCAATTACGCCGACGTCATCCGCACGGTCGAAGCCCAGCTGACCGGGCAACCGGTGTACCTCATCGAGACTCTGGCCCAGCAGATCGCCGCCCGAATTCTGGGGACTTTCACCGTGGTCAAGGCGGTCACCGTCGAGGTGAATAAGCCCTTCGCCCCCGTGGCGGCGGAGTTTGACGCGATTTCGGTCAAGATCCGGCGCGAGCGGGCGTGAGCAGAGCCCCCCTCCACTATATCCTCGGCCTCGGCAGCAACCTCGGGGAGCGGGCCGATCTCCTCGCCCAAGCCATCGTCCGACTCAGAGAACTCCCCAGAGTGAGAATTCTCGCGGTTTCCGAGGCGGTCGACTCCGATCCGGTCGGGTATGTCGATCAACCTAATTTCTTAAACCTTTGTCTGGCAATTGTTTGTGATAAAAACCCGGATGAACTGCTGGCCGCGACCCTCGAAATTGAGCGGCAATTGGGGCGGGAGAGGACCGCTAACCGCAATGGACCCCGCACCTTGGACATCGACCTGCTCTTCTATGAAGGGGGCGCCTGGGATAGTCCGACGGTCACCCTCCCCCACCCTAGGTGGTCTTCCCGTGGATTTGTCATCTTACCCCTAAGGAATCTGCTTCAGGACCCAGCCCTCGCCAAGCACCCCGCCTGGGGTTCGCTCGCCGCGGAGGTCCGTTCCCTGCCCGTCGGCGACCATGGCCTCCGTCCATGGCAAGGCCCGACTCCCTGGAGCAAGACTCCCTGACCCCCGACCGCTTCGGACACTGTCCGGCGCTCTGGCTCGCCCTGCCCCTCCTCCTGGGCTGTTCGCTCGACGCCGCTCTCGGCGTCGACCCCGGACCCTGGCTAGCGTTCGGGACGGTCGCCGGCGTCATCGCCTGGGCTGGCCGATCGCGCGCGCTTCTCGCGGGCGTCATGCTCGTGATCGCCGGGGCGTGCCTCGGCGCGGCCTGGCACCAGCTCCGCACGCCCCCGGCGGAGACGCCCGTCGTGCGCCGCCCTTTCGTCGAACTGGCGGTCATGATCGAGCGCGCCTCGCCACGGTCGGACGGGGAAGGCTGGACCGGCCTCGGCTGGATCACCGAACGCGACGGGCCGTTCTTCCGGCGACGCGTCGCGCTCTCCGCGCGTGGCGACTGCCCGGCCGAAGGCGTCGAGCTGATGCTCGCCGGCGGACTCATCGCGATCCAGGAGGACGCCGGCGGCTATGACGCCTGGCTACGCTCGCAGGGTGCGACCTTGAGACTGCGCGGCGGACGTGTGCTCGGCGAACTCGCGCCGGCGTCGCGCTTCGCGCGCTGGCGGCAGGCGCAACAACGTCGGCTGGACGCATGGTTGCGAAACATGCCTTGGGAGGATCCCGACGGCGGCGCGTTGCTCGCCGCCACGATGCTGGGCCGGACGGCGCTGCTGCCCGCGGAGGCGAAGGAAGCGTTCGCGGCGACCGGCACGCTGCACTTGTTCGCGATCAGCGGCCTGCACATCGCCGGCATGGCGGCGGCGTTGCTCTGGCTGACACGCCGCGCACGCCTGCCGGAAATCCCGGCCGGTGTCGCCATCCTCGCCCTGCTCTGGCTCTACGTGCAGGTGACGGGGGCGTCGCCTTCGTCGGTGCGCGCCTGGATCATGGCCGCCTTCCTCTGGGGCGGACGCGTCGGCGAGCGCGACACCCCGGCCCTGCAGTCATTGGCCCTGGCCTGCGCGGTGACGCTGATCCTCTCGCCTGAAGCGTGCGCCGACGCCGGCTTCCAGCTCAGCTATGCGGCGGTGCTCGGCATCATCCTCGCGGGCGGCCCGGCCGCGGAACTGTGCGCCCGGCCGACGGAGGAGGAACGACTCACGCCGACGGCCGCGCAGACCGCGACGCAGCGACTCCGCTGGCGCTTGAGGAAATTCCTGCTCGGCGGTCTCTGCGTCTCGCTCGCCGCCACGCTCGCGGGCGCACCGTTGACGCTCGGGCTCTTCGGCAAGGCCAGCTGGGGCGGGGTTTTCGTGAACCTCGTACTCGTGCCGCTCTCGGAGATTCCGCTGATGCTCGGCATGGCCTCCGTGGCCTGCGGCGTGAGCGATGGGCTCACCTGGCCGGCGTCATGGATCAACGGAATCGCCGGAGCGTGGCTCCACGGCATGACCTGGGTCGCGCAGACTTGCGCGGAGCTGCCGGGATTAAATCTGGAGCTGACTCTGCCCCATCGTTGGTTGGGGCCCGCCGGAGGTGCGCTCCTGGCGGCGACGTTCCTCGCACAGGCGCAGTCCAAGAGCCTGCTTCGGCTGCTCGGCATGCCGGCGGCCGTCTTGGCGGGCTGGCTGCTGCTGGCCTTTCTTTGAACTCAGGGCCGGCTCGCTTCGCGACGATAGGCCGAAGGCGTCCGCCCGCTGCCGGCCTTGAACCAGGTCGTGAAATGCGGCGCATGCCGGAAGCCAAGCAACGCCGCGACCTCCTTCAAGGGCAGCTCGCCCTCGCCCAGCAGCCGGCGGGCGCTTTCCAACCGACGTTGCTCCAAGAAGCCTTTGGCGGTGAGACCTAGTCCTGACTGCAATAACTGGTCCAGCCGACGACGGCTATAACCCGCCCGCGACGCCAGCGCCGGCAAGGCGGACGGACGCCCCAGCGACTCGTCGTTGAGCAGCCCGATGATGCGATCCAGCACGCGGCCGCCCCGATGGCCCGGCACCGGATGGACCCCGAGCCTCGCAAGCGAATCCGCATAGGCCGCGAACCAGCTGAAGAAAGCCGCCTCGCGGCGGGCTCGATCGGCCAACGTCGCCGGGCGCGGCAGGATCGCCCGGTGATAATCCACGGCCGCGCGCCCGCCATGCAGGCTTTCGTAGAGGGCGACCGTCGCTCGATGCAGCGAACGCAGCCGAGCCGTCGGCGCGACCAAATCGAGCCCCTTGGCGTAGAGCGGGAGACCATCCGGTCGGCGACAGCGGAAGCCGGCGGAAAGCAGCCTAGTGCCAGCCGCGAAGAAATGACGGCGCGGTCCGGGCGCCGAGAAGAACGCCGCGCCGGCCGGGACGGCGAAGCGGCGGCCACGGGCCTCGATGTCGACGCGCCCTTTCTCCACGAAGAAAACGCCGTTGGGCACGTCGGCGGCGGCCGACCAGACCTCCTGCTTCGCGCTGGCGGCGCGATAGGCCCAGAGCCACTCGAAGCGGGTCTCCTGCCAGGCGAACACGGGGATCTCGGGAGGGTCTTCGGCCATGTCATTCCTGTAACTGATTTCCATATTTCGTAAGCCATTACCCTGTCCAGCCCTGAAGATCCTGCCAACGTGGGAACATGACCCCGCGTTTCTTCCCCGTGCTCGGCCTGTTACTTGCCGGCTGCTTCGCCCCGGCCGGCGCCGCGCCGCAGGAATGGTCCGGCATCTATCCCGAGCTCGCCTATTTCAATAACGAGGGCGAATGCGGCACCGGCGCCGTCGTCCCGTGGGCCGACCGCCTCTGGGTCATCACCTACGGACCGCACCTGCCTTACGGCTCGAGCGACAAGCTCTACGAAATCACGCCCGACCTGCAACTGATCGTCCGACCGGAAAGCGTCGGCGGCACGCCGGCGAACCGCATGATCCACAAGGAGTCCAATCAGCTCGTCATCGGGCCTTACTTCATCGGCGCCGACCGCGAGGTGCGTGTCATTCCGCCGAAGCTCATGCCCGGCCGCCACACCGGTAACGCCCGCCACCTCACGGACCCCGCAAACAAGGTCTACTTCGCCACGATGGAGGACGGCCTCTACGAGGTCGACGTCCGCACGCTTGCGGTGAAAGGCCTCATCAAGGAGATCAAGAACAAGCCCAAGCCCGGCCAGACCGCGGAGGTCAGCCCAGCGACCCTCACCTCGACGCTGCCCGGCTACCACGGCAAAGGCCTCTACTCGGGCCAAGGCCAGGTCATCCTCGCGAACAACGGCGAGCAGAGCGCCAAGGCGCTCGTCGACCCGACGATCACGAGCGGCGCGCTCGGCTCTTTCAACGGCGAAGGCAACTGGTCGCTCATCCGTCGCAACCAGTTCACCGAAGTCACCGGCCCCGGGGGACTGACCGGCAACGCCGATCCGGCGAAGGATCCGCTCTGGACCGTCGGCTGGGATTTCCGCTCGGTGATCCTGATGGTCATGGAAGACGGCAAGTGGACGAGCTATCGCCTGCCCAAAGGCAGCCATACTTACGACGGCGCGCACGGCTGGAACACCGAGTGGCCGCGCATCCGCGACATCGGCGAAGAAGGCTCGCGCCTGATGACCATGCACGGGCTCTTCTGGAAATTCCCCGCGAACTTCTCGTCGAAGCACTCCGCCGGCATCACGCCGCGCTCCGCCTACCTCAAGGTCATCGGTGATTTCACGCCCTGGCAGGGTCGCCTCGTCTTCGGCTGTGACGACACCGCCAAGTCCGAGTTCCTCAACAAGCGTCCCGCCAAGGGCGCGCTCGCCGGCCCCGGCCAGTCGCAGTCCAACCTCTGGTTCACTGCGCTCGACACGCCCGATAAGCTCGGACCGGCCATCGGCCGCGGCAGCGTCTGGGTCGACGAACCGATCAAGGCCGGTGTCGCCTCCGATCCGTTCCTGCTCGCGGGCTTCGCGAAACGCGCGGTCCTCCTTGCTCATGACGGCGAAGTCGCGACGAACTACACGCTGGAGATCGACGCCCAAGGCGACGGCCAGTGGAAGAGCTGGCGCGACGTCGCCCTGAAGGCCGGCGACGCCACGGCCTGGGTCGAGATCCCGGCGGCCCTGCCTGGCGCCTGGATCCGTGCGAAGGCTGACCGCGACGTCGCCAAGGCGAGCGTCACGTTCCAATACGCGGCCGAAGACAAGCGTCCGACCGAACGCAACGCGCTCTTCAACGGCCTCAGCAAGGTCGGGGACGCGACGTCGCAGGGCGCTTTCCTGCTCACCCGCGGCACCAACCTCCGCACCCTCTCCGTGCTGGCCGCGACCGTGACGCCCGACCAGACCACGACCGGCGACGCCTACGAACTCTCCGCCGACCTCAAGCTGACGAAGATGGCCGACCAGAAGGTCGCCGCCTTCGTGCAGAAGAACACGACCATCCCGCAGGGTATCATCACCGCCGACGCGGCCTCCGTCATCTTCGAGGAAAACGGCGTCCGCTGGCGCCTGCCTCGCTCGCCGTCCGCGGCGCAGGACGGCCTGCTCGCCCGCTCGGCGTTGCGCAAGGCCCGCGAGGTCTGCACCGAGCGCGACATGCTGCAGGCGCACGGCACCTTCTATGAACTGCCTGCGCTCAACGCCAAAGGCGCCATCCGCATGCGGCCGATCGCGACGAGCGACGCCGCCGTGCATGACTACTGCTCCTACCGCGGCCTGCTCGTGCTCAGCGGCGTCTCTCCTGAAACCACGAAGGACGACCGCCATATCATCCGTTCCGATGACGGCCAGGCCGCCGTGTGGGTCGGCGCCGCCGACGACCTCTGGAAGCTCGGTAAACCGCGCGGCTTCGGTGGCCCGTGGAAGCATACCACCGTCCAGAAAGGCACGCCCTCTGATCCCTACCTCATGACCGGGTATGACAAGAAGAGCCTCAAGCTCGTCAACCATGGCGCGAAGGCTGTCCGCGTGGCCGTCCTCCTCGACGTCGCCGGCGACGGTCGGACCTCCGCCTACCGCACCTTCGAGGTCCCGGCCGGCGCAGAAATCACCCACGCCTTCGAATCCTGGCTCAACGCCTACTGGGTCCGCTTCGTCTCCGACGAGGATGGCGTGCTGTCCGCGCAGCTGACCTACGAATAGTTGCAACCCTCGGCCGTTTCCGCGGTTACAGAGATGAACACCCGTATCCCCATGTCGCTCCGTCTCCTCGCCCTCCTCGCCTTCCTCTCCCCGCTAACCGCCGCCGACGCTCCCACCACCCTCCTCGCCCAACCGGACAAGGAGATCGTCGCCGACGCCCTGACCAAGGAAGCGGCCGCCGCCGAGTGGAAGATCGCGAAGGGGAAGTGGGAGCGCACCCCGGAAGGTATCCGCGTCGAAGAACTGCCCGAAGACAAGCATGGCGCCGCCGGTCGCGTGAACACGAAGCTCCAGGACTTCATCGCCGCCTTTGAATTCCGCCTCGATGGAGCCAAGTCCGTCTCATTGAGCATCAATGACGCCAAGGAACACGTCGCCCGCGTCCTCATCACGCCGACCTCCCTGCGTATCCAGAAGGATGACCATGACCACGACGGCCCCGACAAGTCCGTGATCTTCCTGAACCAAGCGCACGCCTTCGATGCCGGCAGCTGGCACCGCGTCGTGCTGGAGATGGTCGGCGACACGATGGTCGCGACGATCGACGGCAAGATCAGCGGTTTCGGTCGCGACGAACTCTTCAAGGCCGAGAAAGCCAACCCGGGCTTCACCTGCGGCGGACAGTCGGCCACCTTCCGTAATCTCGTGATCTGGAGCGCCAAGACCGAGCCCAAGGCCTCCTGGAAGGAAACCAGCGCCAAGGTCGCCGAAGCCATGGCCGCCGCCCCGAAGCCCGCCGCGCCCGCCGCCAAGGGCAAAGGCAAGGCGAAGGCCAAAGCCGCCAAATAAGGCGGGGCGGACTGGTTTTGCGGCCGGGAGGCCATCTCCCCGCTTGCACCGAGGGAGGTTACGACCAAGTTCGAACCTCCCTCTTTCATGAACGAGCCCTTCGACACCATCGAGGAAGCCCTGGCGGACATCGCCGCCGGGAAGCTCGTCATCGTGACCGACGACGAGAACCGCGAGAACGAGGGCGACCTCGTCATGGCGGCGTCCAAAGCCACGCCCGAGACGGTCAACATGATGATCCGCCATGCACGCGGGCTCATCTGCGTCCCGACCGTCGAGCATCAGCTGCGCCGCCTGGGCATCTCCCAGATGGTGCCCGAGAACCGTGAGTCGCAGCGCACCGCGTTCGCGGTCTCCGTCGACGCCGCCGAAGGGATCTCGACCGGCATCTCCGCCTACGACCGCGCTAAGACCATCGCGATCCTCGCCGACCCGCAGGCCAAGCCCGAGGCGCTCGTGCAGCCCGGCCACATCTTCCCGCTCCTCGCCCGTCCGGGGGGCGTGCTCCAGCGCGCCGGCCATACCGAAGCCGCGGTCGACCTCGCCTCGCTCGCCGGCCTGCACCCGAGCGGCGTCATCTGCGAGATCCTCAACGAGGACGGCTCGATGGCCCGCCTGCCCGAGCTCGTCGAACTCAAGCGGAAGTTCGGCCTGCACATGATCTCGATCGCGCAGCTCATCGAGTTCCGTCACCGCCGCGAACGCCTCGTCGAGCTCGTCGCCGAAAGCCCCTTCCAGTCGGCGTGGGGCGAGTTCACCTTGCGCGTCTACCGCTCGCTGCCCGACGGCCGCCAGCATCTCGTCTTCACCCTCGGCCAGCCGGACGAATCGCCCACGCTCGTACGCGTGCAGCGCGAGAACATGCTCGGCGACCTTTTCCGCGGCAGCGCCTTCGGGGCGGGCGCCTCGCTCGCCTCCAGCTTCGAAGCCGTCGCCAAGGCCGGCCGCGGCGTCATCGTCCACGTCGCCCAACCTTACGGCGGCATGCAGGCCGACCAGGATGGCGTGCGTCTCGGCCAGATGGACGCGCGCGACTACGGTATCGGAGCCCAGATTCTTTCGCACCTCGGCCTGCGCCGCATCCGCCTCATCACGAACAACCCGCGCAAGGTGGTGGGACTCGGCGGTTACGGGCTGGAGATCGTCGAGCAGGTTCCGTTCTAAGGGTTTTCGGCCGTTTCCGCTTGCAGGCGGGTTCTTAAGCGACTCCATCGGCAATCCGTTCTTCTGCCATGAGCCTAGACAAGCCCACCCCTGACGCCATCGATGGCGCCGAACTCCGCTTCGCCCTCGTGACGGCGGGTTACAATGGCGAGCTGGTCCAGGCCTTGAAGAAGAACGCCGTCAAAGGCCTGCGCGCCGCCGGCGTGCCCGCCGCCTCGATCGTCGAAGTCGCCGTCCCCGGCTCCGGAGAGATTCCCTTCGCGGCCTATATGTCGGCCATGACCGGTGATTACGACTGCGTCATCGCCTTAGGCGTCGTCGTCGCCGGCGACACCCCGCACCACGAGATCATCGCGCACTCCACGGCCCAGGCCCTCCAGGACGCGGCCATCCGTTCCGAAGTCCCGATGATCAACGGCATCGTCGTGACGAACACCCGCGAACAGGCCGTCGCCCGCTGCCAGGGTTCGCTGGACCGCGGCACGGAGTTCGCCCACGCCGCCCTGACGATGGCCCGCCACCGGATCACGCTTGGCGCCCGTCTCGACCAGGTCGAGGAAGAGGAACGCAAGCGCGGCGGTCAGGAACCTTTCGCCCAGAACTGACCGATGGATAACGACTCTCCTATTTCCGCCTCCGCGCGCGCCAAGATCCGCATCCGGATCAAAGGCGTCGACTACCGCATGGCGGACCAGACCGCGGCCGACATCATCGCCAGCGTCGTCGGCTCCGGCGCCCGCATCTCCGGCCCCTTCCCGCTGCCCTCCCAGGTCGAGGAACCGCGCACGGCCCTCCGCGAG
>JBILXR010000191.1:0-3447 GCA_044378215.1 Opitutales bacterium
GCCGGCGGAGGGCGATGAGGTCGTCTTCGAGGGCCATCGCCTTGTCCCACCATTCCAGCAGGGCCTTCGGGTCGGTGAGTCCCTTCACGGCGGAAGCCTGGACGTGCAGGATCACCTGCTTGCCGGAGAGGGTGACCCAGGGGGCGGGCAGCTGCTTGGCTTTGGCCCAGGATCCCGGAGTATCCTTGCCGAGCACGTAGGTCGGCATCGCGACGGCGTTGCTGAACTGCAGCGGCGTGGAAGGCGAAGCCTTCATCGGCTTACGCCCATCTTGGTGGGAGCTCTGGATGAAGAGCTGTCCGCCGAAGGCGTTCGCGATCTTGTTCTCGCCGACCTTGAGTTCGAAGGTCCGGGCGACGATCGGGAAGCGGTGCCATTTCGCCAGCTTCAGCAGGCTGTCGCGGTGGCAGCCGACGATCACCTTCACCGTGCGATGCTCGGGGATCGAGGCGACCTTCACCACGACGACTTCGCCAGGCGCCGCGTAGAGGCCGGTCTCCTGCCAGGCGTCAGGGCTCGTGTAGAGATTCGGGGCGCCGCCGTTGGTGGTGTCCCAGCGGTGGACGAGGTTCGCGTCGTAGGCGACCGTCCGGGCGACACGCTCCTTGCCTTCGACGATGCCAGGGAAGTCGCGGGCGGCGGCGTGGGCGGCGAAGGTGCCCGGCTCCTTCGCCATGAAAGTCTTGATGGCCGCGTGCAGTTCGGCGCGGTCTGCTTCGGCGGGCTGGGTGAACGGAGCCTTCTTCGTCGGCGTGATTTCTTCGACCGAAGGAGCGGCGAACGCGACGGAAGCCGCAAGCAGGGAGGCGCAAAGCAGACGCATGGGGAGGGGTGGACTCACCTTGGCTTTCAGCCGTCAGCCCGCCAACGCCAAACCCTGCCGAAGGCTGGTTTTTAACGGAAGATAACGGTCTTATTGCCGGCCAGGAGGACGCGGTCTTCGACGACGGCGCGGAGGCCGCGGGCGAGCACGACCTTCTCGATGTCCTTGCCCAGATGCGCCATGTCTTCGGGCGTGTCGGAATGGTCGATACGGATCACGTCTTGCTCTACGATGGGACCTTCGTCGAGTTCCGGCGTCACGAAATGGCAGGTCGCACCGATGAGCTTCACGCCGCGACGATGCGCCTGATGGTAAGGCTTCGCGCCGGCGAAGGAGGGCAGGAACGAATGGTGGATATTGATGATCTTGCCGGCGAAATCGCGGCACATCGGTTCGTCGAGCACCTGCATGTAGCGGGCGAGCACGATGAGGTCGGCCTGGGCCTCGCGATAGAGCTGCTCCATCTGGCGATAGGCGGCGTGCTTGGTCTCGGGCGTGACCGGGACGTAATGGAAGGGGATGCCGTGGGCTTCGACGATCTTGCGATGGTCTTCGTGATTGGAGATCACGCAGGGGACGACGAAGGGGAAGTCTTGGGCGACATGACGAGCGAGCAGGTCGTAGAGGCAGTGCTCCTGCTTCGAGCAGAGCAGGACGACGCGGCGAGGCTGGGCGGAGTCGGAGACTTTCCAGTCCATGCCGAACTTCGCGGCCAGCGGGGCGAAGCGCTGGGCGAATTCTTCGGCCGGGAAGTCGAGCGACTCCGCCCGGATCTCCACGCGCATGAAGAAGCGGCCGAGCTCGGTCTCGGTGTGCTGGCTGGCCTCGGTGATCCAGCCCTTGTGTCCGGCCACGAACGCCGACACCTCGGCTACGATGCCGCTGGTGTCAGGGCAGGAGAAGCTTAGGGTGAGGGTGCGGGCCATGCCGGAGGATGGAAGGGGAGGGGCGCAGGGGTCAAGACACGGCGGCGCCGGCCCCGGCGGCACGGCGGATTTATCGATAAATATGCCCGTGCCGGCCTCGCCTGCGGGATTGACCAGCCTCCGTCCCGTCCTACGTTGACTCTTCACCTTTTACTCAGATGGCCAAGACCCTGTTCCAGAAAGTTTGGGAAGCGCATACGGTGCGCAAACTGCCTAATGGGCAGACCCAATTGTTCATCGGCACGCACCTCATCCATGAGGTGACGAGCCCCCAGGCCTTCGGCATGCTCCGGGACCTCGGCCTCAAGGTAAAGTATCCGCAACGGACCTTCGCCACGGTCGACCACATCGTCCCGACCAACGAGCTCAAGGAGCCTTACTCCGACCCGATCGCCCAGGAGATGATCGAGGCCCTCCGTAAGAACACCAAGGACTACGGCATCCGCTTCTTCGACACCACGACCGGCACCCAGGGCATCGTCCACATGGTCGGTCCGGAGCAGGGCATCACCCAGCCCGGCACCACGATCGCCTGCGGTGACTCCCATACCGCCACCCACGGCGCGTTCGGCGCGATCGCCTTCGGCATCGGCACCACGCAGGTCCGCGACGTCCTCGCGACCCAGACCCTCGCCCTCAGCCCCCTCAAGGTCCGCCGTATCGAAGTGAATGGCAAGCTGGCTCCGGGCGTCTACGCCAAGGATGTCATCCTGCACATCATCCGCGTCCTCGGCGTCAACGGCGGCATCGGCTACGCTTACGAATACGCCGGCACGACCTTCGACGGCTTCTCCCTCGAGGAGCGCATGACCGTCTGCAACATGTCCATCGAAGGCGGCGCCCGCTGCGGTTACGTCAATCCGGACCAGAAGACTTTCGACTACATCAAGGGCAAGCCCTTCGCCCCCAAGGCCGCCGATTGGGATGCCGCCGTGGCTCGCTGGGCTTCCTTCGCTTCCGACCCCGGCTGCCAGTATGACGACGTCAAGGTCTTCAAGGCCGAGGAAATCCGTCCGACCGTCACCTGGGGCATCACCCCGGGTCAGGCCGTGTTCATCGACGAGAAGATGCCGGCGCTCGAGACCCTCAACGCCGCCGACCGCCAGACCGCCGAAGACGCCTACGCGCACATGAAGCTGGCGCCGAACACCCCGATCAAGGGCACCAAGGTAGACGTCTGCTTCCTCGGCTCCTGCACCAACGGCCGCATCTCCGACCTTCGCGAAGTCGCCAAGTACCTCAAGGGCCGCAAGGTCAGCGCGAGCGTCAAGGCGATCGTCGTCCCGGGCTCGCAGCTCACCGCCATCCAGGCCGTCCATGAAGGCCTCGACAAGATCTACATCGAAGCCGGCTTCGAATGGCGCGGCGCGGGCTGCTCCATGTGTCTCGCGATGAATCCCGACAAGCTTGTCGGCGACCAGCTCTGCGCCAGCTCCTCGAATCGTAACTTCAAGGGCCGTCAGGGTTCGCAGACCGGTCGTACCGTGCTCATGAGCCCGCTCATGGTCGCCGCCGCCGCCATCACCGGCCAGGTCACCGACGCCCGCGAAGTCTTCAAGGTCTGATGTCCGTCTCCGCGCCAGTCGACCGCGTGCTCGAACGTATCGCCCAGGGCGACGACGTCGCCGCGGCCTGCTCGGCCGAAGGACTTGTCTGCCAGCGCAACGTGAGCGTCGACGCCCATTACGACGGCAAGCC
>JBILXR010000192.1:0-3442 GCA_044378215.1 Opitutales bacterium
GGGCGGAAAGAGGGGAGAGGGCGGCCAGCAATACGGCCAGCAGCGCAGAGAGGGGGTTTCTCATGGGAGTGTCTTTTTTCGTCAGGTATCAGACACCCGTCAACGGCACTTGTTCAAATGGCGGGAAATGGAGGCAAGAAAGGTTTGGGCGGTTGGCGGTAAGCGGTAGGCGGTTAGGCCGCCACAAACTGGAGATATGGATGGAGGACTGCATTGAGGGCTGAATGGAGGCCTGAATGGATAATCCCGTCACCCGAGCCCCGAGGCTGCCACCTGGCACCCGAAGATGTGATGTATCTTTCAAAGGGAAACCGGAGACCGGAATGGATGCTGCGGGAGGTGATTCATTCTCAGGTCACGGGTCTCAGTCGTCAGGTCTCTGGTTCGGGTATTCAGCACCAGGTTCAGGTTCGGGCCCGCACCCTTACCTGAACCTGATAACCCGTTCCTGAGACCCTAAGATGTGCTCTCTGGCCCACCGAGCCTCTGGGCCTCTCTCATGCCCTCGGGCCCTCCGGTCCTCGTGTCCTCGAATCTCCGTCGCTATGCGACAATCCCCTTCACGACCTTCGCCGGCTCGACCCCCGTCAGTCTGAAATCGAGTCCTTGGTGACGATAGGTGAAGCGCTCATGGTCGATGCCCATGAGGTGCAGGATGGTCGCATGAAGGTCGTGCACGTGGACGGGGTCCTTGGCGACGTTGTAGCTGAAGTCGTCCGTCTCGCCGTAGGTGGTGCTGGCTTTGACGCCGCCGCCGGCCATCCACATGGTGAAGCAACGCGGGTGGTGGTCGCGGCCCGCTTCGGGGCTGTCCCATTTGCCCTGGCCGGCGACGCCGCGGCCGAACTCTCCGCCCCAGACGACGAGGGTGTCCTCGAGGAGTCCGCGACGTTTGAGGTCCTTGACGAGCGCGGCGCTGGGCTGGTCGGTGTCGCGGCAGCGTGCGGTGCACCAGGAGGTGAGGCGGCTGTGGTGATCCCAGTCCGGATGGAAGAGCTGCACGAAGCGCACGCCGCGTTCGATCAGGCGGCGGGCGAGGATGCAGTTGGCGGCGTAGCTGCCCGGGCGGCGCGAATCGGGTCCGTAGAGTTCGAAGACTTCGTCCTTCTCGTCGCTGAGATCGGTGAGCTCGGGGACGCTGGCCTGCATGCGGTAGGCCATCTCGTATTGGCGGATGCGCGTCGAGACCTCGGGGTCGCCGCTGCGTTCCAGAGCCCGCTGGTTGAGCGCGCCGAGTCCGTCGAGCATCTCTCGGCGGAGCTCCCGCGGGAGGCCGTCGGGGTCGCGGAGGTAGAGGACGGGGTCCTTGGCGCTACGCAGCTTGACGCCCTGATAGCGCGAGGGGAGGAAGCCGCTGCCCCAGTAATGGTCATAAAGGGGCTGGTCGCTCGGGCGCTGCATCTTGGACAGCAACACGAGGTAATCGGGGAGGTTGCGGTTCTCGCTGCCGAGGCCGTAGCTCGCCCAGGCGCCGAGGCTCGGTCGGCCCGGGAGCTGGTTGCCGGTCAGGAACTGCGTCATGGCCGGAGCGTGGTTGATCTGGTCGGTATGCATCGACTTCACGATGCAGAGGTCGTCCGCGACGGTCTTGAGGTGCGGCAGCCACTCGCCGATGCTCTGGCCGCTCTTGCCACAGCGTTCGAACTTCGTGGCGGCGGGCTTGATGAGCTGTTTCTGACCTGAGGTCATGGTCGTCAGTCGCTGGCCGCGGCGGACGGATTCAGGCAGCTCGGTGCCGGCGAGGTGGATGAGGCCCGGCTTCTCGTCGAAGAGCTCGATCTGCGAAGGTCCGCCCGACTGGGTCAGGAAGATGACGCGCTTGGCCTTGGCGGCGAAGTGCGGGAGGTTCGGCAGGCCGATCTTGCCGGCGCCGTCCGCGGCGAGCGCGCGGCCGACGAGCGTCGAGAGCGCCATGGCGCCGATCGAGAGGCCGGTGCATTGGCCGAGGAA
Organism: Opitutales bacterium; assembly: GCA_044378215.1. Lineage (GTDB taxonomy): Bacteria > Verrucomicrobiota > Verrucomicrobiia > Opitutales > UBA953 > UBA953. The sequence goes on from JBILXR010000192.1 coordinate 1,951, forward strand.
GTAGCGACGGGAGGCGTCGAAGGGGTCGGGACTCATGCGAGGCGATGGAGTTTGTAAGGATAGACGCCGCCGCTGGCCCACTGGCAGACGTAAAGGTCGCCGCGTGCGTCGACGCACACGTCGTGGCAGTTATTGAAGACAGGCTGGTCCTGCAACATGGCCTGGAGGCGTCCGTCGACGTACCTGGGTTCCTGGCCGCCGGGGTTGGAGACGACGCGGTCGTGCTCGTCGAGGATGGTCACGAAGCCGCGGCCCTGCCACATGCGGTAATCGTCCGGCTTGGCGCCGAAGCAGACGCCGGAGTAGAGGTGCTTGCCGGCGATCACGGGCCGGCTGACGTAGGCGCCGGGGAGATACACGCCCCGGACGTGCTTTCCTTCGAGGGTGAACCAGTTGAACTCATTGCGGACGCGTTCGGTGCAGACGAGCAGGGGCTCGGGGCCGCGGGTGTCGATGGCGACGCCATGGGCCTGCATGAACTTGCCGGGGTTCGTCGGCTGGGTGCTCTTGCCGCCGAACCTTCCGAGATACTTGCCGGTCTTGTCGAAGCGGAGGATGAACTGCGAGCCGTAGCCGTCGGCGACGTAGATGTCCCCGTTCGGCGCGACGGCGGTCTCGGTCGGAGAGTAAGGTTCCTTTTCCGAGTAGGCGCCGCACTTCTGCGCGGGCGGGAGTTCGAGCACGACCTTGCCGGCGAGCGTGGTCTTGGCGATGCGACCGGAATTGTCCGTGAGGTAGAGGTATTCGGTGCCGTCAGCCTCGCGATGTAGCGTCAACCCATGTCCGGCGCCCATGCCGAGCGTCCAAGCGTCGAGCACCTTGCCCTGGACGTCGAAGACGAGGATGTTGTTCTGCTTGTGATTCGTGATCAGGAAGAGACGTCCGTCGGTGGATTGGACCATCTCATGGCAATCCTTGACGGGGTGCTTGGCCTTGTCGGCCTGACACCAGAGCTTGTCCACGCGGTAGCGCAGCTCGCCATGGCCGACGATGGCGCCGTGATGCGCCGGCGCGGCGCCGGCCTGCGCCAGCAAGCGCGGGGCCGCCAACGCGGCCAGGCCGGTGGCGAGGAAGGAACGACGGGAGAGGGGAGACATTATGGGGAGATGACAGATGGCGGATGACAGATGGCAGATGGATGATGAAGGGTGGGCTAATCTGGTCCTCAGCTTTGTTTGCGGGCGCTTCCGTGTCCCCGTGTCAACGTGCCCACATGCCCCCTTATGTTTCGTTCACTCATGCGTGATCGCCTCATCGAGGTTGAGGGCGAGGCTCGCGACCAGGGTCCAGGCGGCGAGTTCGGGTTGATCCGCCTGGGCAGGGTCGCGTTGGCCGACTTTGAGGAACTTGGCCGCTTCGGCGGGGTGCTGACGATAATAAGCGCGGGCTTCGGTCAGGGTCTTGCCGAGCGCGGCCGCTTCGCGGTCGTCGCCTTCGCGTGAAAGGACCTTGCGCAGCAGCTTCTGGATCCGTCCGGCGTCGCCGCCTTCGC
>JBILXR010000193.1:0-3437 GCA_044378215.1 Opitutales bacterium
CGCTGCGTGGTCGCGGGCTTCTTGGCTTCGGATTTCTTCTTCTCGGTCATGTGCGCGGGCGGAGGGTGTCGGGAGGGTGGACGGCGGCAGGATTACGCGCGGCGGCCCTTGGCGTAGGCGGCGAGGACGGCTTCGACCTCTTCGGTCGGGATGCCGCTTTCCTTGAAGTCTTCCACGGTCGCGCCTTCGAGGGCTTCGACGCTGGAGATGCCGAGGCCGACGAACTTCGCGATGAGTTCGGCCGGGAGGCCGAGCTGCTCCGCGATGCGCACGGCGGCGTCGCCAGCCTTGGCTTCGAAACTTTCGGCGGCGTGGGTGGCCTTCTGGATGTTGAGACCCCAGCCCATGAGCTTGGAGGTCAGGCGGGCGTTGCGGCCCTTGCTGCCGATGGCGATGCGCATGTCGTCCTCGTCCACTTCGAAGAAGATGGAACGGGTGCGCTCGTCGATGCGGACATTGCGCGGCTTGGCCGGACGGATGGCTTCTTCGAGCAGCTTGAGCGGCTCGGGATGGTAGCGGATGATGTCGATCTTCTCGCCGCCGAGTTCCTTGACGATGTTGCGGACGCGGGCGCCGCGGGCGCCGACGCACGCGCCGACGGGGTCGACCTTGGGGTCGCGGGAGTCGACGGCGATCTTGGTGCGGTAGCCCGGGTCGCGGGCCATGGCGGCGATGGTGACGGTCTTGTCGGCGATCTCGGCGACCTCGAGCTCGAGGAGGCGACGGACGAACGCCGGGTTGGCGCGGGAGAGCACGAACTCGCGGCCGCGCTGCGGGTCTTCGCGGATCTCGAGCAGGAGGCAGCGGATGCGGTCGCCGGTGCGGAATTCGTCGCCGTGGCAGCGTTCCTTGTGGGTGAGGACGGCTTCGGCGGTGCCGAGTTCGATCACGACGTTGCCGCGCTCGGTGCGACGGACGGTGCCGGTGACGATGTCGCCGACCTTGTCCTTGTACTCCTGGAAGACCTGGTCCTTCTCGATCTTGCGGAAGCGCTGGTTGAGCAGCTGCTGGGTGGTCTTGGCGGCGATGCGGCCGAGGTCCTCGACCTTGATCGGCTTGCGGACTTCCTGGCCGACCTGGACGTCAGGCTGGATGAGGGCGGCGGCGATGGGGTTGATCTCCTGGAGCGGATCCGATACGGAGTCGGTCACGCGGAGGACGACGAAGGCGTCGAGCTTGCCCGAGACGGCGTCGGCGTTCACCTCGACGTTCTGGCCGGCCATGACCGACTTCTCGACGGAGGACTTGATGGCCTCGACGATGAGGGCGCAGGCCTCTTCTTTTTTGATGTTCTTCTCCTTTTCGAGATATTGGAGGAAGGGTTTGATATCGACGCTCATGGTGATGGGTGCGGGTTTTCGGTGAAATGATTTGGGGACAAAAAAAGCGGGTCCGGCAGGACCCACCTCGGTGAAGGTGAACTGAAGCCTACCTTGGGCACCTTCGGGGGGATGTCAAGTGCGCTCGGCCCCCCGGTCCGGTGGGTTCCGCTTGCCCCCGGGGGGTCTTCTCCGAACCTTCCCCCATGGCCGACGAAAAAGTAATCTTCACGATGACGGGGGTCACGAAGTACTTCGAAAAGAAACCCGTTTTCCGCGATATTTCCCTGTCCTACTACTACGGGGCCAAGATCGGTGTTCTTGGACTCAACGGCTCGGGCAAATCGACGCTGCTCAAAATCATGGCCGGCGAGGACAAGGAATTCGACGGCGCGATCAGCCAAGTCCCGGGCTACACGCTCGGCTACCTCGCCCAGGAGCCGCGGCTCGACGAGCATCTCACGGTCCAGGCATGCGTGATGCAGGCCGCCGGCCCGATGAAGGCGCTGCTCGAGGAATACGACGAGACCTTCGTGAAGGTGTCGGAGACCGATGACGCGAAGGAGCAGGAGCAGATCCTGGCCCGCCAAGGCGAGATCCAGACGATCCTCGACACGCGCGGCGGCTGGGACCTCGACGCCCGCATCGAGATGGCGATGGAAGCCCTGCGCTGCCCGCCCGGCGACGCGTTGGTCTCCGCGCTCTCCGGCGGCGAGAAGCGCCGGGTGGCGCTTTGCCGCCTGCTGCTCATGGAGCCGGACATCCTCCTGCTCGACGAGCCGACCAATCACCTTGACGCCGATACGGTCGCCTGGCTCGAACGCCATCTGCAGGGTTATAAGGGCACGGTCATCGCGATCACGCACGACCGCTACTTCCTCGATAACGTGGCGGGCTGGATCCTCGAGCTCGACCGCGGCCGCGGCATCCCGTGGAAGGGCAACTATTCCTCTTGGCTCCAACAGAAGCAGCAGCGCCTCGAGATGGAGGAGAAGCAGTCCGCCGCGCGTTCCCGCTCGATGGAGCGCGAACGCGAGTGGGCCGCGGCTTCGCCCAAGGCCCGCGTGGCCAAGAACAAGGCCCGTCTGCGCGCCTACGAGCAGATGCTTACGCAGGACCAGAACCTCCAGGAGAAGGCGGCCGAGATCTGGATCCCGCCCGGTCCGCGCCTCGGTGGCGCCGTCATCGAGGCCCGCGGGCTGTCCAAGGGCTACGGCGACCGCATCCTGATGGATGAGGTCAATTTCACGCTGCCCGCCGGCGGCATCGTCGGCGTGGTCGGCCCCAACGGCGCTGGTAAGACGACGCTCTTCCGCATGATCACGGGTCAGGAGAAGCCGGACAAGGGTTCGCTCACGGTCGGCGAGTCGGTGAAGATCGCCTACGTCGACCAGTCCCGCGACTCGCTCCCGGCCGATGCGCCGCTCTGGTCCGCGATCTCCGACGGCCAGGACATGGTCCACCTCGGCAAGATCATGGTCCCGGCCCGCGCCTACGCGGCCCGCTTCGGTTTCACCGGCGATGTCCAGCAACGCAAGGTCGGCGTGATGTCGGGCGGCGAACGCAACCGCATCCACCTCGCGCGCCTCATCAAGGCCGGCGCCAACGTGCTCCTGCTCGACGAGCCGACCAACGACCTCGACGTGAATACGATCCGCGCCCTCGAAGACGCGCTCGAAGGCTTCGCGGGCTGCGCGGTGATCGTGACCCACGACCGCTGGTTCCTCGACCGCGTGGCCACGCACATCCTTGCGTTTGAAGACGACAGCACGGTGGTCTGGCACGAAGGTAACTACGGCGACTACCTCGAAGACCGGCGCAAGCGCCTCGGCCTCGAGTCGGATACGCCGCGTCGACCGAAGTACCGTCGCCTTACGCGCTGAGCCGGCCTGTCGCCTTCAGCCGCTCCCGCCACGCTCCGGCCATCGCCGCGAGCGTGGTCAGCTGCAGCTCGCTCATGCGCCAGCCCCAGTTGCCCTGCGGATTTCCCGGGGTGTTGAAGCGGGCTTCGGCCCCGAGGCCGAGGAGGTCCTGGACAGGGATGAACGCGGCCACGCCGGGCGAGGCCAGGGCCGCCTCGGCGAGCGTGACGTGCGGCGCGGTCATCGCGCCGAAGAC
>JBILXR010000050.1:0-12351 GCA_044378215.1 Opitutales bacterium
CCGTGCCCATGACGGTGAATAGGCTTTCGCAACCGTGGACGCCATACCAGTACAGGTCGGGATGATGCGGCTCGAGGCTGGCCGGGCTCGTGGTATGGGCCGTCTTGACCTTGCCGATCGAGCCTTGCGCGACGGCCTGCGTGCCGGCGGCGAAGCGGAGCGACGAAGAGCAGAAGTATAGCGTGCCGGCTTGCTTGGCGGCGTCCTGGATACGGAGGACGTCGGCGAGCGAGCCAGCGATCGGCTTGTCGATGAAGACCATCTTGCCGGCCTTGAGCACCGGGAGCAGCTGCTCGAGGTGCACGCGGCCGTCGTTGGACTCCAGCAGCACGCAGTCGACCTGCGCGCAGAGTTGCTCGATCGAGCCGACGATCTCGACGCCCATGCCCTTGAGCTTCTCGCTGTATTCCGGGACGCGGGAAGTGCTCTCGGGGATATCCTTACTACCCTGCGCGTAGGCGTGCGTCACGCGGAAGCCGGCGAACTTCGCGGCATCGGCCGGGTTCTTCGGGCCTTTGTTGAGGACGGTCGTGAAGGCCACGACGTGCGAAGTATCGAGGCCGATGATGCCGACCTTCTTCGGCGTCTCTTCGGCGAAGAGCGAAGTCGCGCCGGCGATCGCGCCGGCAAGCAGGCAGGTGAGGCGGGGTAAGCTCATACCGATCAGTAATTCCATGCGGTCGGGCTGACAAGCCCGCGGGCCAACGGTTAATGCGGACCTTCGAGCAATTGCCACACCCGCCCGGCCATCAGCAGGCCCAGGGCCGTCCAGAGCACCCCGAGCGCACGGTCGACCATGCGGATCGTGGCGGCGTCCTTAAGGCGTAAGCGCAGGCGATCACCGAGGAAGGCGTAGAAACTCATCACGCCGACCTCCGCCCCTAGCGTGCACGACAGGAAGACGCCGGTGGTCGACCAGGCGAACGCGTCGGTCGGCACGCTCGCGGCCTGGATGATGACGAGGAAGAACGGGATCGTCTTCGGGTTCGAGAAGTTCACCCACGCGCCCCGCAGGAAGAGCCGCCCGGCGCCGCCCTCGAGTCCGGCGGATTCCGGCAGGCTCGAACGCGGCCGCACGAGGTGCTGCCAGCCAAGATACAGGAAGTAAGCCATCCCGGCCGCCGCGACGGCGGTGAGCGCGTGCGGGGCTTGTTGCGCCAGCCACTGCGTACCGAACAGCGCCAGGAAAAGGTGCGGGGTCTCGCCGACCGCGAGTCCCAGCGTATGCCAGAAGGCGCGTCGTTTACCGTAACGGAGCGAAGTCTCGATGGTCGATAGCGCCGCCGGCCCGGGCGAGAGGCTCGCGGTCAGGCAGGAGGCGATGAGCAGGCCGACATGCATCCCCGCTTAGCGGAGGGACTGCTTCCAGCGCGCGATCTCGCGGGCGACGGCCTTGGGGCCGGGCATGCCCGTGTTCTCACGCGCGGCAAAACCACGCTGGAGGCTGAAAACTTCGCGCCAGCCCTTCGTGAAGGCCTTGTCGGCGGTCAGCGCGGCTTCGTCGGAGACCTTGTCGAGCGGCACGCCGGACTTCTCCGCGAGCGCGACGAGGCGGCCGACCGCGTGGTGGGCGTGACGGAACGGCATGCCCTTGCGGACGAGCCAGTCGGCGAGGTCGGTGGCGAGGAGCGCGGGATCGGACGCGGCGGCGAGGCAGCGGGTTTTATTGAAAGTCGTGCCCGCTAGCGTGGCGTCGGCGACCGCGACGGACAGGATGAGCTGGTCGGCGGCGTCGAAGAGCGGCGGCTTGTCGTCCTGCAGGTCGCGGTTGTACGTGAGCGGCAGGCCTTTCGTGAGCGTGAGTAGGTGCGTGAGCGAAGCCTGGAAGCGCGCGGCCTTGCCACGGAGGAGCTCCATGGAGTCGGGATTACGCTTCTGCGGCATCAGCGACGAACCCGTCGAGAACTCGTCGGGCATGCGCGCGAAGCCGAACTCGGCGGAGGACCAGAGGACCATGTCCTCGGCCAGTCGGGAGAGGTGCACGCCGCAGAGGGCGGCGGCGAAGCAGAACTCCGTGGCCGGATCGCGGTCAGCGACGGCGTCCATGGAATTACGGGTGACCTGCGGGCGGCCCTTCGCGTCGACGAATCCGAGCAGCTTCGCGGTGACTTCGCGGCGGATCGGCAGGGTCGTGCCGGCGATGGCGCCGGAGCCGAGCGGGCACCAGTTGGCGGAAGCCTTGGCGGCGGCGAGACGCGTGCGGTCGCGGCCGAACATCTCGGCGTAGGCGAGCAGGTGATGGGCGGCGGAGACCGGCTGGGCGCGCTGCAGGTGCGTGTAGCCCGGGAGGATCACATCGGCGTTGGCCGCAGCGAGCTTCACCAAGGTCTTGAGCAGCGAGACGAGCGCCGCGTCGGCGGCGTCGCACTGGTCCTTGATCCAGAGGCGGACATCGGTGGCGACCTGGTCGTTACGCGAGCGGGCGGTGTGCAGCTTGGCGGCGGCCGGGACGCGCTTCGTGAGCGCGCTCTCGATGTTCATGTGCACATCCTCGAGGTCGCGGCTCCAGACGAACTTGCCGGCGGCGATCTCCTTGGCGATGGCGTCGAGGCCCCGCAGGATCGCGTCCCGCTCCTTTTTGGTCAGGATGCCGGCCTGGGCTAGCATGGTGGCGTGAGCCATCGAGCCCCGGATATCCTGGGCCCAGAGACGATGGTCGAACGAGACGGACTCGCCGAAACGCAGCATCAGTTCGGCAGGACCGGCGCTGAACCGGCCGCCCCAGGTGGCCTGGGCTTTCTTCCGTGCGGACATGACGAACCAATGCCCCCGGGAAGGCGGTCAGGCAAGCAAGGACGCTCAGCGGCCGGCCGGAGCGGGCGGCGGCTGAGCCGCCGGCTTGGCGGGCGTGGCCATGCCACGGGCGCCGTCGACGCGGATCACGATTTCGCCGGGCTCGGCGACGCCCATGCGTTCGCGGGCCTGATCACGGACGAACTCCGGGTCGCGCCCGAAACGGTCGATGTAACGGTCGGTCTGCGCGCGCGCGCGTTCGAGCGCCGCGTAGGCCTGCTCCTTCTGACGTTCGCTGGCGCGCAGGCCTTCGAGACGCGCGACTTCGTCGCCGTAGGTCGACCAAGTGAAGGCGAGTACGGTGCAGAAGAGGATGAACGACGCCCAGAGAAACAGCTTCTCGGTCTGCGGGTTGCGGGAAGAAGGCTCTCTATCCATGACGACCGCGGAAGTGAAAGCGGAAATTCACTACGGGGCGAGGGGAAAATGACCCGCTTACTTCGCCGTCGCGGCGACCGCCGCCAGGGAACCGCTGAACTCCATGAAGGCCCAGACGATGACGCCGGTGACGGAGACGTAGAGCCAGACCGGGAAGACCCAGCGCGTGAGCCGCTTGTGCTCCTCGAGGCGGCCGACCTTGGCCAGCCAGACGACGCGCAGGACGAAGGGCGTGACGACGATGGCCAGGATGACGTGCGGGATCAGGATGAAGAGGTAGAGTCCCTTGAGTCCGGCCCAGACCGAAGCGGGGTCGGCCGGAGCGTAGGTGACGTTGGTCCGGCCGAGGGCGACCCAGAGGTGGACCTTGGAGGCGAGGTAGACGGCGAGGAAGAGGGCTGAGGTGATCACCGCCCACTTCATGGCCTTGCCGTGGCCTTCACGGTCACCGGCCTTGATCCGAAAGATACCGACCAGGAGGAAGACGGTGGCCAGGCCGTTGAGGCCGGCGACAGCGCGGGAAAGGAGCTCGGTGGTGGAGGCCATGCCTCAGCAGAAGGGGTTTTACGGGAAAAGCCAACCCCTTCCCCACCCCGGAGCCGCCGCCTACCCGCAACTAATCCCTGCCCCCGTGGTTGGATAATATAACCGATGAACGCCCCACTCCTCACCCTGCTGGCGGCGTCCCTCCTAGCCGCCGGCCCCGCCCTGAAGCTGGCCGAAAGCGCCCCGCCCGCCCAGAACAAGGTGACGATCACCGTCAAAGGCGACAAGCGGATCATCGAGTCCAATGGCATCCCGGACCACCAGGTGGCCGCCTTCCCCAACCGGGGTAACCCTAACGCGATCTCCGAGCAGAAATACCGCCTCGAGGTGCCCGCCCACCCGCAGCCGTCGACCGCGCAACCCGGCCGCTTCCCTTACGCCTGGGGCGTCGCCCTGAACGGCGTGGTCTTCGACCCGGGTACCGCCGAAGTCTACAATGACGGCGACCGGAGCAACCCCTGGCACTACGAGGCGCTCAAGAGCAACACCGAGATGGGCACGACCCCCGGATCCCGACCGGTCTCGGCCTCGACCAGAACCACGGCCACGTCCAACCCAACGGTGCCTACCATTACCACGGTCTCCCCACCCTGCTCATCGCCCGGCTCTCCGGCGGTGAAAAGAAGATGACCCACGTCGGCTGGGCGGCCGACGGCTACCCGGTCTACGCGATCCACGCCTACGCCCAGGCCGGCGACGCGAAGAGCGCGCTCAAGCCGATGAAGAGCAGCTACCGGCTCAAGACCGCCGACCGCGGCGGCGACGGTAAGGAGACCCCCACCGGCAAGCCCGACGGTTCGTTCGCCCTGGATTACGAATACGTGCCCGGGCATGGCGACCTCGACGAGTTCGGCGGGCGCACGGGCGTGACCCCGGAATTCCCCCAGGGGACTTATTATTACGTGCTGACCGAAGAGTTCCCCTTCATCCCGCGTAAGCTCAAGGGTACGCCGGATCCTTCGTTCAATAAGATGCGCATGGACGCTCACGCCAACCTCGGCGGACAGAGCGGCCCCGGCGCCAAGGGCAAAGGAAAAGGCAAGAAGGGTCCGCCTCCCCAGTAACGAGGCAGGGCGGCCACTGCCATGGCCGCCGTTCGCAGTCGTAGACGCGTATCATCGGGCACGACTTTCGCCCTTGTGACCTCACTCCGCCCACGGAAGCCACGCCGTGGCGTCCCTACCCGCAGCGCGTCCGCTCAGGCGCCCTGCTTCGGGTCGAACTTCTTCTTCGGCTCTTCGGCCGCAGGCTTACCGGCAGGCTTGGCGCCCGGATTACCGGGCAGGTTGAAGCCGCGACCTTCGACGAGCTGGAGGCGACGACGGACGTCGGCCGGCAGCTTCTCGACGGCGGCCTGATCGGTGACATCGCCCTCGAAGATCATCTTTCCATCGCGATCTTTCACGACCGCACGCTTCTTCCCGTCTTCCTGCTGGATCGTGACCGAGCCCTCGGCGTCGGAGGCCATGGACGTCGAGGAGCTCTTCGCCCCGCTGCCGAAGCTGAACGAGAACGAATGCGAGTTGGACGTGCTCGAACCCGCACGCGCACGCAGTTCATCGACCGACGGGATGTGCGAACGGCCGCCAGGCGCGGGCAAGACGCCGGCCTGCAGATCCTGCAGCTGCTTGAGGAGCTCCGGCGGGATCACGCCGCCAGGACCGACGATGGTCACGCCTGGCGGGAGGCCGCGGGCCGCGGCGCGGGCTCCGTCCTTGGCTTCGGCGCGCGGCTCGCGGTCGGTCCGGGCAGCCAGCGTGAGTTCGACGACCATGGGCTCCGGGCCGCGCAGGAGCGTGAGCTTCACCTTGTCGCCAGGCTGGCGCGTGCGCACGAGCGCGCGGAATTGCTCGGCGTTGAAGAGCACCTGGTCATCGAGACGCGTGAGGATGTCGCCTTCCTCGATCTTGCCGACGGAGGGTCCTTTCGGATCGATGAAGCCGACCACGATGCCTACGCCGGCGGGCACGGAGGCGACCGTTTCATCGCGCGGGCCGACGTTCAGGCCGGCGTAGGCGACGCCGGCGACGGCGGGCTTGGCGGCGGAACTGGCCGGCTCCTTGTCCTTGGCCTCCGCCGTACCGATGAGGCCGGCGAGCAGGAGCATGTGGAGGGGAATCTGGCGGAACGTATTCATGGGGGTCCTTTGAAAGATGAGCGTCGGAGGTCGGCGGATTTGTTCAATGCGTCTCCAGGGGCAGGAACCCCAGTTGGTCGTTGGGGCGATAATCGATCAGGCGCGTCTGGGTGCGCGCATCCTCCCAGCGGGTGGTGTCCTCCCAGCGCACGCGCACGGGACGGGCATACGAGCCGTCGGCGAGTTCGACCGGGCGGAACAGCTGGATCTCCGGGCGCGAACGATCGGCGCGAACGAGCTGGTAGGCGGGCGCCTCCGGCTCGACGGGCTCCGCGAGGAAGACGAAGGCGGCGAGCGCGGCCGCGGCGGCGGCGATGCCGGCCGACCAGGCGATGACCACGCCGCGTCGCCCGACGGGCGAGGCGAGCTCCGCGTCGAGGCGGGCCGCGACGGCGGGGCCGGGCGGGCGCGGACGCAGGGCGCGGAGGGCCTGCTCGAGGTCGTGGTCGGGATCAGTCATGGGTGCGGGCGGTGATGTTTCGGCGCAAGGCCTCCATGGCATAGCGCCACCGCGAGGCCGCGGTGTTCGGAGAAATCGAAAGTTGTTCGCCGATCTCATCGAACGTCAGGTCACCCCAGACCTTGAGGACGACGACCTCGCGCTGCTCGGCGGGCAGGAGCTTCAGCGACTCGGCGAGCGCGGCAAGGCGCGGATCGGCCTCCGGCTCGAACCAGCTCGCGGTGTCCATATCGTCGCCGACGATCTTCTCGCGGAGCGTGCGTCGGTCCGAACGGCGCAGCAGGTCCAGCGCGGAGCGCCGGATCGAGGTCACGACCAAAGCGTTCGGATTGCCGGGCAGGTGACGTTGATGTTTCCAAAAGCGAACAAATGCCTCCTGCAGGACATCGTCCGCATCGGCTTCACCCCGGGTCCACTGGCGCGCGATCAGCCGGAGCCGGGCGCCGTGTTCGGCGAACCAGGCCCGCCAATCCTGAGCAGAATGGGCGTCGTGCATGCTTGTTACTTAGAAAGCGGACCGAAGGGCGGTTTTTGTCTCCCGAAACCGCATCTTATGAGGCCGCCCTAAATCGTCAAAGCAGTTGCGAAACCTCCCCGCCCCGCCTAATTCCCGATCAGATGCCCACTCCGCCCGTCCAGCCGCCTGCGAATGGTTTTTTCCGTTCCTTGATCCGCTGGTTCGATGCGGACTACATCCCGGAAGGAATCGAGGCCCTGCAAAGCACCCCCAAGAAGGTCGACTGGGCCCGCTCCATTCCGTTTATCATCCTTCATCTGGCCTGCTTTGCCGTCATCTGGGTCGGCGCCAGCCCGATCGCCGTCTGGACCGCGGTCGGACTCTACTTCTTCCGGATGTTCGCCATCACGGGCTTCCTGCATCGCTACTTCTCGCACAAGACCTACTCCACCTCCCGCGGCTTCCAGTTCGTGATGGCCGTCTGGACCGCCCTGGCCGTCCAGCGAGGCGCCCTCTGGTGGGCCTGCACGCACCGCCACCACCACAAGCACTCCGACGAGGAAGACGACAAGCACTCGCCGGTGGTCGACGGGTTCTGGTGGTCGCACATCGGCTGGATCACCTCGAAGAAGAATTTCCCGACCGACTACTCGAAGATCCCCGACCTCGCGAAATACCCCGAGCTCGTGTTCCTGAACCGCTTCGACATCCTCATCCCCCTGCTCGCCGCGGCCGCGACCTACGGCGCGGGCGCCTGGCTCGGCGCCCATGGCTACGATACCAACGGACCGCAGCTGCTCGTGTGGGGTCTGATCTCGACCGTCGTGCTCTTCCACGGGACGGCCTGCATCAACTCCCTCGCGCACGTCTTCGGCAGCAAACGCTTCAAGACCACCGGCGACGAGTCCCGTAATTCGCTCATCCTCACGCTCATCACCCTCGGCGAAGGCTGGCACAACAACCACCACCGCTACCAGGCCACGACCAAGCAGGGTTTCTACTGGTGGGAAATCGATCCGACCTACTACGGTCTCAAGGTGATGTCGTGGATGGGCCTGATCTGGGGGCTCAAGGGCGTGCCCGCCTCGGTCTACGAAGAGGCCGAGCGTGCCAAGGCCGAGGACGGTTCGCAGCGTGCGTGAACGCATCGCCATCGTCGGCTCCGGCGTGAGCGGCCTCGGCTGCCTCCGCTTCCTGCGCGCCCACCACGACGTGACGGTCTTCGACCGCGACCTCCGTCCCGGCGGCCACGCCCACACGATTGACGTCACCGAACCCGGCACGGGCCGCGCCCTCCCGATGGACACGGGCTTCATGGTCTTCAACGAGGTGACGTATCCGCACCTCTGCCGTCTGTTCAAGGAGCTGGGCGTGCAGCCCAAGAAGACGTCGATGTCCTTCGCCGTCCGCCACGACCCGACCGGCTTGGAATGGTGCGGCAGTTCGCTCAACCACCTCTTCGCCCAGCGTCGCAACCTCTTCAGCCTGCGCTTCTGGAAGCTGCTCCTGCAGATCAACAAGTTCAACAAGCTCGCGAAGGCTGAGTGGCGCTCGACCGAGGCCGAGACGACCTCGCTCCGCGACTGGTGCGCGCGTAAAGGGCTCGGCCAGGACTTCCTCGACCTCTACCTGATCCCGATGTCGGCCGCGGTCTGGTCCACGCCGGCGGAGAAGATGCTGGGCTTCCCGGCCGCGGCGCTGATGCGCTTCTTCCACAACCACGGTTTCCTCGGCCTCGACACGCAGCACCAGTGGCTGACCCTCGAAGGCGGCTCCCGCACCTACGTCGCGGCGTTGCTCAAGGCGCACCCCGCCGATTTCCGTTTCGGTCAGGGCGTGACCGGCGTCCGCCGCGACGGCGCCCAGGTCGTCGTGACGACCACCGCCGGTGAAGAACGCTTCGACCGCGTGATCATGGCCTCGCACGCCGACACGACGCTCCGCCTGCTGACCGACGCCGACGCCGAGGAACGCCGCCTGCTCGGCGCCTTCGCCTACAATCAGAACGACGCCATCGTGCACACCGACCTGGCGCCCCTGCCCCGCTCGCCGAAAGCGCGCTCATCCTGGAACTACCGCACCTGGGCCAAGGACGGCGGCCTGGTGACGTCGACCCACTACTGGATGAACTCCCTGCAGGGACTCACGGACAAGGGCGACTTCGTCGTGACGATCAATCATCCCGAGCAGGTCGATCCGGCGAAGGTGATCGTGACGATCCCGACGGAGCATCCGCTGTTCTCGCTCGACGCCGTCGCCGCCCAGGCGGAGATCCCGGCGCTCAACGCCCGTCCCGGCGCGCGCGTGCATTTCGCCGGCGCCTGGCAGCGCTACGGCTTCCATGAGGACGGCTTCTGGTCCGCGCACCGCCTGTGCACGCAGCTCCTCGGCCGCGACGCCTGGGCCGCCTGATCAGAAGGCCAGCTTCTGCGCCTGCCGCTCGAAGCCTTCCGCCTGGAACAGCGGCTCGGGCTGCATCTTCACGAGGTCCGCGACATACCGGTCGGGCACACGCTCGAGGCGCGTGTTGTAGAAGGTCGCGATGTTCGCGTGATAGGCGCGCGCGAGCGCGATGCGGTCCTCGGTCTCGACGAGGTTGCGGCTGAGCTCGGCGAAGACCGTCTGGGCCTTGAGCTCGGGATACTGCTCCGCGACGGCGAGGAGCGTCGGCGCGATCGCCGCGGGCCGGCCGCCAGCCGCCTGGGCGCGGAGGGCGGCGACGAGCGTCTGCACGGAGGCTTCGTGGGCGCGGAAACCCTGCACGCAGGCCACGAGCGGCGGGATCAGGTCGGCGCGACGCTTGAGCTGCACGTCGATGAGCGAGTCGGCCTGACGGACGCGGTTGCGCAGGCCGGTGATGCTGTTGAAGACCATCCAGACCCACCCCGCGCCGGCGGCGAACAGGTAGAGCAGCAGGCCCACGAAGAGGCCGATCGGCGCGACGTCGGGGCGGGCGCCGGCGAAGAGGACCGCACCGAAGCCGCCGGCGAAGGCGGCGCCGAGGAGATTCCAGACGATGAAGGATGTGGCCTTGCCGTCGCTGAGATCCTTCTCCTTGCGCGGGGTGATGATGAACATGTCCGCCTTGTCCTCATGCTTGATCTGGGCCGCGACGATATCCGGCCGTTCGCTGGCGCGGCCGCGGACGAACAGGGGCGTGCCGACGACGAGTCCGTATTCGGTGAAGCTACGGCGGCCGATCGAACCCTCGACGGCGTCGGACGGGCCTTTGTCGTAATACAGTGGATGACCTTCGCCGACGTCGCGGTCGAACATCGTGAGCGTCTCGAGGTCGGCACCCTCGGGATTGACCCAGACGTAACCGGTATCGTCCTGCAGGTAGAATCCGCCTTTCTCACCGCCGGAGGCGACGGTGTCGCTACCGGTGTCGATCACCGTGCGCGTGCGCGTGCGGCCTTTGTCGTCGGTATAGGTCTCCGTGCGCCGGCGACGCCAATGTTCCTCGACGCTCCAGCTGTAGAGCACGCACGGCCGCTCGGCCAGGTGGCTGATAAAAGGGTCGCGGCGGACGCACACGCCCTCGAGCTCGACCTCGCCGACGAAGACGCCGAGGGCCTTCGAGACCGGCGTGTCATCGAGCAAGCGACGTTTCCGGCCCGCGCTCAAGGCCAGCAACAGGCAACCCGCGGAACCCGCTAAGGTCAGTAATCCAGCGCCTGCGAGGTCATCGGCCACGGAGGTCGATATGCCCGTGGCCCTCGGTTTAGCAAGGTTTGGAGGCGGGGACGCTTGCACCCGGGCGGCTTGCACCCACCCTGCAAGCCGATGCCCCGACTGTACAACGCAGAAGTGATGCACGCCCGGCTCTGGCCGAAGCGGCATGACTTCACGCACGCGGCCTTCGCCTTCTCGGTCGACGCCGCGGCGGTCGACGCGGTGAAGGGCGGGCGTCTGATGCTCGGTCGCGCCTGGTCGCCCTACCGCTTCCGCGACGGCGACTTTCTCCCGGCCGGCGAGGTCTTCCAGCCGGAGGGCGTCCCGCAGGCCTTCGCCGGCGTCACCCTCGCCGACCGTTTCCGCGCCTTCGCCGCCGCCCATGGCGAGCCACTCCCCGCGCACGCCGTCATCCGGTTGGTCGCGATGCCGCGCTCCTTCGGGAAATCTTATAATCCCGCGGTGTTCATGATGGCCACGGTCGACGGCGTCCTGACCTGCGGGATCGCCGAGGTCCATAACACCTTCGGCGAACGCAAGGCCTGGTTCCTCGGCCGGGCCTGTCTCCGCCATGATTTCGACGGCGACGCCACCCTGCGCCTGCGCGCCCCGAAACGTTTCTACGTCTCGCCGTTCTCGGCGCTGGATACCGAATTCGAGTTCACGCTCCGCCTGCCGGACGGACACCTCGCGATCACGGTCGACCACTATGAGGACGGACGGAAGACGCTCATCAGCGCCTGGACCGGCCGACAGGTACCGCTGACCGACGCACGCCTGCTCTGGCTGACCGTGAAGTCCCCCTTGCTGATCCTGAAGGTCATCGCCTTGATCCACCTCCACGCCGCCTGGCTGTGGTTGGTGAAAAAACTTCCTTTCCGCCGCAAGGGCGACGACATTCCCCTGCAGCGCAACCTGCGGCACCCCACCTCTGAACTGACCGGCCGACATGACTAACCCCTTCCCCGCCGCCGGCTCCCTCGCCCGCCGCCTCGTCCTCCCCGAGCTCGCGAAGCTCACCAAGGGACGCCTGGTCCTCCGCCTACCCGAAGGCGCGGAGCTCGTGCTCGGCGACCCTCGCGCCACGGGCGGCGCCCGGATGGACGTCAAAGACGAGAACGCCTTCCGTCGCATCATGCTCGCGGCGGACATCGGCCTCACCGAGGGCTACATGGAAGGCGAGTGGGACTCCCCCGACCTGAACGCGCTCATCGGCTTCTTCATCGAGAACATCGACCAGACCCCGGGCATGTCCGGCTCGGCCCGCAAGGCGCTCGGCGTCGGCCTCTTCCGCATCGCCGACCGTATCGGCCATCTCCTGCGTCCGAATGATAAGCAGATGGTGCGTCGCAACATCTCGGAGCACTACGACGTCTCCAACGACTTCTTCCGACTCTTCCTCGACCCGTCGATGATGTACTCGTCGGCCCGCTGGGATGGCACGGACTCCCTCGAACAGGCGCAGGCCAACAAGAACGATTCCCTCTGCCGCTTCCTCCAGCTCAAGCCGACGGACCATGTCATCGAGATCGGCACCGGCTGGGGCGGCTGGGCCCTGCACGCCGTGAAAAAATACGGCTGCCGCGTCACCTCGCTCACCATCTCGCAGGCGCAGCACGATCTCGCCGTCGAGCGCATCAAGGCCGCCGGCCTCTCGGATCGTATCACCGTCAAACTCGAGGACTTTCGCGACCACCAAGGCGCGTATGACAAGTGCGTCTCCATCGAGATGATGGAGGCCCTCGGCCATAAGTATCTCCCCGCCTTCTGTGCGTCGATCGGCCGCCTGCTCAAGCCCGACGGCATCGCCGCCTTCCAGTACATCACCTGCCCCGACAGCCGTTACGCGCAGTTCCGCGACGGCGTGGACTTCATCCAGAAGCACATCTTCCCCGGCTCGCTCCT
>JBILXR010000194.1:0-3428 GCA_044378215.1 Opitutales bacterium
CGACTACCGCATGGCGGACCAGACCGCGGCCGACATCATCGCCAGCGTCGTCGGCTCCGGCGCCCGCATCTCCGGCCCCTTCCCGCTGCCCTCCCAGGTCGAGGAACCGCGCACGGCCCTCCGCGAGGAGATCCGCAGCCATCGCCGCCTGATCGAGATCATCGGCTCCAACCAGAAGACCGTCGACGCGTTCCGCCGCCATAACGTGCCGGCCGGCGTCGAGATCGCCATCGTCGCCCCGGAAGAGCCGGTCGTCCCGGATCCCGCCGCCCCGCCCGCCAAGCGCAACCGCCGCCACGACAGCCGCGTCGTCGCGATGCAGTTCCTGTGCTCGTGGGAAGTCCAGCGCCACGCGGACATGGTCACGGCCCTCTTCGACTTCTTCTCCGAACGCCCGCAGCCCCGCGAATACTACGCGTTCGCCGAGGAGCTCATCCAAGGCGTCATCCGCGACCTCGCCCTCATCGACGAGATCATCGGCAAGTACGCCAAGAACTGGGCCTTCGGCCGCATCGCCCGCGTCGACCTCGCCATCCTGCGCGTCGCCATCTTCGAACTCATGCGCCGGACCGACATCCCGCCGGTCGTGAGCATCAACGAGGCCGTCGACATCGCCAAGGAGTTCTCGACCGAGGAATCCAAGCGCTTCGTGAACGGCATCCTCGACAGTTATAAGGAAGAGCTCGGGCGCGACCCGCGCAAGGCCGAGGGCGGCTGAGCCATGGCGGGCTTCTTCGAGCGACTGAAGTCCGGCCTGAGCCGCACGGCTGAGGCCGTGGCCAACCTGCTGGCTCGGCCGATGGACGCCGCTTCCGCCGAGCAACTGCGCGAGCGGCTGATCGCCGCCGACTTCGGCCCCGCCACCGCCGACGAGGTCGTCGAAGCAGCCCGCGGCGCTTGGAAGACCGAAGCCGCGCTCCGCAAGACCTCGCCCGCCGAAGCCGCGGCCGAAAGCATCGTCCGCGCGCTGGGCGGCGAGACCGCCGCCGCGCCCGCCTTTACGAAGCCGCACGTGATCATGCTCCTCGGCGTCAACGGGGCCGGCAAGACGACCACCGCCGCGAAGCTCGCTTGGCGCTGGCGCGAGGAAGGTAAGACCTGCCTGCTCGGCGCGTGCGACACTTTCCGGGCCGCCGCCGGTGAACAGCTTTCCGCCTGGGCCGGCCGGGTCGGCGTCGAAGTCGTCGGCGGCGCCGCCGGCGCGGATCCCGCGGCCGTGGCGTTCGATGCCGTCAAGGCGGGCGTCGCGCGCGGCGCGGACCTCGTCATCCTCGACACCGCCGGCCGCCTGCACACCAAGGCGCACCTCCTCGAAGAACTCCGTAAGGTCGTCCGCGTGACGACCAAGGCCCATGACGGCGCGCCGCACGAGAAGTGGCTCGTCCTCGACGGCTCGCTCGGCGCCAACTCCATCGAACAGGCCCGCATCTTCCACGAAGCCGTCGGCCTCACCGGTCTGATCGTGACCAAGCTCGACGGCACCGCCCGCGGCGGCGCGCTCGTCGCGGTGGTCCGAGAGCTCGGCGTGCCGGTCCGCTTCATCGGCGTCGGCGAGCAGCCGGCCGACCTCCAGCCATTCGACGCACGCGCCTACGCCCGCTCGATCGTCGGCCTGGCCGAGTGAGGTTGTCTTGCCAGCGGGGGCGGCTCACCCCAGCGTGACCTCATGTCGGCCGAGACCGTCACCGTCGAACTAGGCTCACGCTCCTACCCCGTCCGCATCGGGGCCGGGATGCGCCGCGAGGCCTTGGCCGCCGCCGAACGTCGCCTGGCCGCCGGCCAGAAGTGCGTCGCGATCACCTCGCCGGGCGTCGCCGCCGCGCAGTCCGGCCTCGCGGCCGAACTCGCGCGCCTGATGCCGGTGCTGGCCACGGCCACGGACGGCGAGACGGCCAAGTCGGCCACCGAACTGGCCCGCGTCTGGGATTTCCTCGCCGCCAACGGCGTGGCCCGCGACGGCGCGGTCTTCGCGCTCGGCGGCGGCGTCGTGGGCGACCTCGCCGGCTTCGCGGCCGCCTCCTATCAGCGCGGCGTCGATTTCTACCAGCTCCCGACCACCCTGCTCGCGATGGTCGACAGCTCCGTCGGCGGCAAGACGGGTATCAACCTTTCCGCGGGCAAGAACCTCGTCGGCAACTTCCACCAGCCCACGGCCGTCTTCGCCGACACCGACCTGCTGGCCACCTTGCCGCCGCGCGAATTCGCGGCCGGCATGGCCGAGGTGATCAAGCATGGCATCATCGCCGACGCCGACCTCTTCGGCCTCCTCGAACAGAATTCGCCGCTCGCTTGGAATCATCCGCTCCTCCCGCGCGTCATCCGCCGCTGCGTGGAGATCAAGGCCGCCGTCGTCGCCGGCGACGAACGCGAGACCAGCGCCCAGGGCGGCCGCGCGCTGCTCAACCTCGGCCACACCTTCGGCCATGCGATCGAAGCGACCGCCGGTTACGGCGCCTACCTGCACGGCGAAGCGGTCGCCATCGGCCTCGTGATGGCCGCCCGTCTTTCCGCCGAGCTGAAGCACTGCACCGCCGCCCAGGCCGAACAGGTCGAGGCCGTGCTGCAATCGCACGCCCTGCCGACCGCCCTGCGCGAGCCGCTCAGGCTCGACCCGATGCTCGCCGCGATGCGCCGGGACAAGAAGGTCCGCGGCGGTAAGCTGCGCTTCGTCCTGCAGGACGGCGTCGGTGCGGCCAGCACCGCGGACGACGTCCCCGAGGAGGCCGCGGTCCGCGCCTTGCTCGCCGGCGGCGCCGTCCGCTGAGGCCGTCCGCTTGACCCGGGCCGTCAGGGCCTGTTGGATACGTCATGCCCCGCCTCCTCTGCGCCTGCCTGCTGGCAGCCTCCGTCATCCTGCGTGCCGCTGAGACGCCGGAACCCGGCAAGACCTATTTCGGTCGCAATCAGTACGTCGAATATATCGCCGGTAGCCTGCCCTTCGTCCTGTCGGCCCCGCACGGCGGACGCGACAAGCCCGCCGAACTTCCGGACCGCGAGAAGGGCACCTTCGCTTTCGACACCAACACCCAGGAACTCGCCCGCGCCATCGACGACGAGTTCGTCGCTCGCACCGGACAGCACCCGCATGTGGTCATCTGCCGCGTCACGCGTCGCAAGATCGACTGCAACCGCGAGATCGTCGAAGGCGCGGCGGGGAGCCCGCTGACCGAACAGTCCTGGAAGGATTTCCAGGGCTTCATCCGGACCGCCCAGCAGGCGGTCGTCGCGAAGCATGGCCAAGGCTTCTACATCGACCTGCACGGACATGGTCACGCCGATGCCCGCCTCGAGCTGGGCTATGGGCACGATCGCCGGGAGTTCGGCCTACCGGACGCTGAATTGGCCAGGCCGGAGTTCATCAAGAAAGGCACGCTGCAATTATTCGCGCTGAAGGACCCGGCGGCCTACCCCGCGCTCCTGCGCGGCCC
>JBILXR010000051.1:0-12316 GCA_044378215.1 Opitutales bacterium
GCGGGAATCCAAGTGGTCGCTCCGGCCGGATTAGATTTAAGCCGTTTCGCGGCGTTCTTTTTTCCGTTCCCGCTGGCCATGGTCGTGCTGACGATGGCCGGCGCCTGTCTCCTCCACGCTCTTCTCGTCCTTCTCGGCGGCGGCAAGGCCGGTTTTCGCGTGACCGCGCGCGTCGTGGCATACGTCACCGGGGCGATGCTGATGCTGGCCTTCGTGCCTTGCGGTTGGGCGCTCGCGCCTTTCGCGATGCTGGCTTATCTGTCGGTCTCGCTGCGGGAGGCGCATCGGGACGCCGCCTGGAAACCCCTGTTGGCTTTGGCGGTCGGGGGCTGCTGTGCTGCGTGCGTGGCCACGGCTTTCATGGCCCTGGCCGTCTGGCCTTTCTTCCGCCCGATGGGTTGAAGCGGACCTAGGCTTGCGAGGAAGGTCGCCTCGCCTATCAAAGTGACATGCAGATCCACGTCGCTCGGCAGCAACAGCAGCTCGGAGTCTTCGCCCCGGAGGACATCGTCGCCGGCCTGGCTTCCGGCCGCTTCCTGGCTTCCGACCTCGCCTGGCGCGAAGGGATGGCCGCGTGGACGCCCCTCGGCGATTGGGCCGAGTTCCGCGGGGTCGGCGTGCCGGCGGCGTCGCCGGGCCGGGCTGACGATGCCACGGTGCCGGCGATGCCTTCATGGGAGCACGGCGCCTCGGTCGGCAATTTCATCGCGACCATCAAGGAGGTCGCCCTCGATCCGGTACGGACCTTCGCGAACCTGCGCGACGGCGGCTTCGCCCGCCCGATTTCCTTCACCTATTGGTCGCTGTTGCCGGCCTGGCTCTGCGGCAGCCTGCTCTACGGCGCGCTCTTCGGCTTCATGGCGACCGTCGGGGTCGCCGGCCTTCTGCCGGCCGATGATCCCTTCATTTCATGGGTCGCCGGCGTCGGTCCCTTGGTGGCGGCCTTGGCGATCTCCGCCGGCCTGGCGGTGATCTTTCTCTTCGTGCCGCTCTTCAACTTCATCGGCGCCGGCATCACCCACCTGCTGCTGCTGCCTTGGGCTCCCTCCGGCGGTTACGCGCAGACCTACCGCGCCAATGCATATGCCTACGGGGCGTTCATGCCGTTCGCCTTCATCCCCTGCGTCAATTACGTCGTCATGCCTTGGCAATTGGTGGCGGCCATCATCGCCCACTCGCAGGTCCATCGGATCGCCTGGTGGAAGGTCACGATCTCGCTCGTGGTGATCCCTTGCCTCTGCGTCTGCGGTGTCTATGCGCTCTTGTTCGCGGTCGTCGCCAAGAATTTCGCCGGCTGATTTACCATGCAGATCCACGTCGCGCGTCACCAACAGCAGCTCGGGGTCTTCGCCGCCGAGGACATCGTCGCCGGCCTGGCCTCCGGCCGCTTCTTTGCTTCCGACCTCGCCTGGCGCGAAGGGATGGCCGCGTGGACGCCCCTCGGCGATTGGGCCGAGTTCCGCGCGGTCGGCGTGCCGGCGGCGGCAACCTCGATGCCCGCCGAGCCCGCATCGGCCTCCCTGATTCCCTGGGAGCAGGGCAAGTCCCTTGGCTCTTTCTTCGCGACGATGACGCAGGCGATGGTGAATCCGGCCGCCCTCACGACCGGGCGCTTCGCCTTCGGAGATTGGCTGGCGTTCTGTTATCTGGCGGTGCTGATCTCGCTGCCGTTCCAGCTGGTCAACGTCATTGCTTTCGGCGACAAGAACGCCGAGGTGGCGGAGTGGCTCCGCAGGGTGAACATCCCTGAATTGAGCAAGTTCGCCGAACAGCTCGCGTCGGCCGAACCGGCGCCCGTCTGGGTCACGGTCGTCGGCGCCTTGATGGGGCTGGCGATGGCGCCGCTGGGCTACGCCTTCTTCGCGCTCCTGCACTGGGTCGGCCAGCGTATCTTCCGTTATCAGGTCCCGGTCGAGCGGACCGTGGCGGCTGCCCTGCTGGCCACGGCCTTGCTGGCCGTGCTGATGGCCCCCCTGCAGTTGCTCGGTTTCAGTTTCGCCTTCCACATGGGCTTGAGCGCGCTGTTTTTCATCCCCGCCTGCGTCATCTATTACCGCGCGTTCGGCGCGGCGACCGGCGTCAATCCTTGGGTCCAGTTCGGCATCTCCTGTTTCGTCTGGTTCGTCCTTTGTTGCTGCTGCTTCGTCGCTCCGGTCACGTTATTCGTCTGGTCCCTGGCGGGCCGGTCCGGGATGTCATTCGGGGGTTGATCGGTGCTGCGTCTGATCCGCCGACCTCCCTATCCCGGCGAGCTCAATCACGAGCTCGTCTGGCCGGCGGCCTTCTTCTCCGGTGCGGTCTTCGCCTGGGGCTGGTTCCTTGCCGGACTGCAGCTGCCGCAGTGCGTCTTCATCCGGCTGACGGGCCTGCCTTGCCTCGGTTGTGGCGGCACGCGCTGCGCCCGTAATCTGGTGCATCTGGATTTCGGCCAGGCGTTCTTATTTCATCCGGGATTCTTTCTCATCCTGGCGTCGGCTTTCCTCTGGACGGCCTACTCGGCGGTCTTCTGGCTGCGGCGCGATACGCTGCGGCTCCGGCTCCTCGTCGAGCCCGGCAAGGCACGCCGGGTCCGGCTGACGCTCATCCTCCTGCTCGCCGCCCACTGGGCTTGGCAGTGCTATTACCTGACGCGCTGAGATGATCCGCAACCTGCTCCGTTTCCTCGGTTGGGTCAGCCTGCTTGTCCTCGTGGCGACCGGGGTGGTGGCGTTGGTCTACTTCCTGTCAGAGCGTCCGCAGAAGGTCGCCATCGAGCAGCGCGTGCTCGACGCGGTGGACGTCGTCCGCGAGGACGGCACGACCCCGCGCAAGGTCGTCGACGCGTTGGATCGCTTCGCCGACCAGACCGTGGCCGTGCGCGGAGATGTCGTCCTGGCGCCGCCGCCGGACTCGGCCGCCACGGCTCCTTATGGCGAGCCCGCGGACCGCTTCGGCCTGAAGCGATTGCCGAACCGCGGCTACACGGTCGGTTATGACGACGGCCTGCCGGCGCCGCGCTGGTCTTCCTATCGGGTCTTTCCTTATCGCGACGTGCATCTTGAGCGGCCTTCGTCCTTCAAGTCCGATCCCCGCACCGCGGCACGCGTGACCACCGCGGAGTACGTCCGCTCAGGTTACGACCGCGGTCACCTCGCGCCGAACTACGCGATCTCCGTCTGCTACGGCGAAGAGGCCCAGAAGGAGACCTTCCTCCTCAGCAATATCGTCCCGCAGCTGCACGCGCTCAACGCCGGCCTCTGGAAGGACATGGAGCAGCGCATCATGAAGCGTTACGTCGAGCGCTACGGCACCGTCTGGATCCAGGTCGGCCCGGTCTTCGCGTCGCCCGCCGCGAAGAAGGTCGGCCGGGTTCCCGTGCCGACGGCCTTCTGGATGGTGATCTCGGATTACGATGAGACCGTCGGTGGCGTCCGCGCGATCGCTTACCTCGTGCCGCATGAGGAGAAGTGGCGCGACGCCGAGCTCACCCGCTACGTGGTCAGCGTCCGCCGGGTGGAGGAACTCACCGGCTTGGATTTCTTCCCGAAGCTCCCGCGTCCGACGCAGGACCGTCTGGAATCAACGCCCGCGCCGCGCGCCTGGTGACGGCAGTTCGCGGCGGAGGTCCGCGGCGTGGATGAGGCAGACGCAGTCGGCGCCGTCCGCCGTGGGCAGCCACATGATCGGCAGTTTCGGCCACGCCTGATGCATCGCCTGCTGCAGGCCGCCGACCTCGATGACGAGGATGCCGTGCGGCTTCAGGGCGGCCCGCGCCTGCGTGAGCAGCTTGCGGATGACGTCGAGGCCGTCCTTGCCGGAGACCAGCGAGCCCTTCGGCTCCTTCTTGAATTCGGCGGGGAGGCGTCGGTAGATGCCTTCGGGTTCGTAAGGCGGATTGCTGACGATCAGGTCGAACTTCGGGCCCTTGGTGAGCGCCGTCATCGTGTCCGTCTCATGCAGCGTGATGCGCTTCGCCAGCCTGTGGTCGGCGACGTTCAGGGCCGCGACCTCGAGGGCCTTCGCCGAGAGGTCGGTGGCGTGGACGTGCGCCTTCGGGAAGCGCTTCGCGAGCAGGATGGCGAGGCAGCCCGAGCCCGTGCAGATGTCGGCGACATCGGTTACCTGGGCGACCGGCGGCAGCCACGGCGGGATAGCCTCCGGGATGAGCTCGACGAAATACGAACGCGGGATGATCACGCGTTCGTCGACGCGGAAGCGGAGGCCGCCGAGCCAGGCCTCACCGACGAGATAGCCGGTGGGCACGCGGTCGAAGACGCGGCGTTCGATGAGCGCGAGGAACGCGACCTTCTCCTTGGCCGTCAGGGCCCGTTCGTAGCAGGAGGGGAGCTGCTCCCAGGCCAGGCCGGTGGCGTGGCCCATGAGCGTGAGGGATTCCTCCTCGGCGTTGACGAACCCTTGGCCGTGGGCGACGCCGGCCGACTTAAAGAGCCGGTTGGCATGGCGTAAACAATCACCGCCCGTTCTGAGGCGGGCGGTGGCGGCGGGAGTCGGGCGCTGCGGGGCGCTCATCGGCGGCGGCGTGGCCGCTCAGGTGAGCGGGGCGGCGGACCAGAGTTCCTTCGGGGTCCTTTCGAAGAAGTCCTCGAGGTACTTCGTCGTCGCTCCGCCCTGGCGGAAGGCCGGATCCTTCATGATCGCGCGGCAGACCGGGATCGTGGTGTGGATGCCGCGGATGATGTACTCACCGAGGGCGCGGTGCATGCGGTCCAGGGCCTTCTGGCGGGTCGCGCCGACCGAGATCAGCTTGGCCACCATGGAGTCGTAGAGGGGCGGGATGACGTAGCCAGAGTAGCAGTGCGAGTCGACGCGCACGCCGTGGCCGCCGGGCGTGTAGTACAGGCCGATGGTGCCGGGGCTCGGGGCGAAGTTGCGGGCCGGGTCTTCGGCGTTGATGCGGCACTCGATGGCGTGGCCGGTCATCTTGATGTCCTTCTGGGAGAGCTCGAGCTTCTCGCCGCAGGCGATGAGGATCTGGCGGCGGACGAGGTCGATGTCCGTGACTTCTTCGGTGACGCCGTGCTCCACCTGGATGCGCGTGTTCATCTCCATGAAGTAGAACTTGCCGTGCTTATCGACGAGGAACTCGATCGTGCCGGCGTTCTGGTAGCCGATGGTCTCGGCGAGGCGGACGGAGACCTTGCCCATCTCCTCGCGGAGCTTCGGGGTCAGGAACGGGGAAGGGGATTCTTCGATCAGCTTCTGGTGGCGGCGCTGCACGGAGCAGTCGCGTTCGCCGAGGTGGATCACCTTGCCATGTTCGTCGCCCAGGAGCTGGAACTCGATGTGGCGCGGCTGCTCGATGTACTTCTCGATGTAGACGCGGCCGTCACCGAAGGCCTTCTCGGCTTCGGCGCGGGCGCTTTCGAATTCCTTGGGAAAAGCCGCGGCGTTGTGGACGATGCGCATGCCCTTGCCGCCGCCGCCGGCGACGGCCTTGACGATGACGGGGAAGCCGATGCGCTGCGCTTCCTTGATGGCTTCGCGCTGGTTGTCGACGGGACCGTCCGTGCCGGGCACGCAGGGGACCTTGGCGGCGGCGGCCGTCTGACGGGCCACGGCCTTGTCGCCCATCTTACGGATGACGTCGGGGCTCGGGCCGATGAACTTGATGTTGGCGGCGGCGCACTTCTCGGCGAAGCCGGCGCGTTCGGAGAGGAAGCCGTAGCCGGGGTGGATGGCGTCGACGTTGGTGATCTCGGCGGCCGAGATGATGCGATCCTCGCGCAGGTAGGAGTCCTTGCTCGGGCCGGGTCCGATGCAGACGGCCTCGTCGGCGAGCTGCACGTGCAGCGACTGCTCGTCGGCCTGGGAATAGACCGCGACGGTCTTGATGCCCAGCTCCCGGCACGCGCGGATGACGCGAAGGGCGATTTCGCCGCGATTGGCGATAAGGATCTTGTTCATGCTCGGAAGTCGGTGCTCAGCTGACCTTCACGCGGAAGAGCGGCTGGCCGAATTCGACCGAGGTGCCGTTGGCGACCAGGCACTCGACCACCGTACCGGAGATTTCCGACTGGATCTCATTCATCACCTTCATGGCCTCGATGATGCAGACGACGGAGTCGGCCTTGATCGGGGAGCCTACGGTGACGAAGGGCGGGTTCTCAGGGGAAGGGGTGGCGTAGTAAGTGCCGACCATCGGGGAGGTGACCAGCTTGATGCTGGGGTCCGCGGCGGCGGGGGCGGCCGGGGCAGGCGCCGCGGCCGCCGGGGCCGGGGCCGCCGCCACGGGGGCGGGGGCGACCGCCGCAGGGGCGGCCTGGGCTGCGATCGGGGCACGACCCGGGAGGTCGCGCTTGATGCGCAGCTTGAAATCTTGGTCCTGGATTTCGAACTCGGAAAGGTCCGACTTCTTCATCAAATCCACGACTTGTTTAATCTTAATTAGGTCCAAGGTAATGTCCTCCGTGAGGGGGTGTGCCTCTCTGATACAGGGTATGAGGGGGGCAAATCAACCCTCATTCCAGAATGCCGGCTGGTATCTTACCTAAGTCCTTATCCTTGTTAGGTTTAACTATATCTTTGAGCGTCGGAATAGCCTGAGTTTCGGGCTTCGCCAGGGGGCCTTGGAGCTTGATTTTGGTGAGGCTGACCAAGGCCCGGTTCAAATTTATGATGTCGAGCGGGTTAAATCCTTGTTTCCGAGGCAAGGAAAAGTCCCCGGCGAAGTTCAGGGTCATCCCCCGGAGGTCGACTTCCCCGGCTAGGTCCAGCCTGGCCTGGGGGCCGGTGATGGTCATGTCCGGGAAGAAGGCCGTCCCCCCTACGCAGCCGAAAGTGCCGGCCGCCCGGTCCAGTTCGTAGGTGGTCGCCCCGACGCCGACGGCTTCGAGCACGCCCGAGATTCCCCCGAGCAAGCGGACTTTCTTCAACTCGGGGTCGTTCAACGTATAGGTGCCAAGTCCGCGGAGCTCGCGCGGTGCTGCGAGGTCGATCCGGCCTTTGAGGTCGAGGTCCAGTCGCCCACGGCCTTCCGTTTTCGTCGCCGGCGCCGCCGAAGGTTCGCCGAGGTCTTGCATGATCCGCCCGACCTGGGCCGGATCGCAGTTTTTCAATGAGAGCACGAAGTCCGTCTGCCTCAAGGGGTCGCCGTTCAGGCGTAGCGTTGCTTCCCCGTCGGCCAGGCCGAGACGGGCGTCGATCCGCATGCCGTCGGCCTGGCTCAGCGTCGTGACCTTCAGTCCGCGTCCGGTGATGCCCCACGCCTTGAAGGCGTCGTCGCTCTCGATCGTCGTCCGGATGTCGAGCCCTCGCTCGAGCGGCGTGAGTTCAAGCGCGAAGCGTCGCCCCGCCGGCAACACGAGTCCTTGGAGCGCGTCGCCGAAACTCTTGCCGGCGCAGCGCGCGGCGATCCACGGCTGGAGGTCGCCGGCGGCTTTCACCACCGGGCCGGCGAGCGCGCCTGGTTTCGACCAATCCCAGGTCGCGCTGCCCTCGACTTCGCCGTCGGCGGCGCTCGTCCCGCCTTGGAGGCGGTGCAGGCCGATCAATGACCGCCGTTCGTCGGCATCGACGCTCACCTCCACGCGGCGGAAGGGCGCGCCCAT
Organism: Opitutales bacterium; assembly: GCA_044378215.1. Taxonomy (GTDB): domain Bacteria; phylum Verrucomicrobiota; class Verrucomicrobiia; order Opitutales; family UBA953; genus UBA953. Next base: position 7,548 of record JBILXR010000051.1, read on the forward strand.
GAAGTCGAAGTTCCGCATCAGCACGCGTCCGCGCGTGCGGCTCGTCAGCGCGCCCCAATGTCCTTGGACTTCGATGAAGGCATAAGGATTCTCCCGCACGAGGAAGGTGCGCCAAAGGTCGATCCACCAGTTGCCGAGCACCTGGTCGAGGCTGGTGGGCGCGAGGTCGCCGTGGAGCGTCAGGCGGAAGGCGCCGCCCTCGGCGATGACGCAGTCCGCTTCGCCGACGACGGAGGCCACGCGCAGGTCGCGCAGTCGCAAGGGTTCTTCGATGCGGCCGGGTACGAAGTCGAAAAGGGTGCGCAGCGGCAGATCCACGCCGGGGCTGATCGTCTCGGCGGAAAGTCCGAGTCCGCGGAAGCCGGAGAGCCCGGCTTCACCGCGGGCGCGCAGGAGCAGGCCTTCGGGCGAGACGGTGATTTCGGCTTCGCGCAGGAGCAGGTCACCTCGCAAGTCGATGCCGGTCGCGAGCAGGACCGGCGCGACCGCCGGGTGCGTCGAGATCTCCCGCCCGGAGATCAGGGCATGGTCGATACGCAGCCGTCGGGTGCCGTCGGCCATGCCTATCAACGAACCTTCCGCGACCGAGGCGGCGGTATGTGCGCGGAAGCCGAGCTCCCACGGCTTCTCCGCGGCCGCACGCGCGGCGCGCAGGTTCATCTGCTGGCAGAGGATCTCGCCGATCCGGACATCGGTGAGCTCGGCTTCGGCGACGATCTCGCCGCGTAGGCCGTCGCCGCGCACGCGCAGGGCGGCGCGGGCGGCCGTCATGGTCGCGCCGTCGCGCCAAGCAGTGGTCTCGGCTTCGCCGGCGAGGCGCCAGTCCCGGAGAGCTCCGGAGGCCGCGAGCCGGGCGGCGGCGCTCAGCCGGAGGCCGCGCAGACTGACGCGACCGAGCTGTTCGCCGGTCTCTTCGCCCAGGAGGGCTTGCGCGGAGAGTTCCGCCGTGCCGTCGTTCCGGCCAGAACAACGGATCGAAACCGTCGCGCCGCCCGAACCTTCCGCAGCGGTGAGCGCCGTGTCGAGCGCGCCGAGGACGGCGGCGAGGCGTCGCGGAAGCGGAGCGGCTTCCGTCGTCGCCGGGCCGGCGCGCAGGAGGCTGGCGGGCAGTTCGCCGCTCACATGGCAGGTGATCTTGCCCGCCCGCACCTGCGCGATACGTAGGCTGACCCAGCGGCCTTCCCGGGCGATGTCGAGCGTGAGCTCGTCGACGAGGCTGCGCCGCCGCCCGTCCTGCGCGACGGAAGCCGGACACCACAGACGGGCGCCGTTCAGGCGGAGGCGCGTCGGCGCGATTTCTCCGGCGAGCAGCCGCACCGGTTGTAACGCGACCTCCGCGCGTGCGGCGGCGAAGACATCACCGGTGAGTCCGTCGAAGGCGATCGTGACGTCGTCGGCCGCGAGCGTGAGGTCTGGCAGGATCCACAGCCCGCGCGCGCGGAAGTCGACGCCTCGGTCGGCGAGCCGTTCGGTGACGGCTTCGGTGACGAAGTCCGGCAACCGCACGGGCCCGTCATGGTCGGCGAGCCAGGCCAGACCGAGCTGGACCGGAAGCAGGAGCAACAGGCAGGTGTTCGTCAGCCCGCGCAGGAAGCGACGCAAGGGTGAGCTGCCGGGCTGTGCTTTCATCTCCCGGCTTCGGTCAGCAGCGGAGCAAGAAGGGCGGCGAGCGTCGGTTCCAGGATGAAGTCGTCATCATCCGTCTCGTCGCGCAGGAGCAGCGAACGGTCGTGGAGCGGGGCGGAGCAGAGGTAGGTCCGGATCGTCTCGCTCGCGGCGCCGGCGCCGGTCGCCGCCTGGTCGGTCACCCGTAGTTCATAGCTCCAGCCGCCGGCGCCCACGTCGCGTCCGGGGAAGGCGGTCGCGCGGACTTCGGCGAGCCCAAGGGCGAGACGGCGGGCATTGGTAGGATCAAGTCGGCCGGTGCCCGCCCAGTTGCCGTCCGGGCCGAGGCGGGCTTCGCCGACCACTTTGCCGTCGGCACGGGCGGTGAGGCGCAGTCCGCTGACGCGCGCGCCTTGCGGCAGGGCGGCCACGGTGCGGCGCCGCCACGCGGAGGGTTCGACGTTCTGGTGTCCGCCGTCGAGGAACGATACGTCGCAGACCGCCGCGAGCGGCGAGCCTTTGGCGTGGACGAGGCGGGTGCCTGCGCCGTTGTCGGGATCGTCGGTGAAGCCGAGCACGATGCGCTCAGCTCCGAATTCGAGCTCGACGGTCTGGCCCGTCGCGCCGGCGACCGGCTCGCGGACGGCGGGCAAGGTCAGTCCGCCCGTGACGGCGGGGGGCCGGCGGGTGGCCCGGAGTTGAGAGAGTCCGGCGAGGAAGCGACCCACGAGTCGCGCGTCGGCTTCGCGTCGCTTGGTGGCCGTGGAGCCGGGCGCGACCGGGATCTCCCAGCGCGTCTCGTCGCCGAGGCCGTCGAGCCGGTGTAAAGTGATGGTGCGGCCGCCGGCGGAGACCGTGAAGCCCGTCACGAGGGCCGGATCGAAGTCAGCGGGCCGCGTGTCGGCGAGCGTCGCGCGGGGGGTCATCCATTCGCGCAGCTCGCGCGCCTCGATGAGGAAGACGGCGGCGTTGTCCTCGAGTTTCGCGCAGAGGAGCTGCGGCTGGCCCGGCGCGGCGCGGCCGACGAGCAGGACCTGGCGGCGGGCGTTGCCTTCGAGCGCCAGACGCAGGGCGGGCGCGCCCAGCCCGGTCGCATCTTCGGCGAGGTCGGCGAACTTGGCGACGCGCAGGTTGGCCAGCGCGGCCACGGCGCGCACGGTGGCGTCGGGATCGGCCGGGGTGTCGTAAGGGGCTTCGAAGCGCCACTCGGGCATCTGCACGCGTCGGCCGGCGCGCGGGCGCGCTTCGGCGACGAGCGCCGTGACGGTTTCGACGTCCTTCTCGCGCTGACGCACCGAGACCGCGCGGGCCTCGAAGTCGGCGATCTCGAAGATGCGGTCGACCCGGTAGCTCTCGGCGCTCGCGCCCAAGGCCGCGGCCATCGCGTCCGGCAGCGGCACGATGCGGCGGCCGTCTTCGGTGAGCAGGAAGTGGCGGCGGGTCGAGGGCTGGACGCCGACCTTGACCTCGACGGCGGCGCCGGCGTCACCGGTGACCTTCACGGTCCAGCGGGCCGGTGCGAGGCCGTAGTCCTTGAGGCTGGCGCCGTTGGCCGTCACCTCGGCGACGTCGAAGCCGCTTTCCGGACTGATGAAGCGAAGTTCGTCGATCAGCCGCTGCACGGACCAGACGTTGGCCGGCCACTCGAACGGTTCGAGCACGCGCCAGCCGGCCGGTCGTTTCTCCAAGAGGACCCGGGCCGGGCCTTCGGCGAGGGCGATGCGTGCCGGGTTGGCGGGGAAGAGCTGGGTCTGACTGACCGCGGCCGTGGTCTGCCCGGACATGGCGCGCCACACGAGACCGAAGGCGATCAGGTTGGCGAGCAGGAGGACGACGGTGGTGCGGGAGATCCGCATGGGCACGTCAACTCCTGCGACGCCACACGGAAACCGCAAGCCCGACTGCGAGCACGCCGAGCGGAATGAGGGCGAAACGCAGGGCCAAGGCCCAGAAGTCGGCGGCGGTCGCGGTCAGCTGATATTCGCCCCCGGTCCGGGCGGGCAGCGAGACGGCGCGTTCACGGTCGCTGAGCCAGGCGGCGGCCTGCGTCAGGAACGCGCGGTTGCCGCCGCGGTCGAGGCGGCTGTTCGCCGCGATCTCGGAGGTGCCGACGACGACTACCCGGCCGCCGGCGCCGCCGACGCCTTGCCGGATACCGGTCGCGCGTTCCGCCGCGGCGACGACACAGACCGGGCCAGGCTGGTCGCGTTCCGGGTCGAAACGCAGTGGCCGGCGGGCGGGGTCCGTCTCGCCCCAGGCGGCGTCCGACGAGAAGACGAGCTGCCACACGCCGAGCGTGCTGTCCGGCGCGCTGCCTTCGTCGAAGCGGGCGGGGCGGAGACGAGCGGCGACCAGCGGGAGGTTCTGTTCGCGGAGCGGCTTGGTGAGCGGGTGCTCCTTCGCTTCGAGGCGGAGCAGGCCGACGTCTCCATCGGTCGTGCGCCGCGCGGGATCCGGCTCCTGCAATTCCGCGTCGGGGGTGAAGATCGCCCACTCGGAGAGCACCGGCTCGAGGCCGTGGTCGCGACCCGGGTCGAGCATGAAGAGCACGCGCCCGTTACGTTCCTGCAGGTATTTGCGAAGCCGGTCGTTTTCGGCGGCGGAGAAAGGCGTCACCGGACCCGGTACGAACACCATCGAGGCGTCGCGGGGGATTTCGCCCACCGTGGCCAGGTCGAGCGGTCGGACCTCGAAGTTGCGGTTGCGGAGCTGACGGGAGAGGAGTGACATCCCGCGCACGGGCGAGGCATCCTCGACGCCGAGTTCGCCGTGTCCCTTGGTCACGTAGCAGACGGCGGGCTTGTCTTCGGTGACTTCGATCAGGGCGGAGGTCACCGCTTCTTCGCCGCGGAAGGCGCCTTCCTTGGTCACGAAGTCCCGGTAGCTGAGATATTTCGCCCGCCCGCCGCAGGTGAGCACCAGCACGACCGTGGCGTCCGGCGCGCCGTGGCGTCCGGCGAGTTCGGAGAGGAGGGGCGCGTTGCGTCCGTCGCCGGCCTGCTCGACGGCGAGCCAGCTGCCGCCTTGGCGGCCGGTTTCGACGACGTAAGCATCGAGCAGCTTGTTCAGGCGGGCACGCAGGTAACGGGCCTCATCCGACTTCTCGCTCGTCAGCACGACGGCGCGGACCCAGCCGCGGGCGCGGCCGGCACCCACGGGGCTGA
>JBILXR010000052.1:0-12295 GCA_044378215.1 Opitutales bacterium
CACCATCCGTTGCATCCCGCTCGACGCCAAGGACGAGCCGGGCAAGTGCGTCGTCACCGGCGAGCCCAGCGCCCGCCGCGTGGTGATGGCGAAGGCTTACTGATCGGCCTGTCCCTAGGTAGGGGCGTGCGGCCCGCGCGCCCTCGGCTGACCGGGCCGGTCAGCCCTACCTTGAGATCGCCTCAGCCGCCCGTCGCGTCGGCTTCGCCGTCGCCGAACTTCAGGCGGAGCTTCCGGCCTTTCGTCACCGCCTCGTGGCCGGTGATGACGATGCCATCGGCGTCGCGCACGATCGCGTAGCCGCGGGAGAGAATGGATTCAAAGCCGGCCGAACGCAGGCGCTTGCCGAGCTGGCCGAGCTTCTCGCGCGTCACGCCGAGGCGGGCCTTGGGGGAAAGACGGTGCAGTTCGCCGCCGAGCTCGGAGAGCCGGTGGCGCGTGTCGGCGAGGATTTCCTGCGCCGCTCCGTCGAGGCGTTCGTTGAGAAGGTCGAGATCCTGGTAGAGGGATTGCAGTTTTGCCTTGGGCGAATGACGTGCCAGTTCGGCGGCGAGGAGTTTGATCCGCTCGCGTAGCTTGATCTGGCCCGAGATGATCAGCTCAGCGGCGGCGGTCGGCGTTTCGGCGCGCTTGTCGGCGGCGAAGTCGCAGAGCGTGAAGTCCGTCTGGTGGCCGACGGCGGAGATCACCGGCGTGCGGCTGGCGCGCACGGCGCGCACGAGGGCCTCGTCGTTGAAGCCCCAGAGGTCTTCCATCGAGCCTCCGCCGCGGCCGACGACGATCAGGTCGATACCGGGGATGTCGTTGGCCTGACGCAGGCCCGCGATCACGGAGCCGGGGCAGGTCTCGCCCTGCACGCGGGCCGGCACGAGCCAGGCCGTGCCGCTCCAGCCGCGGGTCTTGAGCACCTCGGTGAAGTCATGCCAGACCGCGCCGATCTCGGAGGTGACGAACGCCACCGTCTTCGGGAATTCGGGCAAGGGCCGCTTGAGTTCGTCTTCGAAGAGGCCTTCGGCTTTCAGCTTCGCCTGCAGTTCCTTGAACTTCTGGAAGAGGTCGCCTTCGCCGGCGGGCTTGATCGTCTCGATGATGAGCGAGCACTTGCCGGTCTTGCCATAGAAATCCGCCTTCGCCTTGGCGATGACCTTCATGCCTTCGCGCAGCGGCGACTTCAGCCAGCGCGCCTGGAAGGAGTAGAGCACGCAGTCCACCTTGGCTTCGCTGTCCTTCAACGCGAAGTAGTGGTGGCCCGAGGGGTAGGTCTTGTAGCCCGAGATCTCGCCCGTGACCTCGAGCGTCCCCATCCCGTTGAGATGTCCTTTGAGGACATCCGCGAGATCTGAGATCGTAAGCGGGGCCGAATCCATGGCCCGAGGTTCGGCGATTCCCCGGCGAAGGGCAAGAGGGCGATGCGCCCCATGCCCACGTGTCCCCTTGCCAGCGTGCCCCCTGCGCTTATCAATCGCCTCATGAAAATCGCTTTCGTCGGCACGGGTGTCATGGGGCAGGGCATGGTCGCCAACCTGCTCAAGGCCGGTCATGAGGTCGCGGTCTATACCCGCACCAAGACCAAGGCCGACGGACTGCTCGCTCTGGGCGCCCGTTGGGCGGCTTCCCCCGCGGAGGCAGCCCGCGGGGCGGACATCGCGATCTCGATGGTCGGCTACCCGAACGACGTCGAGGAGGTCTGGCGCGGCCCGCAGGGCTTCATGTCCTCCGCCAAGCCAGGCTGCGTGCTCGTCGACATGACCACCTCGAGTCCGGCGCTCGCCCGTTCGCTCGCCGCGGAGGCTTCGGCCAAGGGCTTCGTTCCGCTCGATGCGCCGGTGTCCGGCGGCGATCGGGGCGCGCGGGAAGGCACGCTCACCATCATGGTCGGCGGAGCCCAGAAGGATTTTGATTTCGCCCAGCCGGTCTTCGCGGCCATGGGCAAGACCATCGTGCTGCAAGGAGCTCCCGGCACCGGCCAGCTCTGCAAGCTCGCGAACCAGATCGGCATCGCCTCGGGCATGATCGCGATGGCTGAGGCCTTGGCCTTCGCGCGCGCGACCGGACTCAACCTCGAGACCACGCTGCGCTCGATCTCCGGCGGCGGCGCCTCGAGCTGGGCTTTGCTCAATCTGGCCCCGCGCGTCCTCAAGGGCGATTTCGCTCCCGGCTTCTACGTGAAGCACTTCGTCAAGGACATCGGCCTGGCGCTCGACGTCTGCCGCGAACAGAAGGTCAGCCTGCCCGGCCTCGAGCTCGCCGCGAAACTCTACGCGGAAGTCGTTGCCGCCGGCGAAGGCGACGCGGGCACGCAGGCCCTGGCCCGGTTGTATTTCTCAAGGTAGGGGCAGCACCGCGTGCTGCCCTGGGTTGAGGCGGTTAGCGGATAGCGGTTGGCGGATGGGATCTTGCCTCTGGGCAGGGTCTTGACCTGAAGCCGGCTACCGATGGTCGTCATCCGACACCTGACTCCAGCCTTTGCGCAGGCCATGGCCCGGTTTGCACTTTTGTACGTAGGACAGCACGTGGTGCTCTCCCTACCTCGATACACGAGGATGCGATGTGATTGCCGCCCTGCCTTCAGCGCGCCGGGACGGCGCGGAGCTGGACGGAGTCGATGACGGTCGGACCGAGGATCACGTTCGTCACGATGACGAGCACCTGGCCGGGCTCGCAGTGGCCTTCGTCGCGCAAGCGTTCCAGCGCCAGGGTGATGTTGTCTTCCGCCTTGGGCTCGAACTTCATCTGGAAGGATTCGACACCCCAGAGCAGGCTCATCTTCCGGTGGACGTGCGTCTCTTCCATGAACGCGTAGATCGGGCAACCGATGGCGCGGAGCGAGGAGAGCGTGCGCGGCACGTCGCCGTTCCGCGTAAAGGCGATGATACCGGTATTGCCGAGGTCCTGGGCGAGGCCCGCCGCGGCGCGGAGCAGCTTGACCTTCGGGGTTTCGTTGAGTTGTTCGGCGGAAAGCACGCGCGGCAGCTCGCGCTCCGTCGTGGTCGCGATGCGGGTCATCACGTCGACGCAGCGGATCGGGTGCTTGCCCGTCGTGGTCTCGCCCGAGAGCATGACCGAGTCGGCCATCTCAAGCACCGCGTTCGAGACGTCGGTGACCTCGGCGCGCGTCGGCACGGGGGCGTGGATCATCGACTCGAGCATATGCGTCGCGACGATGACCGGCTTGCGGCGGGCGATGGCCATGGCGACGGCCTGACGCTGCACCTGGGGCAGCGTCTCGTAAGGGATCTCGATGCCGAGGTCGCCGCGGGCGACCATCAGGGCGTCGGTGGCCTCGAGGATCGAGCCGAGGTGCGCGATGGCCGACTGGTCTTCGATCTTCGAGATGATGTGCGCGTCGGACTTGTGCTGGGCGAGCAGGGCGCGGAGCGCATGGACGTCCGCGGCTTCGCGGACGAAGGACAGCGCGTAGAAGTCCACGCCGACCTCGCAGCCGACGGCGACGTCGGCACGGTCCTTGTCGGTCAGAGCGGGGAGATCCACCTTCACGCCGGGTAGATTGATATGGCGGCGGCTGCCGAGCGGACCCGGCTGCTCGACCTTGCAGCGCAGGCGGTCCTTCTTCTGTTCGAGGACGCGGAGCTGGATGAGGCCGTTGTCGACGAGCACTACGCCGCCCACGGGCACGGCGGTGATCATCTTCGGATAGTTGGTGGGAATGACGAGGATGTCACCTTCCGCCTGGGCAGCGTCCGAGCCGGTGACGTCGACGACCTGGTCGACGACGAGCTGCGTGGCTTCCTTGCGGGCGCCGGTCCGGATTTCCGGGCCTTTGATGTCCATCATCACGGCCAGCTCCTTCTTCAGGCGACGGCTGACCTCGCGGACGCGGGCGACGATCGTGCGCACCCAGGCATGGTCGGCGTGCGCCATGTTGAGGCGGACGACATTCGCGCCGGCCTTGATGATGGCCTCTAATTGGGCTTCGGATTCGGTCGCAGGCCCGATGGTGAAAGTGATGCGGGTGTGGCGGAATGGCTTCACGCCTTTTATGAGTAGGTCTGACGCCAGACGATGCAAGGGAAAGGATTACGTCCTTTTACTTGCTATTTATGAGGCACTTACCTCGTCACAATTGAGCAACTTTTACTCCGCGCGTCGGGCGAAGACATCCCGGCGGTCTTTCATCCGCTCTTCGAAGAACGTCTTCTGCTCGAACGGCCAGACGACCTCCGGCTCGATGGCCCAGCCCTGGTGCGCGGCGAGATGCTCCTGCGTCCAGCCGAAGTAGTCCGCGTTGTCGGTCCGGAAGTGGAGGCGGGTTCCCGGCGAGGCGCGTGAGGCGAGGAGATCGAGGTTCTCGGGACTGATGAAACGGTTTTTGTGATGCTTCTTCTTCGGCCACGGATCCGGATACAGGATGAAGATCTTGGCGAGGCTGACCTCAGGCGGCAGCGCTTCGAGGAACTCGGTGGCTTCGGCCTTAAGGAAGATGACGTTATCCAGTTTGCCGAGGGTCTGCTTGCGCACGGAGCGTTCGACGCGATGCGTGATGAGGTCGATGCCCACGCAGAATTCTTTCGGATACGCGGCCGCATAGGCTGCCAGCCAGTGACCGTGCCCGCAGCCGAGCTCGAAGGTGATGCCGGTGCGGCCGGCCAAGGCCGTGGCCAGGGTCGCCCTGAGCCGAGCGACATTGGCTTCGCGGCGGGCCTCCGCCCACTCCTTGCCCATGACTTTGGTATGCTCCGGCACGAGGGGGTTAAGAGGGAAAGGTGGGTCGGTAGCAACAGAGACCAGCGGCGCAGGGTTAGGGACAGCACCACGTGCTGTCCTAAGTTCAAAAGTGTAAATCGGCCAGCGGCCTGTGCGAAGGTGCAAAGGTGGCTGCAGGTTTCGGGTGGCAGGTGGCGGGGGCTTTAAACTCAAAGGGAAACCGGAGACCGGATGATTAGTTGGGGTGCCTTGGGTAGGGCGGCGATTGCCATCGCCGCCGTTCGAGGCCGTAGGCGGGGAGCCGTCGGATCTTTGCCAGTCGCTGTGACGTCTGCTGTCCGTCCGCAAACGGACGTGATGGCAATCACGTCCCTACCTAAGGCGGGGCGGGGTGCTTGGTGCCTTACACCCGATAATATGCCCCCCGGCCAATCATCCGGTCTCCGGTTTCCCATTGATTGGCAGCCTCTACCCGTGCTGGGAATAACTCCGGCTTCCCTCGGTCGGACGCTTGGAGTCTCTTGATGGCCTATGGCCAAGGTAGACATCGATATCGTCCAGAAAATCCTGAAGGAGAGCGGAGTCGACGTGCGCGTGGCCGCCGAGATCCTGAACCAGATCCGCGATGCCGTGGCCGAGGAGGCCGTCGAGCGCGAGAAGCCGGCGAAGAAGCAGATGCTCGTCCTGGTCAGCGAGCCCGAGGAAGGTCTGCCCAAGGACCTGACGGGCTGGGTCGTCCAGCTGCTCGAGGACGACGACCCCAAGGAAGTCTCCGCCAAGATCGTCGACGTCGCCAAGGCCTTCAATGAATCCCCGAAGGGACAGCGCATGCCGGTCGAGTCCTTCGGCGACGCCGTGCAGAGCATCTCCGGCAAGCTTTTCAAGGAGAGTGATCTCTGGATCAAGACGCGCGAGCCGGTCCGCATCATCCCGGTGAAGAATTCCATCGGGCGTCGCCGTCGCGACTGAACTTCGGTTCTGTTGAGCGGCGCACCCGGAAGAAGGTTCTGGGAAAAGCGAATTTAGAGGGCGTTTTTACCCGATTTAGGGAGGTTGATTGCTCTCGCCTAGACGGCCCACGGCCCTACTTTTCAGACCTTCCATGAAGTTCAAAAACTTCCCTATCTACCGTATCGAATGGGTGACCTCCACCTTTCTGATCGGGACAGCCCTCCTCTCGCTGACCGTGGTCCCCTGGTTCCTCTGGACCCAGTTCAACCTCCCCGCTGACGCCGCCAACAAGGTACACGGCTGGGGGTTCATCTTGGCCATGTTCGTGTTCTACTACTACGCGACCGGTTTCGGCATCACCCTGGGCTACCACCGCCTGTTTTCGCATATTTCCTTCAAGGCTAAGTGGCCGGTGAAGCTCTTCGTCCTCCTGTTCGGCGCCGCTTCCTTCGAGAATTCGGCCCTGGACTGGTCCGCCGACCACCGCATCCACCACAAGCACGTGGATGAAGACGAAGATCCGTACGATATCTCCAAGGGCTTCTTCTACGCCCACATCGGCTGGCTCCTCTTCCGCCTCAAGCCGAAGCCGCCCGTCACCAACGTCAAGGACCTCGAAGCCGACCCCCTCGTCATGTGGCAGCACCGCTACGTCCAGTGGATCGGAGCCTTCGTGGGCTTCGTGATGCCCGCCGCCCTCGGTTATGGCTACGCCTCCCTCATGGGCTACGCCAACCCGGGCATGACCGCCCTGGCCGGCTTCCTCATCGCCGGACTGCTCCGTACGGTCGTCGTCCAGCAGGGCACCTTCTGCATCAACTCGCTCTGCCACATGATCGGCCGTCGCCCGTATTCGACCGACCATAGCGCCCGCGACAGCGGCGTCGTCGCGCTGCTGACCTTCGGCGAGGGCTACCATAACTATCACCACGAGTTCCAGCACGACTACCGTAACGGCGTGAAGCCCTGGCAGTTCGACCCGACCAAGTGGATTATCTGGACCCTTTCCAAGGTCGGCCTGACCCAGGACCTCCGCCGCGTGCCGGATTCCCGCATCATGGCCGCCGAGCTCAAGGAACAGAGCCGCACCCTCGGTCGCGACATCGATTCCCTCGCCGCCCGCCTCGACGTCCGCACCCGCGAACTCAAGGCCAAGACGATTACCGCCGCCCACGAGCTGGCCGCCGAGCTGGGCCGTCGCGCCGAAGTCCTCAAGGAAGCCGCTACGACCAAGGCCGAAGTGGCCCAAGAGACGATGGTCGAGATGCGCGGTCTGCTGAATCAGGCTGCTTCGCACCTCGAAGCGCTGCGCCGGGCGGGCGCGGGTTCGGCCGCCTAAGGCCTCCGCGGATCAGATCCGCAGCGTGCGCATCAGTTCGAGGACCTGCGCCTCGATCTGAGGCAGCGCTTGGTCCGGATGGGCGCAGTCGATGTCGTGCACCGACCAGTATTCGATCCGGTCCGCCCACTCGGGGTGGGACTGGAGCATCATGGCGTGGTGCTCGTCCTTCTTCAGGGCGATGGTCCGGTGGGCCCGCTCCAGGTCTTCCCGGCGCAACTGGGTCGGTGCCGCGCCTGTCAGTTCCAGGGGGATGCCCAGTTCCCGCAGGCGGCGTTCGGTGTCCCGGGATAGCAGGGTGGGCTCGTCGGCCACCAGGGAGGTCAGCAACCCGCGCGAAAAGGCCCGGGCCGGGTGCCCCGCCCGGGTCGCGTGCCAGTTGAACAGGGCCTCGGCATGGCGGCTACGGTAGAAATTACCCGTGCAGACGAACAGGGTGAGGGGGCCAGAATCTGCGCTTGTGCGTTGGGCCATGCGAGGTAGAGTCCCCGCAACCTAACCTCACTGCCATGGTACGCAATCTGTTCGTTCTCTCCCTCCTTTCCGCCGTCCTCGTTGGTTGCATGGGTCCTGAAAAGGGCCCGTCCCCGGTGACCGATGGCGCCGGCGACGCCAATCTCGTCCCGGCCGCCGGCCTGACCCCCGTGGTCGCTCCGGTCGTCGAGTCTGCTCCGGCCCCGGCTGCCAAGGCTCCTGCCAAGTCGAAGGGCAAGCTGCCCCTCAACAGCAACAGCAGCAAGTAAGCCGCGAGGCTTACATCAACGACACCTCGGTGACGAAGGTGTCGACCCGACCGGGCTCCGCAAAACGGAGCCCGTTCTTATGTTCGGGGCTGTTGGGCGGGCCCATCCAAGGTTCGACGCAGTAATACGGGGCCTCCGGATCGGGCGTCCACGTGACGACGCTCGCCCATGCGCCCGGGATGGCTTCCTCGCCCACCTTGATCGTGATGTCTTCCTCTCCTGACTTCGGGCCGAAGCTCAGCGTGGCTGACTTGAGGTTCGTGAAGATGCAGTCCGAGAGATGCGGGCTGTCGAAGCCGATGGCGTCCTGGCCTTTGAGTTCGGCGAAGGGCACGAGTTTGCCGTCCGCCGCATGCCTCCACTGTTTCTTCGACGGAATCTTCACGACATAGTCGCGACGGCTCAGGCCGGCGTGCCACGGGAGCGTGAAGTAGAAATGGTGGCCGGCGCACCAGGGCAGCGGCTGGCTGTCGCGGTTCTCGAACTCGAAGGTGATGCGCAGGAAGAGCTCGAGGAAGTCGAAGCGGATCCGGAAGTCGTAGGCGAAGGGATAGCAGTTCCGGCCACGTTCGTCCTGGATCATCCGGACCACGGCGTGCTTGGGGCCGCTCTCGACGATCTCGAAGGCCGAATCGCGGGCGAAACCATGCTGCGGCATCGGACGCTTGACCCCGTCGGCGGCCTTCCAGGCGAACTTCTCGCCGTCGGCGTAGTTACGCCCCATGAACGGGAAGAGGATCGGGTTGCCGCCGCGGACGGGCCCGATCTTGTCGAGGTCCATCGGCGCGCCTTCGGGCCAAAACAGGATTTCGCGATGGCCGGAGGGGACGTCGAGCTTCCAGCGCAGGAGGCGGGCGCCGCGCGTCAGGCAGGTCTCGTAGGTCGACGCACCGACCTTCCATCGTTCCATCGGCACGCCGTTCTCTTCGTAGCTCTGCATGACGCCGAGCAAACGCGGACCGCGGCCGGTGGCAAACGCGGACTTAGCCGGCGCGCTTGGCGAAGCGGTAATGGCAGACCATCCACTCGGTGCCGCCCTGGTAGTTCCAGAGTTCGGCGCAGGCCATGAAGAAGACGCGCCAGTTGGCGAGCCAGGCCTTCGCCCGGTCCGGCCCGTAGGTCTCGGCGAAAATCCGCAGGATCTCCTCCCGGTGGCGGTCGGTGTTCTCGAGCCAATGCTCGGAGGTCTGGCCGTAGTGGCGGCCCTCGACTTCCCACTGGGTCTCCAGCTGAAGGTCTTCCTGGAAGCGGCTGGCGAGACAGTTCGACGGCATGATGCCGCCGGTGAAGAAGTGGCGCGACATCCAGTCGGTGGCGTCCTTGGCGGCGAAATGGTACGCCGCGTCCTTATGGGTGAAGACGTGGAAGAACAACTTGCCCCCGGGCTTCAGCCAGCCGGCGATGCGGCGCATGAGTTCGGCCCAGTTCTTCATGTGCTCGAACATCTCGACGGACACCACGCGGTCGTAGCGCGAGGCTTCGGCGGCGAAGACGTTCATGTCGCAGGTGATGATGCGCACGTTCCTGAAGCCGCGTTTGGCGCATTCGCCTTCGATGTGCGCACGCTGCGAGGCGGAGTTCGAGACGCCGGTGATGCGGGCGTTCGGGTATTTCTCGGCCATCCAGAGGGTGAGCGAGCCCCAGCCGCAGCCGAGCTCGAGGATCTCCATGCCGTCCTGCAGCTCCGCGCGGGCGCACGTGCGCGCCAGCATCGTCTCCTCGGCCTGGCCGATCGTCTCGGCGCCGGTCTCGTAGAAGCAGGAGGAGTATTTCAGGCGCGGCCCGAGGCAGAGCTTATAGAACTCGGCCGGCACTTCGTAATGCTGGTCGTTCGCGGCCTTGGTCTCGATCGCGACGGGCAGCGTGCGGAGCTCGGCGGCGAAGGCGTCGACCTTGGCGAAGCGCGCGGCGGCGGAGTCGGGCCGCTCGTCGACGAGGCGCTGCTTGAGCAGCCGGCGGATGCCCCAGCGGATCGCTCCGTCCGGCAGGACGTCTTTTTCGATGAGCTTGTCGAGCAGCGGCATGGGGGCAAATTGTACGCCGTCCCGACCGCTGGCAACCCGTCGCCGAGGAAAAATCAGCCGCGCGGCGGGCGGGGCCAGAAGGCCGGCACGCGGCGCTGGTAGTCGGCGTAGGCCTCGCCCTTGGACGCCAGCAGATGCTGCTCGGTCAGAGGCACCCCGGTCACACGGGTGAGGAAGTAATAGATGACGCCGACGCAGAGCAGGCCGGGGATGCCCCGGTAGGTGCTGTTATAGCTCATCAGGAAGAAGCCGACCCAGACGAGCCATTCGCCGAAGTAGTTCGGGTGGCGGCTCCAGGCCCAGAGCCCGCGTTCGCAGACCTTGCCCCGGTTGGCGGGGTCATTCTTGAACGCCGCCAGCTGGGCATCGGCGATCGTCTCGATGAGCAGGGCCAGGCCGACGATGCCGAGGCCGATCCAATGGATGTTCTGGGCCGGGCCGGAGGAGCCCGTGGGATTGGAGGACAGCAGCGGGAGGCAGAGGACCGTCAGCACGACGGCCTGGACGAAATAGAAATAGATCATGCGAGCCGGCATCCGGTCGCCGTATTCGGCGCGCATCTTGAGGTAACGGCCGTCTTCCTGGTCGAGGTGCCCGAGCACGCGGCCCGCGAGGTGCGTCCCGAGACGTAGGCTCCACCACACCGTCGCACCGGCCATCATCACTCCTTGGCCGCCGAGGTGGTGGTGGACGAAGAAGTGCGTGATGAGGACCTGCAGGCCGACGAGCGCGAAGCCGTAGGACCACGCGACGTCCACGATCGACCAGTTGTCGATCTTCTTGGCGACGACCCAGCAGAGCGCGAAGAAGACGCAGGCTTCGGCCAGTAGAATGAGGAAATCGAGACCGAGGTCGAAGAGGAGGTTCATGGTGAAGCGGGGGAAGGGGCGAAGCGGCGGAAGACCCGACGGAGAAGCAGATGGGCTAGCCAGCAGAGGAGCGGGACGGTCAGGATCCATCCGAGCAGGCCGTGCAGGTAGGCCAGGCCGAACCGGGCGACGAAGCCCCCGAAGGACTGGTTGAATTCATCGATGAGCGCACCGGGCGAGAGGGCGATGGGTTCGGCGCCGACGATGGTTTCGCCGAGCCGCACGAACGGCACAAGCAGGATCAGCTGCAGCGGGTAGCTGACGTGGTTGACGACCTGCATCACGATGTGGTTCAGGCGGAAGAGCCGGCCCGCCAGCAGGCAGAGCAGGGTGGTGACCCCGATGACGGGGACGATCGCGAGGCCGAAGGCGACGACGACCGCCGCCGAGACGGCTTCGGGCGTGGCGCCTTGGCGGAGCTGCGCCAGGAGCGGATCGCGCACCTTACGTCCCAACCAGTCGCCGGCGCGTCCCATTCAAGCCGCCTTGCGGGTGAAGAAGACCTTGCCGAGATCGCTCTCGTCGCCGGACTGCTTCAGGCAGAGGAGGGCGTAGGCGGCGATGGCGAAGTTACCGAGGATCAGCAGGGCGACGAGCCAGCCGAGGCGGGCGGCGACGGTGCGCTCGCGCCAAGCGACGTAGAGCCAGAAGGCCAGGAAGCCGAAGTAGGCGTCGAACATCGTCGCGAGTCCCCACGGCTCGGAGCAGACGGTCTCGAAGCCCTTGATGACGTTGATGCCCTCCTGGTTCTTCACCTGCTCGGCATATTTCGCGAGCGAGGTGATCGTCGGCGCGGTCGACGCGTACCACGACACCCAGGTCATGGCTGCGAGTACGAGGATGAAGTAGAGGGCGATGGCGCGACGGGAGGTCATGATGCGAGTATGGAGTATAGAGTATGGAGTATCGGCGAGGGGGCGGACTTGGTTTCAGAGTGGGGGTAATGCGGGGGAAGGCAAACAGTGGAAGAGTGGAGGACTGAATTGAGGACTGCGTTGAGGGCTGAATAGAGGGCTGAATGGAACCATTTCGTTTCGAGGTAGGGTCAGCACTGCGTGCTGACCTAGTCCGTCCGCCGCAGGGCGGACGAGGGTAGGGGCGTGGCTACGCCGCGCCCTCCCGTTCAGGCGGACGCGATGTCATCGCGTCCCTACCCAAGGCAGGTGCACGAACTCAACGGGTGACCGGAAACCGTAAAGGATACTGCGGGCATCATATCCCCAGCCAATCATCCGGTTTCCGGTCTCCCTTTGATTGATGTCTCTCCCCTTGCCCACGTGTCCCCTCGCGAGGTGCTACCTCGCGCTCAACCCTTGCGGTTCGGGCGGACGAAGACGGCCTGGACGACGCCGATGTTGCGGTGCTCGAAGGCGGCCTGGCAGTAGCGGAAGTAGAGACGCCACTTGCGGATGAAGCGTTCGTCGAAGCCCATGGCGCGCACCTGGTCGAGTTTGGCTTCGAAGGCCTGGCACCAGGCGTCGAGCGTGCGCGCGTAGTCGCGGCCGAACTCCTCGAGGCGATCGAGCTGGAAGCCGCTCTCCTTGGTCATGAGGTCGCCGACGCGGTTGATCGAAAGGAGGAGCGAGCCGGGGAAGATGTGCTTCTGGATGAAGTCCACGCCGTCGCGGAACTGCGCGTAACGGCTGTCGGGGCAGGTGATGTACTGGAAGGCGGCGATGCCGTCGGGCTTGAGCAGGCGGCCGA
>JBILXR010000196.1:0-3417 GCA_044378215.1 Opitutales bacterium
AGGTCCTGCCGACCCAGCCCGACTTCCAGGTTGCCATCCTCATCGCCTACGCGCGCCGCGTCGGCCTGCCCTGGCGCCGTGCCGGCATCCCCGGAAGGTTCTGGCGCTTCGGCCAAGGCGCCCGCGGAGCGATGATGTTCGAGTCCGCGCCGATGGAAGATTCCCACCTCGGCTCGGTGCTGGCGAAAGATAAGGCGGTCTCGAAGCGGCTCTTCGCCGGACTCGGCGCGCCGGTCGCCCCCAGCGTGGTCGTGGCTGAGGAGAAAGACCTCCGCGCCGCGATCGCAGCCGTCGGCTATCCCTGCGTAGTGAAGCCGCTCGACCGCGGCCGCAGCATCGGGGTGACCACTGATGTCCGCGACGCAGCGGAGCTGAGCGCGGCGTTCCGGGTTGCCGCCCGGGAAAGCCGGACGGCCGTGATGATCGAAAGGCAGATCGAGGGGGAGCTCCTCCGGCTCATCGTCATCCGCGGCCGTCTCTGGCGCGCGATCCGACGCAACCGCCCGGAGGCCGTCGGCGACGGCCGTTCCACCGTCGCGCAGCTGCTCGAGGCGCTCAACCGCATACGTAAGGCGGGCGGCGACGGCCAACCACCGATCGGCGAAGCGCCCGCAGACGATGATTTCCGCGCGGCTCTGCGCATGCAAGGGCTCACGCCCACGGACATCCCCGCGGCGGGACGCCGCGTACGGCTGCGCAACATCCCCTTATTGCCCCCCAAGGCGCACTGCGACGACGTGACCGCCGAGCTCCATCCGGAGACGCGCGCGATGGCCGAAGCCCTGGCGCGCCGCTTCGGCATCGCCGTCTGCGGGCTGGACTTCATCACGGAAAGCCCCGCCGTCTCCTGCCACGCCCAAGGCGCCTTCCTTGAGATCAACGCGACACCCGGGCTTCGCGTGCCGATCCTCGCGGGCGCATCGGAGGACGAAGTCGCCCGGACCGTCCTCGGCGAAAAGGTCGGCCGAATGCCGAGCCTGCTGGTGGTGGCCCCTGCGGACTTCGAGGCGGAACTCCGTCGACGTATCCCTGACGACCCTTCGCTCGGGTGGGCGTGCGGTGCCAGTGCCGGCCTGGGAGCGACGCGGCTGTCCGGTCACGCACCGATGACGCACGCGGCGGCGGAAATCATCTTCGAGCATCCCGATGCGCGCGCCATCGTGATCGTCGCCACCGCGGCGGAGCTCGTGCAACATGGCCTGCCGGCGGATCGGTTCGACCTCGCGATCGTCCTCGGCGCCGCCGGCCTGCCGGAAAACTGGCGCGCGGTCGTGCGGCGACGCTGCGGTGATTACGTGGAAACCGACGACCTCGACCAAGTGAGCCGGAGCATCACCGCTCTCCCCCGCGCCTGAGTGAGCCAAGGTTCTCATCCCTTCGACAGGATGAAACGGCCCCGTGTCACCGTGACGCGTGCCCACGTGTCCCTTGGAAATATATCCTGGCGGAGGGGAAGGGATTGGCTGCGCTGCGCTCCGGGACTTCGTCCCGATCCTGCGGATCGCCTGTTCGCCCTCACGGGCTCACCGAACCTGGGTTCTCATCCCTTCGGCCAGTGGTTCGGCCCCGTGTCACCGTGACGCGTGCCCACGTGTCCCTTGGAAATATATCCTGGCGGAGGGGAAGGGATTCGAACCCCCGGAACCTTGCGGTTCATCTGATTTCGAATCAGACGCAATCGACCACTCTGCCACCCCTCCTTACCAGGACTATCGAGGAAGGCATAGGAAGCCCTGCGGGCAAGAGGAAAGTGCCAGGCCCCCGATTAGAAAGCCCTTTTCTCCCGGCATTCCCAGGTAGGGTCAGCACTGCGTGCTGACCTAGCCGCCACCGAGCCTCTGGTCGGCGCTCATCGCCGTCCGACGAACTAGCGTCGTTGATTAGTAACCTGCGGCTCCGCCGCGCAGTTCCCGCTCGACGCCTTCCACGGCATCTTCCAACCGCTGCAGGGCGTTACGCAGCACGATATCGACGACTTCACTATTCGGAATCCGGCGATGCGAAGCGAGGATTGCTTCGACGGCGCAGACGAGCAGCGGTGTCGGCGCGTCGACGAGGAAGAACTTCACGCCCGGCGTCTCGGCGTTCAATCGCACGGCCATACGGTAAGACTCCTGTTTATCCCGCGGGCTCCGGGCGAACGGCAGGACGACCTGCAGCTGCATGATCTCCGGCGATTCGGCCGCGTCGAAGGAAAGATAGAACTGCCGGCCGTCGCGCCGGAACGTCAGCCCGGCCTGATAACGGTTAGCCTGCGGCAAAGGTTCGGCGTCTTCCCAAGCCACGTCCTTGATCGCCCGGGCATACAGTAGCTTCAACTCTTCGACTGGAATCAGCATGCCCTTACTCTACCCCGCCCCCGCCCGCCTGCAATCCCGAGGTAGGGACAGCACCGCGTGCTGCCCTAGCTGTCTCTGACTTGGGCAGGGTCGGGACCGCGTCACGACATAGCCGCAACTGAACAGAGGACTGCGTGGAGGACTGAATGGAATAGTGCGATGGCTGAGTCGATGGCAGAGGGCTGAATCGATGACGGAAAGAATCCGGGCCTGGGCTAGGCCGCCCTGCGGCGGCCACTGCCCCTGCCTTCGCACCGTCTCTCTGGTCAACTGAGCCTCTAATCCTCATCTCCTTGCCCACGTATCACCGTGCCCACGTGCCCCCTTATCGCGGCTCCGCCGCGTCCGCCTTCACAACCCCCACCAAGTGGATCATGCCCAAGACGTCCTGACGGTTATACTCGATGAGATTGGTCCAGTCGCGCCGGGCTTCGTTGGTGAGCTCGCGGTGTACGCCGTCGCGCTTGGCGAGCAGTTTGCGCATCCGACCGAGGATCGACCCCGGCTGCACGTCGAGCAGGTACTTCTTATATTCATAACCGACCGCCGGCTGGATGAGGAAATCCTTCAGGCCGGGCTTCCGCCTTTCCCCCGCCGTGCGACACGCCTCCGCATAGAGCTTCGGCCGGTTATTCCTGAACCATCTGGCCGCGTTGGCGTTGAGGTAATTCTCCTTGATCCATTCCGCGTGCTCCGGACAGGATGCCATCAGGAGGTCACGTTCCGGGATGCTGTAGCCGCCAATGAGGCTTTCGGTCTCCCTGGCCACGCGGACGATCTCCGCCGCCAACTGCGACCAGGGCTGGAACTCCAGGCTACGGGCCTTGGCCGAAGCGGCGAGGATCGCATCATGAGCGTAAGTCTTCAGCCCCTCGGCCCAGACGACGGTCGTCAGCGCCGGCTCGACATCGGCTTTACGCTTCTCGACATCGAGCCAGATGACCGGACGGGTGTTATTAAGGAAGGGCGTCGATTGCAGGGTGTAGCGGGGCATGAGGTCGCCAGTATACCCGAGGTTTCGGAAAACACCCCCCTCGCATCACCCCTCGCCGCGTATTCCCCCTTTAGGGGGAAGATT
>JBILXR010000197.1:0-3413 GCA_044378215.1 Opitutales bacterium
TGAGCTCGTCGGCCTCCGCTCGAAGGGCACCTCGCTGCGTCCGTTCAAACGCGTGCAGGAGATCGAACGCGTGGCCCAGGTCCGCTACCAGGCCATGCTCGACGAGATCGAGCGCCGCCTCGAGGAAGCCAACGCGAAGATCGCGGAACTTTCCCGTCAGTCCGGCGGCGTCACCGCCAAGGGCCTGGTGATCACGCCCGAGATGCAGCGTGAGATCGAGAAGTTCCAGGTCGAGGCCGACAAGCTGTCCGAAGAAAGGCGCGTCATCCGCCGCGGACTCAGCGAGGACGTCAATTCGCTCGGCCGCCGCCTCCAGGTGCTCAACCTGCTCGCCGGCCCCGCCCTCGCCCTGCTCTTCGGCCTGGGCTACGCGCTGCTCCGCCGTCGCAAACTCTCCTGAACCGCCATGCGCAACAAGACCCTGCTCATCGCCACCCTCGTCCTCGGACTCGTCGCCTTAACCGTCGTCCGCCTCACGCGCGAGACGATCGAAGCCGCGCCCGCCCAGGCTCCGCTCTTCGACCCCGCCGTCTTCGGTTCGCTGAGATCGCTCACGGTCAAGTCCGGCCCCCGCAGCGTGACCGTCGTGAAGACCGGCGAGGCCTGGACGGTGTCGGAACGTTTCGGCCTGCCGGCCGACGTCGAGAACCGCCTGCTGCCGCTCATCCGCGGCCTCCAGAAGGCTCGCCAGCACGGCCAGCTCACGGCCAACCCGAAGCGTCTCGAGAAACTCGGGCTCACCGAATCGTCGGTGACCCTCGTGACCACCGACGGACGCTCCGTGGCCATCGAGTTCGGCAAGCCGACCGATGACGGCCTGGGCAACGCCGCCCGCCTCGCCGGCCAGGCCTTCGCGATCCGTACCGACTTCAGCGCGCACCTCGAAGGCGACCCCGCCTCATGGGTCGACCTGACGCTCTTCTCCGCCAAGCCGGCGGACATCAAGACGATTGCGCTGACGTGGAAGGACGGCCGCGTCGAACTGAGCCGTAAGTCGGCCGGCGCGCCGTTCGAAGGGAAGGACGCGGCCGCCCTCGAGGAACTCGCCGCGACGTTAGCCACCTTCCGCGCCGCCGATGCGGTCGCGAAGGGAGACGCCGACGCGGCCAAGGCCCCTCGCTCCGTGGAAGTGAAACTGACGACCTTCGGCGGGACGACGGCAACGTTGGCCTTCGCCAAGCTCGCAGGAACCCAGCCCAACGACCCAGGCAAGCTCTTCGTGCGCGTGACGCACTCGGACCCGAAGCACCCGGCCAACGCAGCCGACCGGCTCGCGGCCTTCACGGCGCCATCCTGGTTGTCCGAACAGATTCCCGCTTCGTTCGCCGACTTCAACAAGGCCGGCCAGTCAGCCGCCCCGGGCGCGCCCTCCCTCCTGCCCATCCCGGGGCCCGTGCCGGCGATGCCCAGCCCCCTGCAGCCCAGCAAGTAAGGCGGCTTCCCGCAAAAGCCCTTGCCTCCTCCGGCGAGGGCTTTTTTGTGTCCGTTACCGATGGCCGCCGCCGAATCCCAGTCCCTTAGCACCTACCTGCCGGTCCTCGTGCAGGTCGTCCTCGGCCTCTCAATCCCGGCCATCATCCTCGCCGCTAGCCACCTCTTCGGCCAGCGCGCCAAGGGCAACTACATCAAGGACAAGGCCTATGAGTGCGGCCTGCCCATGGAAGGAAAGCCCCACCCCCGCTTCGCCGTGAAGTTCTACGTGACGGCGATGCTCTTCATCCTCTTCGACATCGAAGTCGTCTTCCTCGTGCCTTGGGCCCTGGTCTACCGCGAGTTCCTCGCGGCCGGCATCGCCATCACCGCGGCCACCGCGGTCTTCCTCGGCGTCCTCGTCCTCGGCTTGGCCTACGAATTCAAGCGCGGCGCGCTGGAGTGGGAGAAGTAAGCTCACAGCGGCTGATTAGTATGGGGCTTGCGGAAGGTTGCTTACGAGGGTAAGCGTATTCCCACGATGCATATCCTCACCACCATCCTCGCCCAAGCTTCCGACAATCAGGAAGCTGCCGCCTTAGGCGCGCTCCTCCCACTGATCGCCGGTTTCGGCATGATCCTCGTCGCGGGTATCGTCGTCGTCACCCTCATCGGCATGTGGAAGGTCTTCACGAAGGCCGGCGAGCCCGGCTGGGCAGTCCTGATCCCGATCTACAACCTCATCGTACTCCTGCGCATCGTGGGTCTCCCCTGGTATTGGGTCTTCGCCCCGTTCGTGGCCATCATCCCGATTCTCGGCTGGATCGCCTACGTGGTCTGGGTCGTCTGGGTCCACCACCGCATCTCCACCCGCTTCGGTCAGGGCGTCGGCTTCACCATCGGCCTCACCCTGCTTGGTCCGATCTTCTGGCTCATCCTCGGCTTCGGTTCTTCGAAGTACGTCGCCGAGCAGCCGGCGCAGGCCTAAGTTTACGTCAGCCAAACAAAAAGGGCGCCCATCGGGCGCCCTTTTTCGTGCCTATGCGTATCGCTCAGGGGCCGCAGATGCCGCAACCGCCGGGGAGCTCGCGGAAGAAGTCGTGGCCTTTGTCGTCGACGAGGATGAACGCGGGGAAGTCGACGACTTCGATCTTCCAGACGGCTTCCATGCCGAGCTCCGGATAATCGATGACCTCGACCTTGCGGATGTTCTCCTGCGCGAGGATCGCAGCGGGACCGCCGATGGAACCGAGGTAGAAGCCGCCGTGCGCCTTGCAGGCATTGGTGACGGTCTCGCCTCGGTTGCCCTTGGCGATCATGACGAGCGAGCCTCCGTGCTTTTGGAAGAGCTCGACGTAGCTGTCCATGCGGCCGGCGGTGGTCGGTCCGAACGAACCGGAGGCCATGCCGACAGGCGTCTTGGCGGGGCCGGCGTAATAGACGGGGTGATCCTTGATGTACTGCGGGAGGCCCTCGCCCTTCTCGAGTCGTTCGCGGATCTTGGCGTGCGCGATGTCGCGGGCGACGACGAGCGTA
Source organism: Opitutales bacterium (assembly GCA_044378215.1). Taxonomy (GTDB): domain Bacteria; phylum Verrucomicrobiota; class Verrucomicrobiia; order Opitutales; family UBA953; genus UBA953. The sequence goes on from JBILXR010000197.1 coordinate 2,947, forward strand.
CCGGTGAGCGCGAGGCGCGTGGTGACGGGGTGCTTCGAAAGCTCGGCGCGGATGTCCGCCATGGGACGGTTGAGGTCGATCTTCACGACCTTAGTCGCGTCGGCGTGCTTGCGCGCGTCAGCAGGAATGAAACGACCGGGATCCGTCTCGAGCTGCTCGATCCAGATACCGTCCTGATCGATCTTGGCCTTGGCGTTGCGGTCGGCGGAACAGGAGACGGCGAGACCGATCGGACACGAGGCGCCGTGGCGCGGCAGGCGGACGACACGCACGTCGAGGGCGAACCACTTGCCGCCGAACTGCGCGCCGATGCCGAGCTGATGCGCGACCTTGAGGAGCTCGGCCTCGAGCGCGGTGTCGCGGAAGGCGCGGCCGTGCTCGTTGCCGGTCGTGGGCAGCGCGTCGTAGTAATGGGTCGAGGCCAGCTTGACGGCCTTCATGGTCGCTTCGGCGGAAGTGCCGCCGAT
>JBILXR010000053.1:0-12251 GCA_044378215.1 Opitutales bacterium
CCCTTGCCCTGGTTCCTCCATCTCGCCCTCCGCCAGCTCTTCCCTCCCGGTAAGCGCTTCCCGGCGTTCGCGACGGTGTCGATCCTCGGCGTGGGCCTCGGCGTCGCCTCGTTGCTCGTCGTGCAGACGGTGATGAACGGCTTCGGCGAGGAGCACCGCCTCCGCATCCGCGAATCCTTCGGCGATTGCCAGGTCACGGGCGCCGCGACCCTCGAGCAGCCCGAGGCGCTGGCGAAGCAACTGACCGCAAGGCCTGAAGTCGCTTCCGCCGCGCTCTACGCCGAAGGCCCGGCGCTCGCGCGCCAGGGTGACTTCTCGGGCATCGCCCAGGTCCGCGGCATCGATCCCACCGATCCCAATCAGCCCGCCCGCAAGTATGTGCACGGCGGCACCTTCGACGACCTCGACGACGGCCGCATCATCTTAGGCGTCGGCCTCGCCCGCGCCCTCCGCGTCCGCCTCGGCGATCGCATCGAGATCTGGTCGCCCGCGATGGCCGAGCGCGCCGAGAAGGGCAAGGCCCCGCTGCCCGCCGAATTCGAGGTCAGCGCGGTGATCCTCACGGGCTTCGCCGAAGTCGACAACGCCGCCGCGCTCATCCCGCTCCGCCGCTTCCGCGAACTCTGGAACCTCGGCCCGCGCGCCCACGGGCTCACGCTGCGCTTGAAGGAGCCGGCGAACGCTGTCGCGACCGCGGCCCGCCTCTCATCCGTTCACCCCGGCCTGCGCTTCCGTCCGTGGCAGGATTTCAAGAAGGACTTCCTCGAGGCGATCCGCTTCGAGAAGACGATGCTCTTCTTCCTGATGTTCATCATCACGCTCGTCGCGTCGTTTTCGATCGGCAGCACGCTCTTCTCCGCCGTCATCCGCCGCTCCCGCGAGGTCGGTGTGCTCGCCTCGCTCGGCGCCGCCCGCCTGCAGGTGGTCGCGCTCTTCGGCTTGCAGGGCCTGCTCATCGGCGCCCTGGGCACGTTCCTGGGCTTCGTCCTGACGTGGACGATCCTGGCCTTCCGCGACGCGATCCTGAGCGGCATCAATGCCTGCTTCGGCGACGGCGATATGATGGCCAACATCTACCAGTTCTCGAAGGTGCCGCTGCATTACGACGCGTCCGATTTCGTCATCGCCGCGGCCTTCACGCTCCTGACTACGGCCATCGCTGGCCTGGTGCCCGCGCTCTGGGCCGCCGGTCGCAAACCCTCGGAGGCCATGCGCGATGCCTGAACTCGTCCTCCAGGCCCGCGGTCTCGCGAAGAGCTTCGCTTCGCCGGCCGGCCCGTTGCCGGTGCTGACGGACGTCTCGCTCGAGGTCTTCGCCGGCGAATCGGTCTCCATCCGGGGTTCCTCCGGTTCGGGCAAGACGACGTTGCTCCAGCAGCTCGGTGGTCTCGACCAGCCTGATTCCGGAGAGGTCCGTATCCTCGCGCCCGGCGCCGGCCTCGTCGCCCCGCGCACCTCGCTCGGCCATGGCGTGGGCTTCGTCTTCCAGAACTACCAGCTGATGCCTGAGCTCACCGCGCTCGAGAACGTCGCCCTCGCCGCGCGCATCGCCGGCATGCCGGCGCTCTCCGCGACCGCGGCCGCCCGCGCGTTGCTCACGCAGGTCGGTCTCGGCGCCCGCCTCGATCACTTGCCGGCGAAACTTTCCGGCGGCGAATGCCAGCGGGTCGCCATCGCGCGTGCCTTGGTGAACCGTCCTTCGGTCATCCTCGCCGACGAACCGACGGGTAATCTCGACGAACGTACGGGCGTCGAGATCATGGATCTCCTCCTCGGCGTCGTGGCCGACCGCGGCGCGGCCTTGGTCCTGGTCACGCATAGCCGCGAGTTCGCGGAACGCGCCGGCCGTCGCCTGGTTCTCTCGGGTGGCGTGCTTTCGCCTGCCTGATTTGACAATACGGAAGGACAGTGGTTGTCTGACGTTCTCATGAACGCCGCCCTTACGCCCGCCCAGCTCCTCGCTTCCCTTGAATGGCGCTACGCCACCAAGGCCTTCGATACCCGTAAGCTGCCGGACGCCACCTGGGCCGCGCTCGAGGAGTCGCTCCGTCTGGCGCCGTCCTCTTACGGTCTCCAGCCGTGGAGGTTCATCGTGGTCAACGACCCGGCCCTCCGCGCCAAGCTCCGTCCGGTCTCGTGGAACCAATCGCAGGTCACCGACGCCTCTCATCTGGTGGTCTTCGCCCGTCGCACCGAGGTCACTGAAGCGGACGTGAACGAGTTCTTCAATCAGATGGTCTCCGAACGCGGCGCGGATGCCACGAAGCTCGAGCCCTACCGCCAGATGATGCTCGGCGGCGTAGTCAACGGTAAGGACGCCGCCGGCCAGAAGGAATGGGCGGCCCGCCAGCTCTACATCGCCCTCGGCCAGCTCATGGGCGCCGCCGCGGCGATGGCCATCGACACCTGCGCGCTCGAAGGCATCGACCCCGCCGCCTACACGGAGATCCTCGGACTCAAAGGCACGGGCTACGAAGTCGTCGTCGCCTGCGCCGTCGGTTACCGCTCGGCGGAAGACAAGTATGCCGGCATGAAGAAGATCCGCTTCCCGGCCGCGCGCGTCATCAGCCGCGTCTGATCAGCTGCGGGCGGACCAGCTCACGAACTCGTCGTCGTCGGCCAGCACCTGCGGGTCGCCGTATTCGGTCGAGAGCAGGCTGCGGTAGGCTTCGTCGGCGAAACGTCGGCAGTGCAGGAGCACCCGCGCCGAATGGCCGGGCGCACGCACGAGACGTCCGAGCGCTTGGTTGACCTTGCGCATGCCGGGACGCACGTAGGCGAGGGAGAAGGCGTCCTCCGCGCCGGCTTCGACGAACATCTTGCGACGCGCTTCCTGGAGGGCGTTGACCTCCGGGAGCGCCGGTCCGATCACGACGGCGGAGCGGATGCGTCCGCCGAGCATGTCGACGCCTTCGCCGAGCGAGCCGCCGAGGATCAGGCAGAGGATGGTGTAGCGGTTGAGTGAATCTTCGACGAACCGGGCGGTGCCTTCGGGGCCGAGCCCGCGCGGCTGCAGGGCGACGTCGGCCTTGGGGTCGAGATTCCTGACTTCCTTCACCGCGGCTTCGGCGTATTTGTACGAGGGGAAGAACGCCGCCACCGCGCCTTCTTGGGAAAGGCGGAGCAACGCGGCCGCGGTCCGGGCGATGTGCGTGTCGCGGGTCTTCAGGCGGGTGTCCACGCGTCCGTCGATCGCGACGGTATAAGCGCCCTGGCGCCACGGGGCGAGGGCATGCACGGTCACGAGATGGTCGGAGTCTAGGCCGCAGTCGGCGGCGAGCGAGCCGCGCGGCCCGGGCGTCGCGGTCATCAGCAAGGTGTGGCCGAAGGCGCGCAGGCGCTCGCCGGTGGCCTTGGCGGCGGAAAGGCAGTCAAGGCTGAGCAGGCCTGGCTTCGGCGACCAGAGGAGCCAGCCGAGGTCGGCGGCTTCGAGGCGGTCGGACCACGAAGCGGCGTTCCAGACGGCCTGCTTGGCGGCGTCCGGGAGATCGTCGGTGTTGAACGGGTGTTCGGCCGCGAGCACCGACATCCGTTCCGCGATAGCCATCGCTTCGATCCGGTCGTCGGGGGAGATCGCGTCGGCTTTGGGGAGGCGATGTAGGAAGTCGGCCCACATCTGGGCGGTCTGGCACCAGGCCTCCGGCGCGCGGAAGCGGGTGAGCGTGAAGGCGAAGTCCGCCGCCGACTGTTCGTCGTCGCGGAGGGAAAGGCATTCCGCGGCGCGCTCGGGCAGGTTGTGGGCTTCGTCGACGACGAGCACGGTGTCGGCCATGTCCCAGCCCGGCACGGTCTCGAGGGCGGCGCGGTTGCGCGGCGAGAAGACGTAGTTGTAGTCGCAGATCACCACGTCGGCGTGCCCGAGCATCGCCTTGGTGATGTCCCACGGCGGCACGCCGGCGAGGCGGCCGATCTCGCGGACGCGCCGGAGGTCGGCGGCTTCTTCGAGCAGGTGCTGCGGGTCGATCTTCGCGTTGGCCCAGTTACGGCGGATCTGCTCGGGGTCGTCGGTGATGCCTTCGACCTCGTGTTCGGCGCGGGGACGCAGGAGCACCGCGCGGAGTTCGTTGCTGCGGGCGAGGCGGCGGAGTTCGGTGAGCACCTGCGTCTGGCCCGTGCCTTTGCCGGTGAGGTAGAGCAGGCGACCGGCGCGGCCGCCGCGGAGGAGGCCGAGGCCGTGACGTAAAGCCGCGGAGGTCTTGCCGAAACCGGTCGGGGCGACGAGCAGACGCGTCGGTGAATCGAGGCCGGCCTGATCGAGGTCGGCGCCGCACTGGAGCCATTCCGGACGCGGCTCCTTGAACGGCAGACGGTCGGGTAGGTTGAGGAGCCGGGCGTGGCTCGCGCGGCGGTTCTCGGCGTGCGCGGCGAGCGTCTCCGCCTGGGCGAGCAGGTCGGCCTCGGCGGAGCGGGGCAGGGCGACGGGCTGACGCGTGCCGTCGGCGGGGTCGATGAAGATCAGTTCGCCTTTCACCTCGCGCGCGCCGGATCCGAGGCGGGCGGCGTGGCAGTAGGCGGCGAGCTGCAGGAAATGGTGGGCGAAGCGGCCGAGGAGGAACTCCGGTTTGCGCGGCAGCTTGAGGCTGATCGTCTTGATCTCGCGGATGCTCACCTCGGTCTCCGTCTCCCTCCATTGGTCGGCCCGCCCGGTGATGGCGATCGTCCAGCCGAGGGCGCTGACCTCGCAGGCGATCGTGCGTTCGAACTGCCAGCCCTGGCCTTCGGCTTCGGCGACCTTGCGCATCGTCTCGTGCCACTGCCGGCCCGCTTCGGCGCGCCACGGGGCGCCGCCGGCGCCCGCTCCCGGTCCGGGACGGAACGTCGCGAACTCCTGCGCGCTCAGTTCGACGCGCTTGGCCTTGAGGTCGATGCGCATCAGGGCAGGACGAAGTGCGCCTCGCCGGCGGACCAGCGTTCGAGGTCGGTGCTCAGCGCCGCGACGGTCTCCTCGTCGGTCGTCTGCGCGTCGAGGGGCTGGGCGAGGATCGCCGCCGCGTGGGCCTGGCGGGCGCCGAGGCGCGTGAACCATTGCTCATGCACGCCCCAGCCGCCGTCCTTGAGGATGAGCCAGAGGCTCTTGAAATACGCGCAGTCGGCGCGCGGGCGCGCGGACATGGCGTCGAAGGTCTCGAGCGCGATGCGGTAGCAGACCTCGGCGGACTCGGGCGGCGGCGGATTCTTGCGCAGCATCCCCGCGAGCCGGCAGGCGCGTTCGAGCGTGCGGTGGTCGCGGGCGAGGCCGGCGCGCCGCGTGAGCAGGCGGTAGTCGCGGGCGAAGCGCGTACCGCCGTCCTTGGCGCGTTCGAGGCTGACTTCGCCTTCGTCGAAGAGGTCGGGTAGCGTCGTGCCTTTCCCGCGGTGCGTGCGGATCAGGCAGCGGACGAGGCCCTCGGCGGGTTCAAGCAGCGTGAGCAGGGAATGCGACTCCCCGGAGGGATCGCGACCCAGGACCAGGCAGCGGAGGCTCGACGCGGACATCCGGCCTATTCCTTGCTTTCCGGCTTGGGGACGACGGCGCCGAAGCTCATCAGCAGGCCCAAGGCTTCGCCGACGGTCAGCTTCGTCTCGCGGACTTCGTCGGGGGAGACCTGCAGGATGACGCCGGTGGTGGGCGCGGGCGCGGCGGGGATGAAGACGTTCACGACCGGCTTGCCGATCGCCTCGCTGAAGACGGTGGGCTGCTCGTGGGTGACGAAGGCGATGGACCACATGCCCGGGCGCGGGAACTCGACCATCACCACGCGACGGAAGGTGTCCTTGTTGCGGCCGCTGAGGGCGTCGACCATCTGGCGGATCGTGCCGTACAGGGAGCCGAGGCCGGGGATGCGTTCGAGGACGGTGGCGAACCAGCGGTGGAGGATCTTTCCGAACAGGCGCTTCGAGAGATAGCCGACGACGACCAGGATACAGATCATCACCACGGCCGAGGAGACCACCACCAGCTGGCGGTAGAGTCCTAACGTGAAGTCCGGGACGGGCTGCTTGGCGTTCGTCCAGAGCCACGCCAGGCCGATCTCGAGGGCGGGCTGGATGAACGTACCCATCAGGTCGAGCAGCACGGACACCACGTAGAGCGTCAGGCCGATCGGCAGGAGCAGGAAGAGTCCCGTCAGGAAGTTATGGCCCAGGCGGGAGGCGAAGGTGCTTTTTTCCGGCGAGTCACTCATTCCCCTAGAAAACGCCCTCCCGCACCGGAGGCAAGGTCGGTCGGTGATTTCGAGGGTTGGAACCGCGCCCGCCGGCCATAGATTATCCTTATGAACACGCTCCTCCGGGTTGCCCTCGCTATCGTGGCGCTGTCCGTCAACCTCGGCGCCGTGGAAGAAGCCTACCCGCGCACCTCCCCGGGCGACCTCGAGGTCAAGACCTTGCCGGCGGCCCGCTGGATGCGCACGGAGTCGTCTAAGGATTACTTCGCTGCGGACAACGGCCTGTTCATGCGCCTCTTCCGTTACATCGACTCGAACAAGATCCCGATGACCGCGCCGGTCGAGGCGGGCATCAAGCCGGGCACGATGGTGTTCTACATGGACGACGCCTCGGCGAAGCGCGCCGACCTCGCGGAGACGCCGTCGGTGAAACTTTCGTCGGTGCCCGAGCGTCGCGTGGCCGCAATCGGCATCCGCGGTTCTTATAGCCTCGAGAATTACGAGGAGGCCCTCGCCGAACTGAAGGCCTGGCTCGCGAAGCGCACGGACGTGAAAGCCGCCGGTGAACCCTACGCGGTCTACTGGAACAGCCCGTTCGTCCCCTTCTTCCTCAAGCAGTCGGAAGTGCACATCCCCGTCGCGACGACGAAGTGATCAGGCCCAGGCGCGCTGGCGCCAGGCGAGCCCTTCGGCGACTTCGCGGGCGAGTTCCGGTCCGCGGAAGACGAGGCCGGAGTAGATCTGCACGAGGCACGCGCCTTCGTCCATGAAGCGTCCGGCGTCCTTGGCGGAGAGGATGCCGCCGCAACCGACGATCGGGATGCGTCCGTCGGCTTCCTTCGCGAGGAAGCGCACGACCTGGAGGGAACGTTCGAGGAGCGGGGCGCCGCTCAGGCCGCCGCGGCCGGGCGAGCACGCTTCGGTGCCCGCGGGACGGGCGATGGTGGTGTTCGTGGCGATGATGCCGGCGAAGCCGCATTCGCCGACCACGCTGACGATGTCGGCCAGCTGGTTCGGATTGAGGTCCGGGGCGATCTTGAGGAGCAGGGGCACCGGGCCGCCGGCGACGGTGCGGTTCTCCCGCGCGAGCGTGGACAGCAGCGTCACGAGCGGGGCGCGGTCCTGGAGGGCGCGCAGGCCGGTGGTGTTCGGGCTGCTGATGTTGACGACGACGTAATCGGCGAGCGGGGCGAGGAGCTTGAAGCAGGTGAGGTAATCCTCGTGGGCCTGTTCGTTGGCGGTGGCCTTGTTCTTGCCGATGTTGATGCCGAGCGGGCTGACGCGCTTCCCGCGGCCCGGGTGCTTGCTCAGGCGGTCATGCAGGGCCTGGGCGCCGTTGTTCGGGAAACCGTAGGCGTTCACCACGGCGTTGAGCTCCGGATAACGGAACACGCGGGGCTTCTCGTTGCCGGGCTGGGCCTTAGGCGTGACGGTGCCGACTTCGACGTGGCCGAAGCCGAGGGCGGCCGCGCCGCGCCAGCCGAGGCCGTCCTTGTCGAAACCGGCGGCAAGGCCGATGTGGTTGGGGAACTTCAGGCCGAAGGCCTCGATCGGGCGGCCGCCCTTGGGGGTCAGCGAACGCTCCATCAGGGCGCGCAGGGGGGCGATGGCGCCGAGGAGGCCCATGCCGCGTAGGCCGACCTGGTGGGCCGTCTCGGGGTCGAGCTTGTAGAGGGCCTTGGCGATCACCTTGTCGTACAGGAAAGACATGCCCCGGAGTTAAGGGAGGAAAGGCCGGAAGGAAAGCGGAGAAGCCCGCCATTTGGGCCTGACGCCGACCCCTCTTGACTCCCGCCCAGACTTGGGCAAACCACCCAGCCATGGCTGTGACTACCTCAAAGCTCCTTTGGTGCACCATCCGTTTCAAGGAGAAGGAAGGCAACTGGTGGGTGAAGGAGAACTCGGACCCTAAGCATTACGAGCCGGACGGTCTCGGCATCCTCGATCCTTACCAGTTCCCCTGGATCCTCGACATGATGGACCCCCTCCGCGAGTACGGTCTCTCCAACGAGATCCTTGAGGCGGCCTTCGTGCCTTTCCAAGCCCAGGACATCGAGAAGGACCAGACGGTCCGCCTCGTCCGCGTGGCCGAGCACATCCTCGACTCCGAGGAGCCGCTCTTCGCCCTGCCTAATGTCAAGGACGGCGACAAGGGCGCCTACGCCGACCTCCTCGAGCACATCATGCGCCTACGCGTGAAGCTCATCAATGACACGATCAAGCTGGAGCAGAAGCTCACCGTCGAAGACGTGGATGAACAGCTCAGCGAACTGCGCAATCAGGCCATGATCGAAGGCCGCGACATCCATCCTTTCGAAGAGATCACCGACATCCTGGAATTCGTCCCGCAGGGCCACGAAGTCCCGGGCGACGATGACGACGACGACAAACCCGCGCGCGCCCAGGCGGCCGCCGAGGACATCGCCGACCTGCCCGACGTCGAAGAAGTCGACAAGGACATGGAGAAGAACCTCCGCTGGGACGACGAAGACGAGCCGGCCGAAGAAGGCGCCGGCGAATCCGAAGGCGGCGAATCCGAAGGTGGCGCCAAGGGCTCCGGCAAGTCCGGTCGCCGGCGCTGAGCCGACGGCTTACTTGCCCGGGGCATCCGTCGGCTTGTCCGTGGCCTGCGGCTCGAAGAGCCACATGCGCCGGGATGCCATGTCCACCGCGATGGGGTGGGCGCGCAGGAAGTCGTCGCCGAGCAGGTTGTGCTCTTCGTCGCGGATGAATTCGACGCCCGTCAGCGGGGCGCCGCCGATGCGCAGGGACTTGATCTTGCAGATCTGGACGCGCGTGAGGGAAGTGCCGCGCACGGTGGCCACGGGCAGGAAGCCGCGGAACTCGGTCTCGCCGCGGAACTTCAGCGAGCTCATGTACGATTTCGAGGCGCCGGAATCGACGATCATGGGCACCTTGACGCCTTCGACCTCGATGTTGACGCCGCAGTGGCCGCCGCGGCTGTAGATAGGTACTTCGTGGGCGGCGGAGGTGTCGGGGATCTTGCCGAGGATCATGACCTTGTTGCGCAGATCCATGTAGAACGGCCGGCCGAAGAGCAGATCGGCGCCCATCAGGCCGTCGATGTCCATGCCGTCGAGCGGCATGATGGCCACATGGAAATCGCGCCAAGTGACCTCGCCGGCCCGGAGGGATTCGACGAGCCCGTAGGTCGACTCCTTGCGACCGGAGTTACCCATGGAAGGCGTGGTGAAGGCTTCGCTGATGCCGCAACGTTCCGCCGCGCGCGGCGTGAGCACGGCCGTTCCTTGGCAGCCGGTATCGACACCGAGCAGTACGTTGACGCCGTTGATCTGCACCATGAGCGTCGGGATGGCCTTGATGCGCAGGCGATAGTTGGCGACGCCGCTCTCCGGGAACTCTTCCTTAGGCTTCTTAAGGTCCTGCGCTGCGAGCGAACAGGCGAGGCAGAGGCCGAGGCTGGCGAACAGGAGGCGCAAGGGCTTCATCGGTGGGCGGCGAGGCGCGGGAAGCGCCAGGGTCACCTTAATTTGAACGGATTCCGAGGGAGGTCGACAATGACCTGCGGATTTTCTGGCTCAGGCCTGCCGGCGGCGACGCCAGAGGTAGGCCAAGGCGAAGCAGAGGCCGCCTAGGCCGACGGCCCAGTCGCCATGCCGGACCCAGAAGGTCTCGGGCTGACGGTCGCGCGGGATCCGGACCGGCGTGGCCAGGCGGGCGCCCTGGAAATACACGCTGCCTTCCTCTACGACGGGGAAGGCCCGGCCGAGAGAGTCGATGGTCCCGCTCCAGCCCGCGTTGCCGCAGCGGACCACGGGCAGCCCCGTGGCGGCCGCCAGTAGGACGGAATGGGCGGCGTGCTGGTAGGCTCCGGCTTCCCGGCCGTACCAGGCGTCGTTGGTCACCACGATGAGCACGTCGGCGCCGGCGAGCGCGTGTTCGCGGGCGAGCTCCGGGAAGACGTCTTCATAGCACACGAGTGCCCCGGCCATGAAGGTACGGGCTTGGCGCGTGCTCAGCGGCAGCAGGGCAGGGCCGGTGCCGGCCACGCAGTCGGTCTCGATCGGCACGACTTTGCGCAACGGCAGGAAGTCGGCGAAGGGCACGTACTCGCCGAAAGGCACGAGGTGGCGCTTCGCGTAGGCGGGTTTGCGCACGCCCTCCGTCGTCACCACTGCGACCGCGTTGCCGTAGCCCGCGCCGCGTCGGTCGATGGCGCCGATCACGAGCGGGGTGTCGGTGACCGCGGACAGGGCCTTGAGTCGTTCGACGTAGGCTTCGCTCTCCAAGGTCAGCGGCAGAGCCGCTTCCGGCCAGAGCACGAAGTCCGCTTGGCGGCCGCCGGCGACGTCGATGGTCATCGTCTCGGCGAGGCGCAGGTGTTCCTGCAGGCGCGCACCGTCCCATTTGGCATTGGGATCGAAGTCGGTCTGCACGACGGCGGGTGTGATGCTGTCGTGCGGAAGCGTGGCCTTGGTGGCGTTGGCGGCGAGCAACGCGAGGAAGCCGCCGGTGATGGGCAGGAGGCCGACGTAGAGTTCGGGCGTGAGCCGACGCAGCCAGCCGGCGGGGCCGACGGGCGCGAGGCGCGCGTCTTCGCGGTAGGATTCGATGAGCCGGACGATCCAGCGCGCGAAGCCGAGGTTAAAGAGCACGAGCGCGATGGAGAGGCCGATCGGACCGACCCACGCGCAGAGGCTGAGCATCACGGGATTACCCGTCTGCGAAGCCGCGAGCGGCAGCCAGCCGAAGCCGGAGAGGATCGTGGCGCGCGTCCACTCGAGCAGTCCCCAGGCGCCCGCGAGTCCGGCGATCGCGAGCAAGCGCGCGGGCAGGCCGGCGCCGGCGCAGGCCGGGAAGATCCAGCGGAGCAGCAGCAGCCAGCCGAACAGATAGAGCGCGCAGTACGCGGTGAGCAGCACCAGGCCCAACCAGCCGAGCGGCGGATAGACGTGACGCAGCCAGACGAGCAGGGCGATCCAGAGCACCCAGCTCAGCACGAAGCCGGCGCGGCGCCAGTCACGCCACTCCGGGCGGAACGCGGCGGCCACGGCGGCGGGCACGAGCGCGATGAACGCCCAGAAGGGATGGCCGAGCGGGCCGAACGAAAGGAAGAGCAGGAGGGCCGTCAGCGACGTCCCGAGCCAGGCGAGCCGGCCGGATCCCGGGCTGCTCGCGTCCGTTCCGGTCATTCCGAGAGGACTTCGACGACTTCCCAGCCCTCGTCGCGGACGAGCGCTTCGGCCTTCTTCCACTTGAGGTCCTGGGTCTCCGGTCCCTTGCGGATGCGGACGACGGCGTTGCGGCCGATCTTCGGGGTCTGGCGGCGGAAAGGCTCCTGCTTCGGAGCGACGGCGGGCGTGGTCTCGGTGTCCGGGCCGGTGCCGGGTTCGGCCGGGCCGACGGCCTTGGCCTGGCCCTGCGCGCGGCGCATGAGCGCTTCGAGCGCTTCCATCGAGGTCGCGGTGCGGAAGAGGCCGGCGCACGCGTCGGTGCGCAGCTGCTGCATCAGGCGCTCGAAGGCCTTGAAAGCCTCGGCCTTATATTCGTTGAGCGGGTCCTTCTGCGCGTAGGTGCGCAGGCCGACGCCGCGGCGGAGGTCTTCCATCTCGGTGAGATGGTTCTGCCAGTTGCGGTCGATGGCGCGCAGGAGCACGCTGCGTTCGAGGTACTGGAGGATCTCCGGCGATTCGTGCTGTTCGCGGCCGGTCTGCAGGGCGCGGACGCGGTCGGTGGCGAGCAGGAGCACCTGCGACTTCGTGCGCGCGAGGATGTCCTCGAGGTCGAAGCGCATGTGGAACGTGGTCACGTACCAGTAGACGAAGGCTTCGGCGGCGCGGCGGTCGGCGTCGCCGGCGGGGTCGGGGAAGACCATCGCGAGGCGTTCGTCGATCTCTTCCTCGACGATGTCCATGATCGTCGCGCGGCTGTCCGCGGCCTTGAGGGCGCGGTTACGGAGGCCGTAGACGATCTGGCGCTGCTGGTTCAGCACGTCATCGTACTGGAGCAGGCGCTTGCGCATGGAGTAGTTCTGGCCTTCGACGCGCTTCTGCGCGGTGCCGATGGAACGGTTGAGGAGCGGGTGCTCGAGCGGTTCGCCTTCCTTGAAGGACTTCTCGAGCA
>JBILXR010000198.1:0-3407 GCA_044378215.1 Opitutales bacterium
CAAGCTCACCGACACCGACATCAACGGCTTCAACACCCTCGGCCTCACGGTCACCAACGGCAAGCTCGTCGGCATCGGCGGTACCGGCGCGGGCTTCAATGTCAACGGAGCGCCCGCGACGACCAACTCTTTGCTGCCGCAGAATAACACGCCGGTCAACGCCTCGCAGGGAACTCTCAACGGCAGTGACCTGAGCGCGACGATCGGCCTGACGACCACCCCGCGCAAGGGCGACCTCCGCGTGCTCTCGGTCCCGGCCATCACGACGACCCACAACAAGGAGGCCACGATCTTCGTCGGCGAATCCCGCCCGGTCATCACCGGCGCCACCATCGCCCCCCAGACCGGCCAGGTCACTTCGCAGGTCTCGCTGCGCGACATCGGCATCCAGCTCAAGGTCCTGCCGCTCATCGGCAAGGACGGCGCCGTCCAGCTCCAGGTCTCGCAGTCCGTCGAAGACATCCTCGGTTCGGTGCAGCTCGATGGCAACGACCAGCCGATCATCGGCCGCCGCACGACCGATTCCTTCGTCAGCGCGCAGAGCGGCGAGATCGTCGTCCTCGGCGGTCTCCAGCGCACGATCACCACGAAGTCCACCTCCCGCCTCGGCCCCATCCCGTTCCTCGGCGATCTCTTCGGTTCCTCCACCGACGTCGAAGAGAAGCAGGAGCTGATCATCTTCCTCCGCCCTTACGTGCTCAACGGCTCAGCGGTCGATAACCTCGACGCCCTCAGCCGCGCCACGAGCAGCGCCATCGGGCCCGAGGTGAAGAAGGTCCTCGACAACGTCCCCGGCAAGATCCCCGCCGCCCCGGCGCAGAAGTGACATGCTGACCGTCGACCGGCACGGACTGCCCTCGGCCCTCGCCGAGCGCCTGACCGACGAGGCCCGCGCCTCGTTCGCGGAGACGCCGCGCGAAGCCCGTTTCAAGTTCCTCGCCCAGGTCCTCGGCCTCGACGAAGCCTCGCTCCTCGCCGAGCTCTCGCGCCTCACGGGACTCGAGGTCCTCGAGGAGCCCGCCATCGATCCCGACGGGATGAAGATCCTGCCGGCGCGCATCGCCTCCGAAGCGCAGGTCGTCCCGACGCTCCTCCCCGGCGGCGAAGCCGGCCGCCTCCGCCTCGTGACGGCCCTGCCGCCCGACACCGATACGGCCGACTGGGTCGCGACCTTCGCCGCCCGCCGCCCGAAGTGGTATCTCGCGCCGCCCGAACGCGTGGCCGCGCTCATCAATGAGAATTACGGCGTGGGCTCCGGTAGCCTCGAAGACGAAGGCGACGACCTGCCCGCCACGGAGGTCGCCGCTTCCGATGAAGCCGACCAAGACGCCGCGGTCGTGCGCTTCGTCACCGAAGTCCTCACGCAGGCCGTCGCCGAAGGCGCGACGGACGTCCACTTCGAGCCGCAGGAGAACAACCTGCGTATCCGCTACCGCGTCGACGGCATCCTCATCGCGATCCCGCTGCCCGACAACCTCGCCCGCTTCCAGGACGCGATCATCTCGCGCCTGAAGATCATGGCGCGCCTCAACATCTCGGAACGCCGCCTCCCGCAGGACGGCCGCATCAACTTCCGCGACGGCAAGAACGTCCTCGATATCCGCGTCTCGACGATCCCGACGATCTACGCGGAGTCGGTCTCGCTGCGTCTCCTCAACCAGCGCAAGGAGGCCTATAACATGGACCGCATCGGCATGAACGCCGAAGAGCAGGCCGCCGTCCGCAAGGTCCTCGACTACCCGCACGGCATCATCCTGGTCACGGGCCCGACGGGCTCCGGCAAGTCGACCACGCTCAACGCCTTCCTCCAGGCGATCAACTCGCCCGACATCCGTATCGTGACGATCGAAGATCCGATCGAATACGAAGTGCCCGGCGCCAACCAGGTGCAGACGCGCGCCGAGATCGGCCTGACCTTCGCCGGCGCCCTCCGCAGCACGCTCCGTCAGGACCCGGACGTGATCATGGTCGGCGAAATCCGCGACCTGGAGACGGCCGAGATCTCCATCCGCGCCTCGCTCACGGGCCACCTCGTATTCTCGACCCTCCACACCAACGACGCCCCGGGCGCCATCACCCGCCTCATCGACATGGGCGTCGAGCCCTTCCTCGTCGGCTCGGCCGTCGAACTGGTCATCGCCCAGCGCCTCGTCCGCCGCCTCTGCGCCGATTGCGCCAAGACGGTCCCGGTCGACCGCGCGAAGCTCCTGCCGGCCCTCGAGACGCTCGGCATGGACGAGTCTTTCCTCAAGGACGTGACTTCCCTCAAGGAAGCCGTGGGCTGCCGCAAGTGCCGTGGCACGGGCTACCGCGGCCGCGTCGGGGTCTTCGAGATCTTCCACCCGAAGCCGCTCCACGACCTGATCATCACCCGCATCTCCAACCGCGACCTGACCGAGAAGGCGATCGCCCTCGGGATGCGCCCCCTGGCCAAGTCCGGCTGGCTCAAGGTCGCCGCCGGTCTCACGACCATCGACGAGCTCGTCCGCAACTTGAGCTCGAACGAGTAACGCCGCGATGGCCGTCTTCAATTACACCGCGCGCGACGCCGCCGGCGCCGTGACCGAAGGCACCATCGAGGCCCCGCTGCGACGCGACGCGCTCCGCAAGCTCCAGGCCCGCGGTCTCAAGCCGGTGAAGGTCGAGGAATCCGGCGCCGCCGTCCGCGCCAAGGAATCCGCCCGCGAAGGCGGCCCCGCCGACAAGGACCTGCTCCCGACCGAAGCGGAGTGCCTGCCTTTCCTGGAGTCGATGGCCGACCTGGTCCGCTCCGGGATGTCCGCCGGCGAAGCGCTTCGCCTCCTCGCCCTCCGCCTCCAGAAATCCCGCCTGCGCGCCCTCTGCGCCGGGATCTGGTCCAAGCTCGGTGAAGGCCAGAGCCTCTCCGTCGCGATGGGCGCCTACCCGCAGGTCTTCGACGGCCAGACGCTCAACCTCATCGCCGCCGGCGAAGCGACGGGCAACATCCGCGACGTCCTGGAGCGCCTGATCACCCACTTCACGGAACAGAAGGAATTCAAGCGCAAGCTCATCAGCGCGATGGCCTACCCGCTCTTCATCTGCGTGGTCGCCGTCGGCGTGGTGATCTTCTTCGTGCTCTTCCTGCTGCCGCGCCTGCAGACGCTCCTCACTTCCCTCGGCGGCAAGCTGCCGCTCTCCACGAAGCTGCTGATGACCTTCGCCGACGTCTTCGTCGTGGTGGGCCCGATCTTCCTCGTGCTCGCCGTGCTCGCGGTCATCGGCATCGCCCGCTGGCGCAAGACGGAGGAGGGCAAGCTGGCCTCCGACGGCTTGCTCCTCAAGGTGCCGCTCGCCGGCTCGTTCGTGATGCGCGTCTCGGTCCTCAACTTCTGCCACACGCTCGCGGTGCTCCTCGAGAACGGCATCACGACCGCCGAAGCCCTCCG
>JBILXR010000199.1:0-3406 GCA_044378215.1 Opitutales bacterium
CTTGGCTTTCGAACTCGAGGTCGCCGTCCTTGCGCACGTCGAAGGCCATGCCGTATTCGAAACCGGAGCAGCCGCCGGTCTCCACGAGGACGCGGAGGACGGACTCAGGGTTGGCCTGGGCTTTCTGCAGCACCTTGATCTGCTGGGCAGCGGCTTCGGTGAGGTTGATCATGCCTCCTAGTTTAGGGGCAATCGGCGAGAGTCAAGGGGCGGCTCGGGCTTGGGGCTTTTCCTTGGCTAATCAGGCCGTTCGGACAGGATGGGCTTACCCCGCTTATGTCCTCCGTCTTTGTGCGTATCCTGGCCCTCTCCGTATTCCTGGCCTTCGCGTTTAATTTCGTGATGATGGTGGTGGTCGCGCTCGTGGGTTGGGATGGCAGCTCGCTGACCCTGAAATCCCTGCTCGGCGCCGATATCTTCGAGGTCTCGGGAAAAGGCTGGTTCTGGGTCCTGCTGCTCTGGGGGTTTGCGCTCCTGCAGTCCTGTCTGTTGCTCCTGCCTTTGCCGGTCGCTCCTTCGACAGGCGGCAAGGTGCCGCTCGGACCGCGCGTCATCGCGGCAGCTTTCCTCGGCGGGTTGTTCATCGCGATCCCACTGCTTGCTTCGGTCGACCTCTATTATCTCTCGGCGGACGCTGATCCGAAGGGGTTTAACGCTGAACCCTATGTGGTTGGCGCCTTGGCGGTCTGGGCGGTCTCATGGCTGATTTGGACGCCGATCCTGCTGCACCGTTCGCGCGGTCAGGCCGATGCGGTGGAGCGCTTCGTGGGTAAGAATATCGCGGGCTCGGCGGTAGGCCTGGCCCTTTGTCTGCCTTGGTATTTCGTGCTACGTCGCAAGCAGTCCTGTTTCTGCGGACTGGGTACGTTCTGGGCGCTGGTGCTCGGCCTGTGGTCTCTGCTGCTGATCGGCGGGCCGCTGCTCTTCGTGCTGGCGCGCGACCGTCGCATCCGCGCCGGTGTGCGCGAAGGTTAAACTCAGAGCGCGCAGCCTTGCTGCGTCTCGCGCGTCGGACGCGCGATAAGGCCGCGGTGCGGTTCGTCGGGATAGGTTTCGCCTGCCCGCGCGCCCATGAGGTGCTCATCGCAGCACTTGAGGAGGTCGGCCAGGTTTTCCGTCCGACGCATGTCGTGCAGGAACTTGCCTTCGGTGTCCACGGCGAGGCCGATGAAGTTGAGGAATTTCTTGAGGCGCCCGGCCTGCTTTTCCGTCGCCTTGGCGGCGTCGCAGCATTCGTCGGCGAGCTCCTGGATGTAAGTCCGCACATCGGCCAGCGTGGGCTTGAACGGCGCCAGGCCCTGCTGGGCTTCGCGCCACTGGCGGAAGATCCAAGGGTTACGGATGGCGTGCCGGCCCATCATCATGCCGTGAGCCTTGGTCTCGGCCAGCAGGCGCTGGGCCTTGGCGGCTGAGGTGACGTCGCCGTTCGCGATGACGGGGCAGGGGACGGACGCCACGGCCTTGGCGATGGCGACGTAATCGACTTCGGACCAGTAGAGTCCTTTGACGGTGCGGCCGTGCACGGTGAGGAGGTCGACCTGATGCTTGGCGACGATCGCGAGGATCTCGTCGAAGCGTTCCTGGCCGTCGAAGCCGATGCGCATCTTGACCGTGAAGAGGCCGGGGATCTCCTGACGCATGGCGCCGAGGAGTTCGTCGATCTTGGCGGGGTCACGGAGGAGGCCGCCGCCGACATTCTTGCGGTAGACCTTGGGCGCGGGGCAGCCCATGTTGAGGTCGATGCCGGCGACGGGCAGTTTGCCCAGCTCGCGGATGGTCCGGAGCATGTGCGGGGTGTCCTCGCCGATGAGCTGCGCGAAGACCGGCCGGCCGGTGCCGTGGTTCACGACCGAGTCCACGATGTGCTTCTCGGGCGTCGAACTTTCGTGGACGCGGAAATACTCGGTCACGAACCAGTCCGGCGCGCCGCGTCGGCCGATGACGCGCATGAAGCCGGTGGTGGTGACGTCCTGCATCGGCGCGAGCACCGAGGGGCGCGTGCCGGCGAAGACGGGGACTGGCAGGGCTCCGCTCACGCCTGCTTGCGCAGGCGCGCGAGCGTCTCCGCCATGTCATCGCACGCGTCCAGGACTGCCTTGGCCACGAAGACCGGGCGCTTGGCTTTCACGGCGAGCACGAGGGCGTCGCTGGGGCGGGCGTCGACTTCGGCGACCTTGCGGGCGACTGGGCCGTCCTGGCCGAGCAGGATGCGGGCGAAGAAGACGCCGTCCTTGACGTCCACGATCGCGACATGGACCACCGCGGCGTCGAGGCCGAGCAGGAGGTGGAGCATCAGGTCGTGGGACTGCGGGCGGTCCGGGATGCGTCCGTCCAAGGCGCCCTGCAGGGCTTCGCCGACGGCGGGGTCGACCTGGATGAACATGGTCTTGAGGGCGGTCACGAGGAACACGGCGCTGCCTCCCTTGACGGGGATGACCTCGATGCCGGTGACGGGCACTGCCTCCAACTTGCTCATGCCGCAACGTGTGCCCCCCGCGGCCTCCCCGCAAGCCCTCGCTGCTTTCGTCCGTAGGGTTGCCTTGAAATCCGGCCCCATTCCCGCAGGCTGATGGCGTGCACCCCTTCCTCGCCGACGAGTTCCTTTTCGACTGGAGCAGCCTGAAGCCCGAAAACGTCGAGCCGGACATCCGTGAGGCCCTGCGCCGCGCCCGTGCCAATGTCGACGCGTTCAAGCAGACGAAGGGCGCCGACCTGACCTACGCCAAGGTGCTCCTCGGCTTCGAGGCCACGACCAAGGACCTCTCCCGCGCCTGGGGCCTGGTCTCGCACCTAGATTCGGTCCTCAACTCCCCGGAGCTCCGCAAGGCTTACAACGCGATGATGCCCGAGGTCACCGCGTTCTTCACGTCGCTGACGCTCGATCCGGAGCTCTGGGCGGTCTTCAAGGCTTACGCCGCCACGGCCGACGCGAAAGCCCTCACGGGCGTCCGCCGTCGCTTCCTCGAGGAAACGATGGCCGACTTCGAAGAGAACGGCGCCGATCTGCCGGCCGAGGGGAAGACCCGCCTGGCGACCCTGAATGCCCAGCTCGCCGAGAAGACGCAGAAGTATTCCGAGAACGTCCTCGATTCGACCAACGCCTGGGAGCTCTTCATCGAAGACGAAAAGCGCCTCGCCGGCCTGCCCGCCAGCGCGCTGGCCGCGGCGAAGCAGTCCGCGACCGCGAAGGGCAAGCCGGAGGCCTGGCGTTTCACGCTGCAGTCCCCGTCGGTCTTCCCGGTGCTCCAATACGCCGATGACGAGGACCTCCGCCGCCAGTGCTGGGAAGGCCTCGGCCAGGTCGGCCTGAAGGACGCATGGGACAACACCGCGCTCGTCGGCGAGATCCTCGCGCTTCGCCACGAGAAGGCCCGCCTGTTGGGCAAGAAGCACTTCGCCGATTTCA
>JBILXR010000200.1:0-3389 GCA_044378215.1 Opitutales bacterium
CGGGCTTCACGATGGTCGGCGCCAGTCTGGCCCACCCGATCAAGTTCGCCCAGCTGGACGGACAGTTCACGCTCCGTGCGATCAATCTCCTCGATCAGGAAGCCCGCAACGCGTCGTCGTTCATCAAGGGTGCGCTCCCGATGCCGGGTCGCGGCGTCGAGGCCGGCTTGCGTCTGAATTTCTGAGGATCATGGCCCGGCGGCTTCGTCTGGGCAGATGAAGCCGCCTTTTCTTTCCTCGTCATCCCTGAGGTCGCTCCTACTTTTTGCTCATGCGTCTGCTCCCCCTGCTCATCGCCGCTTCCACCCTGACCGTCGCGTATGCCGACCCCGAGCCTAAGCCCCTCGGCAAGATCGTCGTCATGGGCCGGCAGGACAGCCTGCTCGGGGTCGCCGACTCGGCCACGATCGGCGTGACGGGCGCGGTGCAGCTGGGGGAGCGTCCGCTCCTTCGTCCGGGCGAGATCCTGGAGACGGTCCCGGGTCTGATCATCACGCAGCACGCCGGCGGCGGTAAGGCCAATCAGTATTTCATGCGCGGGTTCAACCTCGATCATGGCACGGACTTCGCGACGTTCCTCGACGGCGTGCCGCTCAACATGCCCTCGCATGGGCATGGTCAGGGTTACGCCGACATGAACTTCGTGATCCCCGAGCTCGTCGAACGGGTCAACTACCAGAAGGGGCCTTACTACGCCCAGACCGGAGATTTCGGCACGGCCGGCGCGGCTTACCTCGATACTTTCAAGACCTTGCCGAAAGGACTTCTGCTGATCGAGGGCGGCTCGTTCGATCATGCCCGTCTGCTGGTCGCCGATTCCGTCAAGGCGGGCTCGGGTGACCTGCTTTACGCGATGCAAGGCGCCCATTCCGACGGCCCGTGGCTGATGGGCGACAACTACCGTCGCGTCAACGGCCAGCTTTCCTGGTCGCGCGGCGACGGTCATGATGGTTTCTCGACGACGCTGCGTTTCTATCAGGGTGAGTGGCGCACGAGCGACCAGATCCCGCTCACGCTCGTCGAGTCCGGCGCGCTTTCGCCGTGGGGTAACATGGATCCGACCAACGGCGGCGATTCCCGCTACCTTTCCTGGTCGGCCGACTGGCGTCATCGCCACGGAGGCTCCGAAGACCGCTTCCAGGCCTACGTCTTCCGTTACGAGTTGGACCTGTTTTCCAATTTCACCTACGCGCTGAGCGACCCGACCAACGGCGACCAGTTCGAGCAGCAGGACGCCCGCACCGCGGCTGGTTTCAGTTACGTCCGTCATATTCATGCCGAATGGGATCGTCGCCCCACGGAGACTTCCTTTGGCGTGCAGTTCCGCCACGACTGGATCGACAACGGCCTCTACGCCACGGATGACCGCGCGCGCCTTTCGACCACTGCGCAGCATGAGCTGGGCGTGGGCACGCTCGGGCTCTTCGCCGAACATCGCGTGCAGTGGACCCCGACGTTCCGTAGCGTCGTCGGCGGCCGCGGTGACCTGCAGTTCGCCGACGTGAACTCCCTCGCCACGTCGGCCGACTCGGGCGACGCCTCGACGGCGCTCTTCAGTCCGAAGCTCACCCTCGTCTGGGGCCCGTGGGACAAGACGGAATACTTCGTCCAGGCCGGTTACGGCTTCCACAGCAACGACGTCCGCGGCGCCACGCTCTCCTCCGGTCCCCTGCGCGGCCTCGTGCCCGCCCGCGGCGCCGAGGTGGGCGTCCGCACGCTCGCGTTCAAGGACCTGCAGAGCACGTTCTCGTTCTGGTATCTGCGCACGCAGTCCGAACTCGTCTTCATCGGCGACGCCGGCGCCGTCGAGCCCTCCGACGGCAGCGACCGTTACGGCGTCGAGTGGGCCAACTATTGGACGCCTTATTCCTGGCTGTCCTTCGACCTCGACGTCGCCGCCTCGCAGGCGCTCTACCGCGGCGTCCCCGTCGGCCAGCGCAGCGTGGAAGGCGCCATCGACACCGTGGTCGCCGCCGGCGTCACCGTGCGCGACCAATCCGGCTGGTCCGGCTCCCTGCGCCTGCGTTACTTCGGTCCGCGCGACCTCGACGCCGCGGGCACTGCCCGTTCGGAGCAGACGATCATGTTGAACGCCTCGGTCAGCTATCAGCTCAACGCGAACTGGGAGGCGACCCTCAGCATCCTCAACCTGCTCGACCGTCTGGACCAGGACATCGCCTATTCGTACGAATCCTCCGAGACCGGCGGCGCGGACGGCATCCACTTCCACCCGACGGAGCCGCGCCAGTTCCGTCTGGCGCTGACCGGACGGTTCTAATCCCGGTCATTAGGCCGGCCTTGAACTGGCCGCGAGGGGGTGTCTCGCCTTGCCTCGAGGCTTGGCCGGCCCCATTGCTCGGTCGTGCGGAAATTCTTCCGAGCGACGATCGCCTGGGCGGCCTTGGCCGCCTGGCTGCTTTCGTCCGGCGTGTCCGCCGACCTCCTGCAGGTCGTCGCCTACGCCAACATGACCGCGCAGAACGCCCGTTCGATGTCGGCTCCGGCCGCGCTCGCCAAGGCCATGCAGGACGCCCCTTGCGGCATGTGCAAAGTCGCGGCCGCCGCCCGTCAGGCCTCCGAGCAGTCGCCCTTGGCGAAGCAGGAAGCCGTGAAGTCCAAGGTGAAGCCCGACGGCGATGTCTGGTCGGTGCGTCTGCCTTCGGCCGCCCCGGCGGCTTCGCCCTCTTTCGTCGAGATCCTCGCCCTGGTCCATTGTCCGGAGATGATCCGCGAGGTGCCGGTCCCACCGCCTAAAGCGAACGCCTGAGTCGGTCGCGGGCCCAGGGCCCGCCGTGGCTTCGCTTCATCGCATCGTCGCGCCTTCGCGGGCGCGCACCCCGTCCCATCCGAACCCGTCCAGCCACGCGGGGGAGGGTGGGGCACCTCCAACCCATACATTCCTATCATTCCATGAAATCTCCTCTCTCCCGTTCCTTCCTCCTCGCCGCGCTCACCCTCGGCGTCCCGTCCTTCGCCGCCGATCCGGTGACGAAGCCCGTCGCGCCGATCCCGTTGGCGCCCGTGTACGTCACGGCTTCGCCGGTCATCGACGGCAACACCGTCGACTTGTTCGGTAACTTCACGACCTCCGTCTCGGCCCGTCAGGTCAGCGATCTCAACGCGCTCGACGTGTCTTCCGCCCTGCGTCGCACACCCGGCGTGACGATCTCCCGCTTCAATCCCGTCGGTTCCTACGGCGGCGAGGAAGGTGGCGCGGTCTACGTCCGCGGCATGGGCAGCAGCCGTCCGGGCTCCGAGATCAAGACCTACGTCGACGGCATCCCCTTCTACATGGGGGTTTGGAACCATCCTCTGCTCGACCTCCTGCCGGTCAACGGGATGAGCCGGATCGACGTCCTCAAGGGGCCGCAACCGGCCCAGTTCGGCAA
>JBILXR010000054.1:0-12170 GCA_044378215.1 Opitutales bacterium
CACGCCGCTGACGCCGATGCGGGGATAGAGGACCACGGCGCGGACGCCAGGGACGCCGGCGCAGGCTTCGGTCACGGCGGCGCCGGTGTCGCCGGAGGTCGCGGCGAGGACGGTCAGCTGCGGGAACTCATCGCCGAGGACGCGCGCGGTGACCCGCACGAGCGTGCGCACGGCGAAGTCCTTGAAGGCCGCGGAGGGACCTTGGAAAAGTTCGAGGACGGCGATGCGTTCGGCCGGGGTGCCCTTGAGCTTCTCCGGACGCACGAGCGGGACCGGGAAATTGAAGGCTTCCTGGCAGAGCTGACGCAGGACCGCCGGGCCCAGGACCTCACCGAAATACGGAGCCACGACGGCCTCGGCGAGGTCGGCGTAGGAGGCGTCGCGATGGCGCTCCACGAAATCGGGCGCGATCTGCGGGATATGCGTCGGCACCCAGAGGCCGCCCTTGGCCGGCATGGCCGACAGCAGCACGTCGCGGAGCGAGCCGCGGCAGGTGGCGTCGGCGGTGGAGACGAATTCCAGCTTACGATTCGGAGAGGACATGGACACCCTTGGGATTGATGCGCGAGACGTAAGGCGTGGACTTGATCGGCACCGACGAGAACACGGCGGCGACGGCGGCGGCGACCTTGCGGGCGGTCTCTTCGCCTTCGCACAGCGCGAACACGCTGGGGCCGGCCCCGGAGATCGAGAAGCCCAGCGCGCCGGCGGCCATGGCAGCGGCCTTGGCGCGGTAGAACTCAGGGATCAGGCGGTGGCGGTGCGGCTCGGCGATGAGGTCGTGGAGCGAGCGGCCGATGAGGGCGTAGTCGCTCTTGAAGAACCCGCACAGCAGGCCGCCGAGGTTGCCGCTCTGCTGCGTGGAGGTCTCGAGCTGGATCTGGCGCGGCATGATCTCGCGGGCGACCTTGGTGAGCACGACGATGTCCGGGTGCACGACGGCGGCCCAGAGGCGCTCCGGGATCGGCACGTCCATGACGTCGAGCTCGGCGTTGGAACGGATGAGGGTGATGCCGCCGAGGAGGCAGGGTCCGACGTTGTCGGCATGCCAGGCGCCATCGGCCGCGGCTTCGCCGGCGACCACGAAAGGCAGGAGCTGACGACGCGTCAGCGGCTCGCCGAGGAGACGGTTGACCACGAAGGCGCCGCCGACCGCGCTTGCGGCGCTGGAGCCGAGGCCGCTGCCGAAAGGCATCTTCTTGTGGATCTCCATCTCGATGCCGAGGTCGCTCTTGCCGAGGTGGCGGAGCAACGCGTGGGCGGAGACGCCGGCGGTGTTCTTCTTGGAGTCGAGGGGCAGGCGGCCGTCGTCACCGGTGATCTTGGTGATGCGGAGGCCGGGGGTGGACGAGAAGCGGGCCACGATCTCGTCGCCAGGGGCATCGATGCAGAAGCCAAGCACGTCGAAACCGCAGGCCACGTTGGCCACGGTGGCAGGCGAAAAGATACGGACTTCTTTGAGCGGCTGGGCGGACATAGGACCCCCTTTGACAGGGTTGGGCAGACCTTTCGGGTTGCCTCCCCTTCGGTCAACGGTGAACATGACGGATACCAGTCCTTTGATGTCCAACCGCATCCACCAGAACGGTTTTGTGACCGTGGCGGCCGCCTCGCCGGCCCTCCGTCTGGGGGACCCTGCGGCCAACGCCGTCCTCATCATCCAGGCCCTGGAAAAAGCCGCCCAAGAGGGGGTGGAAATCGTCGTCCTACCCGAACTTTGCCTGACGGGCTACAGCTGCGGCGACCTCTTCGGCCAGCGGACCCTCCTCAACGGCGCCCTGAAGGCCCTCGGACAGGTTTGTGAGGCCACCGCGAAGCTCGGCCTGACCGCCCTCGTCGGAGCCCCCCTGGAGGTCAACGGACGCCTCTTCAACGTGGCCGTGGCGCTTTCCCGCGGCAAGGTCCTCGGCGTCGTCCCGAAGACCCACCTCCCCAACACCGGGGAATTCTACGAGCAGCGCTGGTTCGCCTCCGCCCGGGTCGCCCCGGTCGCCGAAATCGAACTCCTCGGCCAGAAGGTCCCGTTCGGCACCGACCTCCTCTTCCAGGCGACCGACATGCCGGACTGCGTGCTCGGTATCGAGATCTGCGAAGACCTCTGGGCCGTCGAGCCCCCGAGCGGCCCGCTGGCCCTCGCCGGCGCCACCCTGCTCTGCAACCTCTCCGCCAGCGATGAACTCCTCACCAAGGCCGCCTATCGCCGTGACCTGGTGAAGGCGCAATCCGCCCGCTGCCTCGCCGCCTACGTGTACGCCGCCGCCGGCGCCGGTGAATCGAGCACCGACATCGTCTACAGCGGTCACGGCCTCATCGCCGAGAACGGCGTCGTGCTCGGCGAATCCGAACGCTTCCGCTTCGACCTCGCGCTGATCGTCTCGCAGATCGACCTCGACCGCCTCGCGGCCGAACGTCGCCGCAACAGCACCTTCTTCGGCGCCCCCGTCGCCGTCCGCCCGCGCGTCGTCGGCTTCACCCTCGGCGTCCCGACCGGCCAGACCCCGAAGCTCCGCCGCCGTTTCACCCAGCACCCGTTCGTGCCCTCGGACCCGCATCGCCGCGACGAGAACTGTCAGGAAATCTTCGCGATCCAGTCCACGGGCCTTGCCCGCCGCATCCGCCACACGGGCCTCAAGCACGTCGTCATCGGCGTCTCGGGCGGCCTCGACTCCACGCTCGCCTTGCTCGTCACGCTCGAAGCGTTCAACCGTCTCGGCCTCGACCGCAAGGGCATCATCGGCCTCACCTTGCCCGGCCCCGGCACCTCGGCCCGCACGCGGGTCAATGCGATGCGCCTGATGGAGACGCTCGGCATCACCGCCAGCGAGATCCCCATCAACGAAGCCGTCGAGCGTCACCTGCGCGACATCCAGCACCCGACCGGCAAGCACGACGTCACCTTCGAGAACGCCCAGGCCCGCGAACGCACGCAGATCCTGATGGACGTCGCCAATCAGAGCCACGGCTTCGTCGTCGGCACGGGCGACCTTTCCGAAGCCGCGCTCGGCTGGTGCACGTTCAACGCCGACCACATGTCGATGTACCACGTGAACATCGGCGTGCCGAAGACCTTGGTGAAGCACCTCGTCGCCTGGGCCGCGCACGCCCGCCACGTCGGCACTGAACGCACCATCCTCGAGGACATCGTGGCGACCCCGGTCAGCCCCGAGCTGCTCCCGCCTGGCGACGACGGCGAGATCGCCCAGCAGACGGAAATGCTGGTCGGACCCTACGAGCTGCACGACTTCTTCCTGTATCACGTCATCCGCAACGGGTTCCGCCCCTCGAAGGTCCTCTGGATCGCCGAGCACGCGTTCGCCGGGAAATATGACCAGACGGAGATCCGCCACTGGCTGCGCTCCTTCCTGAACCGCTTCTTCAGCCAGCAGTTCAAGCGTTCCGTGATGCCCGACGGCCCGAAAGTGGGCTCGCTGGCCCTGTCCCCCCGCGGCGATTGGCGCATGCCTTCCGACGCCGAGGCGACGGCGTGGCTTGCCGAACTGGGCTAACCCTGCTTGATGGGAGGCGTGAGCCTTCCCGCCCAGACGCATCCCGCCGCCACCCAGGCCCTCCTGGCGAAGCTGGGTCCGGAAGTCGTCCGGACCGACGAGGCGTCCTGCTTCGCGGCGTCGTTCGATAACATGCGCCTGTCCTTCATGCCCGAAGCGGTCATCCGCCCGGCGACGGAAGACGACATCGGCGCCACGCTGAAGCTCGCCAACACTCACCGCGTGCCCGTCACGGTCCGCGGCCGCGGCACCGGCACGACCGGCGCCTGCGCCCCGATCAAAGGCGGCTGGGTCATCCACCTCGACCACTGGGACCGCATCGAGATCGATCCGGTCTCGGCGATGGCGACGGTGCAGCCGGGGGCGATCACCGCGCACATCAACGACCGCGCCGCGCCGCACGGCCTCTTCTTCCCGCCCGACCCTTCGTCGGTGAAGCACTGCAGCATCGGCGGCAACATCGCCACCAACGCCGGCGGCCTGCGCGCGGCGAAATACGGCGTCGTCCGCGACCACGTCTACGCCCTCGAAGGTTTCCTGCCCACCGGCGAGAAAGTCCGCTGGGGCGCCCCGCTCCGCAAGTTCGTCAGCGGCCTCAACCTGCGCGACCTCTGGATCGGCTCCGAGGGCACGCTCGGCGTGATCACGAAGGCGACGCTGAAGCTCTCCGCCCTGCCTGCCGCCCGCCGGACTTTCCTGCTGGCCTTCCGTACGGACGAAGCGGCGCTCGGGGCGGCCATCGACCTGATCTCCCTGCGCGTGAATCCGTCGGTGCTCGAGTTCCTCGACGTTCAGACGGTCGCCGCCACCGAGAAGCGCCGCGGGAAGCGCGTGTTCACCGATGCGGAACTGGGCGGCTCCGCGGAGACGCACGCCGCGCTCCTCGTCGAGATCGACGGACATCCCGCCGCCCTCGCGGACGACGCCGTCAAGGTCGTCGCCTGGGCCAAGCGTCACGCGGTCGCCTTCCGCGCGCCGGAAGACCCCTCGGAAGCCGAAGCCCTCTGGGAACTCCGCCGCACCTGCTCGCAGGCGATGTTCGCCCTGGGTGACGCCAAGCTGAACGAAGACGTGGTGGTGCCGATCCGCAGCTACGTCGCCCTGCTCCGCTTCACCCGCGAGGTCCGCGACCGCTTCGGCCTGGCGACCCCGACCTTCGGCCACGCGGCCGACGGCAACTTCCACGTGCACATCATGTACGACCGGTTCAACCCGGAGCACTGCCGCAAGGCCGAACAGGCCATCCGCGAGGTGATGGAGAGGGTCGTCGAGCTCGGTGGCGCGATCACGGGCGAACACGGCATCGGCCTCGCGAAGTCCCCGTTCCTCTCCCTGCAGCACACGCCGGCGGAGATTGCCGCGATGCGCGCGATCAAGCAGGCCTTGGACCCGAACGGCATCCTCGCCCCGGGCCAGATCTTCGAACCTTTCAACGTCTGGGAGCATCGTCCGATCAAGGTCACGCTACCCTGGGACAAACACTGAACCATGTCTCGCACCGTCGCCGTCTTCGACTGGGACGGAGTCGTCATCGACTCCTCCGTCGCCCATGAACGCTCCTGGGAGGCCCTCGCCAAGGAGGAAAACCTCCCGCTGCCGTCCGACCACTTCAAGCGCGGCTTCGGCAAACGCAACGAGCTGATCATCCCGGACATCCTGAACTGGTCGCGGGACCCCGCCGAGGTGAAGCGCCTCTCCCACCGTAAGGAAGCCCTCTATCGCGACATCGCCCGCACCGGCCATGTCCGCCTGCTGCCCGGCGTCCGCGAACTCTGCGGAGCCCTCAACGACCTTGGCATCCCTTGCGTCATCGGCACTTCGACGCACAAGGAGAACCTCGCGCTGTCCTTCGAGCTCTTCGGCATCGGCCACTTCTTCGCCGGCGCGGTCGCCAGCGAGGACGTCACGAAGGGCAAGCCTGACCCGGAAGTCTTCCTGAAGGCCTGCGCCCTCGGCGGCGGCGACCCGGCGACGTCCTTCGTCTTCGAGGATTCCTTCTCGGGCCTCCAAGCTGGCCTGTCCGGAGGCTTCATCACGATCGCCCTCGCGACGACCAATACCCGCGAGCAGCTGGAGCCTGTCGGTGCGCACCGCATCGTGAAGGACCTCTCCGAAGTCGACCCGCAGTGGCTCGCCCGCGGGCGCCTGGGCTGAGATGGAATTCCGCCTCAAATCCGACTACCGCCCGATGGGCGACCAGCCGACCGCGATCGCCGCGCTCGATGCCTCCCTCCGTGCCGGTAACGGCCGCCAGACGCTCCTCGGCGTCACGGGCTCGGGCAAGACGTTCACGATGGCGAACCTGATCGTCCAGCAGCAACGCCCGGCGCTGATCATCTCGCACAACAAGACGCTGGCCGCCCAGCTTTACTCGGAGTTCAAGAACTTCTTCCCGGAGAACGCGGTCGAATACTTCGTCAGCTACTACGACTACTACCAGCCGGAGGCCTACGTGCCGGCGACGGATACGTTCATCGAGAAGGATTCGGCGATCAACGAGGACATCGAACGCCTGCGCATCAGCGCCAGCAGCGCCCTGCTCTCCCGCCGGGACGTGATCGTGATCGCCTCGGTGTCCTGCATCTACGGCCTCGGCTCGCCCGAAGACTTCCTGGCCGCGATGATCGCCCTCAAGACGGGCATGACCCTGCGCCGGGACGAGCTGCTCGCGAAGCTGGTGGCCAACCAATACGTCCGTAACGACGCCATCCTGGAGCGCTGCAACTTCCGCGCCCGCGGCGAGACGATCGACGTCTGGCCGGCGTACATGGAATCCGCCGTCCGCCTGGAATTCTGGGGCGATACGCTCGAGGCCATCCGCGAACTCGACCCGGTCAGCGTGAAGCCCGGCAAGCAGCTCGATAAATTCGACCTCTATCCGGCCAACCAGTACGTGATGGCCCCGGGCCGCGTGAAGGCCGCCGGCGACGCCATCCGCGCCGAACTCGAGGAGCGCGTGGCCCACTTCGAGAAGACGAACCGCCTCGTGGAAGCCCAGCGCATCCGCATGCGCGTCGAACACGACCTCGAGATGCTCCGCGAGACGGGCTTCTGCCCGGGCATCGAGAACTACTCGATGCACATGTCCGGCCGCCGCCCCGGCGAGCGCCCGCACTGCCTCCTGGACTTCTTCCCGAAGGACAAACTGGTCTTCATCGACGAAAGCCACGTCTCGGTCTCGCAGATCGGCGGGATGTATCACGGTGACCGCGCCCGCAAGGAACGCCTGGTCGAATTCGGCTTCCGCCTGCCCTCCGCCCTCGAGAACCGCCCGCTTCGTCCGGAGGAATTCGACGAACTCGTCGACCAGGTGGTGTACGTCTCCGCCACCCCGGCGCCCCACGAGTACAAGGTCTCGTCCGTCATCGCCGAACAGGTCATCCGCCCGACCGGCCTGCTCGACCCGATCATGGAGGTCCGCCCGATCGCCGGCCAGGTCGAGGACATCATCGGCGAAGCCAAGGCCGTCGCGGCCCGCGGCTACCGCACGCTGGTGACGACGCTCACGAAGCGGATGTCCGAGGACCTCGCCAACTTCATGCGGGACAGCGGTCTCAAGGTCGAATACCTGCACTCCGACATCGATGCGATCGAACGCGTCGAGATCCTGCGTCGCCTCCGCGCGGGCCACTTCGACGTCCTCGTGGGCGTCAATCTCCTCCGCGAAGGCCTCGACCTTCCCGAAGTCGCGCTCGTGGGTATCCTCGACGCCGACAAGGAAGGCTTCCTCCGCAGCGAGACGAGCCTCATCCAGACCTCCGGCCGCGCGGCCCGTCACCTCGAAGGAAAAGTCCTGCTCTACGCGGACGTGATGACGAAGTCGCTCACCCGAGCCCTGACCATCTGCGGCGACCGCCGTAAGCGCCAGGAGGCCCATAACACGAAGTACGGCATCACGCCGAAGAGCACGCAGCGCAAGATCGAGGAGAGCCTCGTGGACCTGGAAGCCGACGAGGCGCTGGCGGTGGCCGAAGGCACCGACGACCGCGACATCGCGCACGTGCTGGCCGACATGGAGGCCGAGATGTTGGCGGCGGCGGACGAACTGCAGTTCGAGCGCGCGGCCACCCTGCGCGACCAGATCGAAGCCTTGCGCACCGGCAAGCCGGCGACGCCGAAGCGCTCCAAGGGCCGTCGCTGATCAGCCGAAGCGGCGGGTCAGGTCGGCGTCCGTCCACTCGACATAGGTCCGGCGACCGCGCGGGCACGTGCCCGGCTGGGCGGTGCGGAACAAGGCCTGCACGAGCTCCATCAGTTCGGCATCCGAGAGGCTGTCGCCCTTCCGGCGGGCCTTGTTCACGGCGAGTTTGGCGAGGGCGTCATAGGCCAGCGAGGGGCGACCAAAATCGCCTTCGCGTCGGGCCATCTCGGCGAGCAGGTCACGCACGAAGGCCAAGGCCTGTTCGGGCTCAAGCCACGCCGGTAGCGCTTGGATGCGCCAGAAATTCCGTCCGTATTCCTCGAAGTCGAAACCGGCGGATGCCAGCAGAGGCAGGCGTTCCTTCAGCACCGCGGCGGGCAACGGTTCGAGTTCGATGCTCAAGGGCACGAGGAGCGGCTGACTCACCGGCTTCTGCGTGGTGAACTGCGCGAGGATGGACTCGTAAAGTACGCGCTGGTGCGCGGCGCCCAGATCGAGGACGGCGAGTCCGGTCGGGGTCTCGAAGACGGCCCGCTCTTCGCGCAGGCGCGAGAGGAGACGCCAGCCGAGACGGACCGCCGGCGCATGAGCGGGCGAAACCGGCGCATGGGCTGCGGACGGCACGTAAGCCGGAGGTGTGGCTCCGGCGGAGACCGGCGCGCTGACGCTCGGCGTATCGACGGCGAGCGGAGTGGCCGGCGCGACCGACGGGATCGTTTCCGCAGGCAGGCCGTCGTCGGCGCGAGCACGCAGGACCGCGAGGACGGACTCGATGAGGAAATTGCGGACCTTGGCTTCGTCGCGGAAGCGCACCTCGCGCTTGGCGGGATGGACGTTCACGTCGACCCACGCCGGATCCATCTCGAGGAAGACGAACGCCAGCGGATAGCGGCCCTTCGGGATCAAGGTATGGTAGCTCTCCGTCAGCGCGAAGGCCATCGTACGGCTGTCGACCGGGCGGCCGTTGACGACCGTGACGAGATCCTGGCGCGTGCCGCGGCTGACGCCGGGCTTACCCAGCAGGCCGCTGAGACGCATGCCCGGGCGCTCGAAGGCAGGCATGAGGGTGACCTCTTCAGCCACCTGACGACCCCAGATCTCCCGGACGCGGTCCAGCAAAGGCGCGTTGCCCGGCGAACGGAAGATCTCGCGGCCGTCTTCGCGTAGCAGGAAACCGACCTCAGGGTGCGCGATCGCGTAAAGGCGGACCAGACGGACGATGTGCGCGGCTTCGGTCTCGTCGGACTTCAGGAACTTGAGGCGCGCCGGAACCGGATGGAAAAGATTGGCGACCTCGATACGCGTGCCCGGCGCCATGCCGTGATCACGCCGATGAACGAGCTTGCCTCCGTTGACCGCGATCTCCGTGCCCGAAGGGGCCGCGGCGGGCCGCGTCTGCATCGTGAAGCGGGCGACGCTGGCGATAGAAGGCAGCGCCTCCCCGCGGAAGCCGAAGGTCGCGATGCGGTCGAGGTCGGCGGCCAGCTGGATCTTGCTGGTCGCGTGACGTTCGAGGCTCAGGAGGGCTTCGTCGCCCGTCATGCCCTTGCCGTCGTCCTCGACGATCAAGCGGGCCTTGCCGCCGCGGGAGAAATCGACCGTCACGCGGCGCGCGCCGGCGTCGAGGGAGTTCTCGAGCAGCTCCTTGATGACCGCAGCCGGCCGCTCCACCACCTCGCCGGCGGCGATCTGATTGGCCACGGTCGGCTCAAGGATACGGATGGTCGACATGGTCAGGCAGGCCTGGGCGCGGACCGTCCGAGGGGATGGCTGAGGACGCGGCTGGGGCGGACGAAAGGCACCGGGAGACCTTTGCCCCTCGCCCCCTCCCCTGCAAGTCGAACGGCTCGGAAACGGTCTTTGTTGCGCCCGGCCCAAGGATGCCAACCTTGCTGTCGTGTCGAATCGCCTGGCCCACGAAAGCTCCCTCTACCTCCGCCAACACGAGGCCAACCCCGTGCATTGGTGGCCTTGGTGCGTCGAGGCTTTCGCGGAAGCCAAGGCCAAGAACAAACCTGTCCTGGTTTCCGTCGGCTACTCCTCCTGCCACTGGTGCCACGTCATGGCCCGCGAGTCCTTCGAACAGCCCTGGGTCGCCGACCTGATGAACCAGCACTTCGTCTGCATCAAGGTCGACCGCGAGGAACGGCCCGAAGTCGACAAGCTGATGATGGACGCCGTGCAGATGATCCAAGGCCACGGCGGCTGGCCCCTCAACTGCTTCTGCCTGCCGGACGGCCGCCCGTTCTTCGGCGGCACGTATTTCCCGCCCGAGGACCGCGGCCACGGCCAGGTCCCTTGGCCGCAGCTGCTGATGCGCGTCTCGGACTTCTACCATCGCAACAAGTCCGAGCTCGCCGCGAACGCCGACGCCATCGCGCAGAATCTGACGCACCTCACCCGGGCGCCTGACGCCGACGGCAGCGCGCCGAAGCCTGACGACCTCGTGGCGGCCGCCCGTCGCATCTGCGAACAGCATGACGACACCTTCGGCGGCTTCGGAGCCGCGCCGAAATTTCCTTCGCCGCACACGCTTAATCTTCTGCTCGGCCTGCGCGGCGCCGCCGCGGTCGAAGCGGACCGGGCGCTCGCGACGCGGATCGACGCCGTCCTGACCATCACCCTCGGCGCCATGGCCCGCGGCGGGCTCTTCGACCAAATCGGCGGCGGCTTTCATCGCTACTGCGTCGACCGTGACTGGACGGTGCCGCACTTCGAGAAGATGCTCTACGACAACGCCCAGTTGCTCGGTACCTACGCCGAGGCTTGGGCCCGCTACCGCGACCCGCTCTACGTCGATATCTGCGAAGAGACCGTCGGCTGGCTCCTCCGCGAGATGCGCACGGCCAACGGACTGTTCGCCGCCTCGCTGGACGCCGACACGGATCACCACGAAGGCACGACCTACGTATGGACGGCCCCGGAAGTGGCCGCCGTGCTGGGCGACGAGGCTTTCCCATTCGCACAGGCCTACGGCCTTTCGGACAAGGGCAACTTCGAGGGCAAGAACATCCCGAAGCTCAAGGGCGACCACGCTGCGCGTAAACGCTTCGCCGGCGCTCGCGCCAAGCTGCTCACGCTGCGCGACCAGCGCCCGCAGCCGGCGCGCGACGACAAGAACCTCCTCAGCTGGAACGCCCTGCTCGTCGGTAACCTCGCCAAGGCCGGCTGGATCCTCGGCCGCCGGGATTGGGTCGAACTCGCGCTGGAGACCGAAGCCTTGCTCTGGACGCGCTTCGCCCGCGAAGACGGCGCCCGCCTGCTGTCGGTCGCGCACGGGGACAAGACCACCCTCGACGGCAACCTGAGCGACTTCGCCTGGCTCGCCGAAGCCGAGCTCAGCCTCGCCGCCTACGCGCCCTGGGCGCGCCCCGGCACGCCGCATCCTTACGCCGCGCGCGCCGAGCGCCTCCTGAGCGCCGCGCTGGAACGCTTCGGCGATCCGCATGCCGTCGGTGCCTTCGTCGTATCCGCCGACCGCGAGGACCTCTCCGTCCGCCAGAAAGACTGGTTCGATAACGCCGTCCCGGCCGGCAACTCCTCCCTCCTCCACGGCTTCGGCCAGCTCCAGATGCTTTCCGCCGACCCGCGCTGGGCGCGCGAGTTCGCCGACCTCTCGACCGCATACGGCGGACTCTGCAAGAACGTCCCCAACGGCGTCGCCCACGCTTTGGACGGCATCGCCCGCTTCGCGCTCGGCCATGTGACGGTGAAAGCCGGCGGTGGCTGGGACGAACTACGATTCGCCCTCAACGGCGACGCCCTAACCGCCCCCCAGGCCCGTCCTTACCGCCAGGTCTTCCTGCTGCCGACGGCCGCAGCGACCGGATTCGCCGTCTGCGCAGGCCAGACCTGCCACGCGCCCGTCAAGACCGCCCAGGAGGCCGCCGCTAGCCTCTGACAGGGAATCCGCACTTGCCCGCCCCGAAGGGAGCGGGAACATCCTCTCAGGCATGTCAGCCGACCCCCACTACGTCTACGGCCAAGGGCAGAGCTCGCGCTCGAGCTATCCCATCCTGTTGGGGACGGTGATGGTCGAAGTCATCGGCTACAAAGAGCGACGGTACCGTCCCGGCTGGCGGCGGATCGGCCTGCTCTCCCCGGTCTTCCTGCTGCTGCTCTGGGTGGCGCTGTCGGAGGCGAATTTCTTCAAGGAACGCTTCATGAACGGCATCCCTTCGACCCGCCGGGCCGACATGTACCTCTACCTGCCCGACACGGCGGTCAATTACGCCGCGAACTTCTTCCGCAGCAAGGAGCAGATCCGCCTACGCGAGCGGGCGAAATTGCTGACGGCCAAGGATTCCTACGGACGGTCGGCGCACCTCTACCGCAAGGGAGAATACTTCGTGAGCGTCGCCAAGGAGGCCCTCACCCGTCAGGATTACGCCGAGTTCGCCCGCTACATCGGCACCGGCGCGCAGCTGAGCCCGGCCAACCTGGAGGCGCAGCGCCTTTGTGCGGACCTCTTCTTCGCGTTCCAACGTCCGCTGGACGCTTACCAGCTGCTCGAGGAATCGCTC
>JBILXR010000201.1:0-3371 GCA_044378215.1 Opitutales bacterium
CCAACTGGATGACCGTCGGCGTCTACCCTTCCCTCGTCCCGAACCGCGACATCCTCGCGCGCGTCTCCG
This sequence comes from Opitutales bacterium, assembly GCA_044378215.1. Classification (GTDB taxonomy): domain Bacteria; phylum Verrucomicrobiota; class Verrucomicrobiia; order Opitutales; family UBA953; genus UBA953. The sequence goes on from JBILXR010000201.1 coordinate 70, forward strand.
GCGTCAACAACGGCATCACCCTCCGCGGTGACGTCGTCGGCGCCACCACGCTCACCGGCCGCGGCGCCGGCGGCGACGCCACCGCTTCCGCCGTCATCGGCGACATCGTCGACGCCATCGCCGCCCTGACCGGCGCAATCCCGCAGGCCCTCTCGCCCGACGCCCTCGCCGCCCGCGAGAAGGCCGGCCGCGCCCTGCGCATGGCCTCGATCGACGAGATCGTCTCGCCCTTCTACCTGCGCCTCTCGCTGCTCGACAAGGCCGGCGTGTCCGAAGGCATCTACCGCATCTTCTCGAAGCACAAGGTGTCCATCGCCCGCGTCATCCAGTATGAGCACCCCAACCAGGGTCGCGGCACGGTCACGCTCTCGACCTATCCGGTCAGCGAACGCAAGATGTCCGCGGTCTTGACAGAATTGCGCCGCCTCAAGACGGTGCTCGAGGAGCCGGTCGTGCTCCGCATCTTCTCCCCCGAATCCTGATCTCCCGGTGGCCCTCATCGTCCAGAAATACGGCGGCACTTCCGTCGGTAACGTCGACCGCATCCAGAACGTCGCGGCCAAGATCAAGGAGCAGTGGTCCAAGGGTAACCGCATCGTCGTGGTCGTGTCCGCCCGCAGCGGCGTGACCAACGACCTCATCGCCCGCGCCAAGGCCCTTTCGAAGCTTCCCGACGAGCGCGAGATGGACGTTCTCATGGCCGTCGGCGAACAGGAGACCATCGCCCTCACGGTCATGGCCCTCCACGCCATCGGCGTCCCCGCCGTCTCCCGCACGGGCGCCCAAGCCGGCATCTTCACGGACGACATCCACACCCGCGCCCGCATCACCCGCATCACCGGCGGCGACCTCCTCGCCCGCCTCGACGAAGGCAAGGTCGTCGTGGTCGCCGGCTTCCAGGGCTGCACGGACCAAGGCGAAGTCACCACCCTCGGCCGCGGCGGCTCGGACCTCACCGCCATCGCGGTGGCCGCCTCCATCAAGGCCGACCTCTGCCAGATCTACACCGACGTCGACGGCGTCTATACGGCCGACCCCCGCATCGTGCTCAACGCGAGCAAGCTGCCGGAGATCTCCTACGAGGAGATGCTCGAGCTCGCTTCCAGCGGCTCCAAGGTCATGCAGTCGCGCTCCGTGGAGTTCGCCCAGAAATACAACGTACCCTTCGAGGTCCGTTCCTCCTTTAACGACCAACCCGGTACCATCGTGAAAGCCATCGACAAGACCCTTGAAGACGCGGCCATCGCCGGCGTCGCCCTCGACCGCCTGCAGACCCGCGTCACGGTGAACGACCTGCCGGATAGCCCGCAGGCGCTCTCCGCCCTCTTCGACGACCTCGGCGAGGCCGGCCTCAGCGTCGATATGATCATCAAGAACCTGGGCAAGGACGGCAAAGCCAACCTGACCTTCTCGGTGACCACCGCCGAATTCTCCCGCGTCGAAGCCGTCGTCGGCCAGACCCTCAAGAAGCTCGGCTCGGGCTCCGTCCGTTCCGCCGGCGAGATCTCCAAGCTGTCCATCGTGGGCGTCGGCATGATCTCCCACCCCGGCGTCGCCGGCACCCTCTTCAAGGCACTCGCTTCCGTCGGCATCAACAGCGAGCTCATCACGACCTCCGAGATCAAGATCTCCGTCGCGCTCGAGCCCGCCAAGGCCGACGCCGCCGTCCGCGCCGTGCACACGGCCTTCGGTCTCGACAAGGCCTGAGCCGGCACTCGCCTCTTGCCCGCCGGCCCGCCCCGACCATACTCGGGGTGATGCTGCGGTTCACCCTGGCCACCCTCCTCGCCCTCGGCGTCCTCGCGCCGGGTCGGTCGGTGTCGCAGGAGCTTCCGCCGAACCTCCTGACGGCCGCCGCACCCGTCGGCGCCGCCGAACGCCCGGACGGACGCGCGCTGCTCGGACTGGCCGACCAAGCCTTGGCCGCCGGACTTTCCTCGACCGCGGCGGGCTTTTACGCCCAGCTGCTCGCCGATCCACGGCTGGATGAGAAGTCCCGCGAACTCGCCGGACTCGGCCTGACCGCCGCCACCCTCGAACGCGCCCGCGTGCCGGAGACGAAGGCGGCGCTGAAGTTCCTCCCGAAGTCCGCCCGCAAGACCTTGCGCGAAGGCCTGCTCGCCCTCCTCGAGAACGACCTCGACGCCGCCCGCAGACTGTCGGCGGAACTCGAACTCGCCGGACTGCCGGCCCACGAAGCGGCCTGGGGCCACGCCCTACGCTGGATGATCGCCGCGGCCCAAAGCGACAACCTCAACGCGACGCTCAGCCAGGAGGCCATCGCCCGCACGGCGGTCTCCGAAGAACAGCGTCAGCGCATCGAACTCCTCGGTTACCGCGCCACGATCCTCGCCGGCAAGGTCGAGGACCGCACCCTCGAAGCCTTGCGCGAGCTCGCCGACGAAGCCCGCGGCACGCCGCTCGCCTACGCCTACGCCCGCAATCTCGCGCTCGCCCATGCCCAGCGCAAGGACCCCAAGCGCGCGGCGCAGGCCCTCGCCGCGGCCGGGCCGCTGGCGCCCGCCCGCCAGGCCGAAGCCGACCTCCTCGCCGGATTGATCCTCGGCGCCGACAACATCGCCGGCCGCGAACGCCTCAAGGAAGCCGCGCGCAATCCGGCCAACGTCGCCGTGCGGCTCACCGCCCTGCGCGCGCTCGTCGCCGCCGCCGATCCGCGGGCCGAAGCCGAACCCGGCAAGCCGATCGACACCCGTGCGGTGGCCAATGAGGTCAACGATTTCCTCCTCCGCCAGAATCCGGGCTCGCTCACCTACCACTGTCCGCGCGACCCGCAGGTGCTCGACGCGATCCACCTCGCCCGCGCCCAGCTGATGCTCTTCGCCGGCAGCCGCGAGAAGGCCCGGCAGGCCGCCGAGGATCTCCTCAAAGACGTGCCGGCCAGCCCGCTCGCCCGTGAGGCGACGCGCACGCTGGCCATCGCCGCCTGGGGCGACGGTTCCTTCCGGCTGGCCGCGACCCACCTCACCACCCTCGCCGACGCGAGCGTCGAACCGGAGCGCGCCGGCCTGCGTATCGCGGCCGCCGACTGCCTCTTCCTCGCCAAGGACTTCGCGCTCGCCGAGAAAGCCTACGCCGGCCTGCAGCAGGAAGCCGCCGATATCCGGCTGGCCGAAGACGCCTTCCACCAGCGCGTGCTCTGCCTGCTCGAGACGAGTGACGACGCCGCCGCCTGGGACCGCGTAGCGCTCGCCATCGAAGAGACCGCCCGCTCGCGGCGCACGCGCACGGGCGAGCCGCTCTGGTCCGCCGCCTGGAGCCTCGTCGAGGACGCGCGCAAAGCC
>JBILXR010000202.1:0-3367 GCA_044378215.1 Opitutales bacterium
GAATCCGGAACACCCCCGAAATGAGACGTCGGTCATTTGCGGGATCCGACTGAGAAGGAACGTCATCCATTATCCACGCATCCCCCGGGAAGTCAAGGGGTGGGGCGGCGGATGGATGCAGAGGTGGTAGCGGTTGGCGGTTAGAATGAATGCGAATGAGGTAGGGGAGAGGTTAGGAATAGGGAGCGATTAGGGATTTTTGAGGTTTCGGGTTTGGCGGTGTGAGGTCTTTTCCTATCCGCTAACCGCCAACCGCTAACCGCTTACACCTTGCGGAGTTTTTCTCTTTCCCCATGCGTCGCGCTCGGGATAGTCGGCTTTGTCCATGAATGTCTTCTCCGCCGACGTCGCGCTGGCCATCACCCGTCTTGGGCTCCTGATCCTGCTCGGCTGGTTCATGGCTCGCCAGGGGTGGGTGGGGCCACACGCCCGTCAGCCGCTGATGCGCATGATCATCTGGGTCTTCTTTCCGGCCATGATCTTTTCCCGCGTGAGCGGCAATCCGCTGATCGCCTCCGGCTCCCAGGCGCTGCTCTATCTCGGCGCCGGCTTCCTGATGATCGTGACCGGCTACGCCGTCGCGACGGCCATCGGCGCGCTCAGCAAGGTGCCCGCCGGCACGGCCCGCCGGACCTTCGCCTTCTCCGCCGGCGTCAATAACTTCGGCTACCTCGGCATCCCGGTCACCGCCGCCTTGTTCGACCGCGACGTCATCGGGGTGCTCCTCGTGCACAACGTCGGCGTCGAGGCCGCGGTCTGGACGGTCGGTATCGCGATGCTCTCGGGCGAGTCCCTGCGCAAGGGGCTGAAGAAGCTCTTCCAGCCGATGACGGTCGCCCTGTTCGTGGCGCTGGCGATCAACTTCGCGGGCTTCGGCCAGAGCGCCCCGATCGTCTTCGCGAGCGACCTCTGCCACACCATCGGCGAATGCGCCATCCCGATCGGGACTTTGCTGACCGGCATCTACCTGCATGAGATCATCAAGGACTTCCGCCCGGCTGCCGATGCGCCGGTCTCCTTCGGGGTGATGGCGGTCCGCTGGCTGGCGATGCCCTTGCTGTTGCTGGCCGCGGCCGGTTTCTTGGTCTCCGACGAGTCCCTGCGCAAGGTCATGCTCGTCCAGGCGGCGATGCCCTGCGGGATCTTCACCTTCCTGATCGTCGAGATGTTCAAGGGGGACGTCATGGTCTCCCTGCGTTGCTCAGTTGTCACGATGCTCTGCTGTCCGCTGATCACGCCGCTGTGGCTTTACTTGGGCGCCCGCTGGCTGGGGTTGTCCTGAGCGTCCTTTACTTGTGGGCGGGGCGGGTTAGTCTGGGCGGACTGTCCCCGTGCGTCCGCTTCTTGCCACCTTACTCCTCTGCCTGACCGGCTGCGCGACTTATGTCGACCGAGGCCCGCGTGTGCGCACGGCGGTGGAAGAGGGGGATTACGCGACGGCGGCGACCGTCGCGCAGAATTTCGCCGCAGACGAGCCGAAGGATGCCTTGGTCTGGAATCTCGACGCGGCGGCGGCGCTTCGCGCCGAGGGCAAGCTCAAGGAAAGCAGCCGGCTTTTCGAGCAGCTCGAGAATGCTTTCCGGGCCGAGGAGGAACGCCCGGGCTTCTCGGTCACCGACGCGACCTTGGGCGCTTTCACGAGCGCTTACGCCGAGGCTTACCGCCCCAAGCCGGCCGACCGCATCTATGCCTCCACCTACCAAGCCCTGAACCGGCTCGAACTGGGCGACGTCAATGGCGCCCGCGTGGCGATGGCCCGTCTCCGCTTCGTCAAACAGGCCTTCGGCACGGGCGCGCTTTACGTGAAGCCGAAGGCGAACGACAAGTATGACGTCGCCAAGGCCTCCGAAGATCCGGCCACCCGCGAAGGGTTGGGGATGATCGAGGAGAACCTTGCCGGGCTTACCGCCGAGGGTGCTTACGACGACGCCTTCAGCCATTGGTTGCAGGGCATGTTTTTCCTGCGTCTCGGCCAAGATCCTTCCGACCGCGAGAAGGCGCGCAAAGAACTCCTCGCGGCGACCCAACTCAACGGCGCCAATGAGGTCTTCCGTCGCGACCTCCAGGAGGCCGAGGCTGCTCCTGCCGAAGGGCAGGGCACGGTCGTCTACGTCGTCGCCGAGACGGGCATGTGTCCGGAATGGTATCAGCAGCGGGTCGACATCCCGCTCTTCATCGTGGCCGCCCGCGTGCCCTACGTGAGCGTCGCGCTGCCGGCCATCCGGCCCTCGGGCCTGAATTACAATCTGAAGCTCAAATTGGACTCCCAGGACGTCGCGCTGACGTTGGCCAGCCGACCGGACGCCCTCATCGCGAAGCACTTCGAAGCCGCCTTGCCGGGCGTCAAAACCCAGGCTTTCACTTCGGCCGCCGTGAAAGCCACGGCCAGCTACCTGATCAACCAGTCCTCCGAAGAGGCCGCCCAGCGCGGCAATGCGGGCTCCGGAGCGATGCTTTGGTCGATTGCGACCAAGGTGGGTACCGCCGTCTACACCGTCGGCACCACCAAGGCCGACATTCGCAACTGGTCGAGCCTGCCTGCCCGGTTCTCCGTGGCCCGTTTCGAGGCCCGTCCGGGTCAGAAACTCAGCGTGCCCGGGCATCCGGAGGCCTCCCTGACGCTCCCGGCGGGCAAGGTTCTGCTTGTAAGCCTCAAGTCCACGCAGGAAAATCTCCCCATCGTCCTACGCTGCACCTCTCTCGTCCCATGAAAAAACTCCTGCCCCTTCTCGCGCTCGGCCTGCTGGCCGGCTGCTCCACCGTCCTCGAGACGGGTGACCGAATCGAGCGTGGCCTGACCCCGCCCGACGCCGTGAATTACGCGACCACGCGCCCCGAAGGCGGCTTCACCACGCAACTGAACGACGCGCGCATCGGCAACAAGATCGAGCTTCTCGCCGCGCGTAAGTCCAAGACCGACGGTGGTTATACCCGCGTCCAGTTCGACCTGCGCAACGGTTCATACCTGCGCCAGACCATCAACGTAAGCTTCGAATGGCTCGCCGCCGACGGCACCGTGACCGAGTCCCAGCCCAACTGGATCGTCACCCCGCTCGAGCCCGGCGCCCTCACCACCGTCACCGCGACCGCCCTCAAGGCTTCGTCCGCCGAGTGCCGCCTCCGCCTCATCACCCGCTGAACCCTCCCATGAACAAGTTCTCCCTTCTCGCCTGCGCCCTCTTCATCGTCGGTTGCGGCACGCCCGCCACCTACAAGGACCCGCAGGGCCGCGAGCTCGTCGTCAGCCTCGACAAGGTGAACATCCAGGACTTCGCCACCGCGGGCTCCCAGATGCTCCAGTCCATGATCTCGTCGCCGTCCTTCTCCAAGGGCGCGCCGGTTCTCCGGTTGGGCACCATCACCAACG
>JBILXR010000203.1:0-3364 GCA_044378215.1 Opitutales bacterium
CCGGCTTATCTCTTCGAGAAGGACCAGCCGGACAGCGTGCTTCGCGAGGGTCCGGACGGCGTGGTCCCGCCGAAGGGCGTGAAGCCGGTGCCGGCGTTCTTCGCGCACAGCGCTGATGACAAATACCCCGCCGAGGGCTCGATGGCCTTCGCCAAGGTCCTCAAGTCGCTGGGCGGCTCCGCCGAAGTCCATGTCTGGGCCAAGGGCGGCCATGGCTGGGGCGCTTCGGAGCGTTGCCTCGCCGCCCGTCGCTGGACCGACCTGCTCGGCGAGTGGATGAAGGACCAAGGGCTGCTGCAGCCCTGAGGCTCGTCCCCATGCAGGCACAAAAAAGCCGCCCGATCGGGCGGCTTTTGTTTGGACCGACGCAGGCCGCTTAGAAATTGAAGCGCAGACCGGCGAGCGCTTCGAAGCTGTTCACCTGACGGTTAAGATCGGTATCGACGTCCGAGAAGTCGACGTTGTACAGCTGGTGCAGGCGGGCGGTCAGGGTGAAGTCGACGTTCTCGTTGATCTCGAAGCGCAGGCCGGCGAAGACGTCGGAGGCGAGGGCGGTGGACTTGAGGGTGTTCTTCAGCCAACCGTAGCCGATGCCGGCGCCGATGAAGGGCTTGATGCCTCCGGCGGAGTTGAGCTCGTAGGTGTACTCGAGGATGGCAGTGCGGGCGGAGGCGTCGACGGGGGCGACGTCGTTGGTGACGATGTCGCGGGTGCTAAAGTTGAGGCCGAGATGGGAGTTTTCCGTGAGGTACGTGCCGATGCCGAGGCCGATGACGGAGGTGTTATCGGCGCCAGAGCCGCCGGCGATGGGGGCGTTCGGCTTGCCGTAGCCGAGCTGGACGTCGAGGGTGAGGGCCTGGGAGGCGGCGGCCATCAGGGGAAGGGCCGCGAGGTAGCGTAGGTTTTTCATGGGGAGGCGTGTTTTATGGTCGGGGTTGGGGGGTTGTAAAGACCGAAGCCTTACTTGGCTTCGACGATCTCGACGCTGGTGATCTCGACGCGTTCGGTGGGGGTGGAGCCCTCCATGCCGACGCAGCGGATGGCGGCGATCTTGTTGAGGGTCTCTTCGCCGGCGACGAGCTTGCCGAAGGCGGTGTACTTGTTGTTCAGGAAGGAGGCGTCGCCGTGGCAGACGAAGAACTGGCTGCCGGCGCTGTCCGGGTCGGCCGAGCGGGCCATGGACAGGACGCCCTTCACGTGGGCACGGTTGTTGAACTCGGCCTTGACCTGGTAGCCGGGGCCGCCGGTGCCAGGGGCGCCGCGGGCGCCGACCTTGGAGTTCGGGCAGCCGCCCTGGATCATGAAGCCCTTGATGACGCGGTGGAAGGCCGTGCCATTGTAAAAGTTCTCGCGGGACAACTTGAGGAAGTTGTCCACGGTGCGCGGGGCGACGTCGGGCCAGAACTCGACGGTCATGTCGCCGTAGTTGGTGTGGATGATGGCGCGGGGCGTGCCGGCGGCGGAGGATTCTTTCATGGATTCTTGGTTGTTGGAGCAGGAGGAATTGGCGAGGGCGGCCACGACGGCCAGGGCGGAGAGCAGGCAGAGGCGCAGGGTTTTCATGGGTTTAAGGCAATCCCACGGGCCTCCGTCCGCAACCCCAAACCTCCGCTTGCCAGCCCGCCCACGGGGGGGCAGGGTCGTCCCGTATGCGCGTGACCGTCAACGATGAGCCCAAGGAGACCGCCGCCCGGACGCTGGCCGACCTCCTCGCGGAACTCGGCGTGGCCCAGGAGCCGGCCGTGGCCGCCGCCGTCGACGAGCAGGTCGTGCCTCGCTCCCGCTGGTCCGCCCAGGCCCTGACCGAAGGCGCCCGCATCCTCGTCATCCGCGCCGCCCAAGGCGGCTGATCTCCGACCCCTCATGTTCAAGTTCATCAAAGGTCTCTTCGTCAACGAGCCGGAAGCCCCGGCCCCGGAGAACCTCGTCCTGTTCACCCCCAATGACGGCAGCTGGGACCCGAAGATGGTCCGCCGCCTGTTCGACGCGGGCCTCGGCCGCCTGCACGTGCAAGTCCGCAAGGACTGGGAGCGCCGCCATTACGAGCAGTTCCTCCGCGCGCTGCCCGAGGCTTTCTGGCCGCGTATCGTGCTCGGCGAAGAGCCGGAACTCGTCGAGGCCCATCGCCTCGGCGGTTTCCAGATGCACCCGGGCGAGCGCGTCCCGCGCCGCTGGCCCAAGCACGCGGCGGTCAGCGCGAAGTGCCATGACTACGACGAGCTGCGCACGACCGACAAGGCCTGCGGCTACGTGTTCCTGACGCCGATCTTCGAGTCCGTCTCCAAGAAGGACCACCGCCCGCGCCGTACGCTCCGCGAATACGAAGTCATCCTGCAGCGCTGGAAGTCCGAAGGCGGCGCCCCCGTCCACGCGCTCGGTGGCATCACGCCGAAGAACGCCGCGAAAGCGCGCGAGATGGGCTTCGACGGCATCGCCTTCATCGGTTCGGTCTGGAAGCAGCCGGACCCGGTCCGCGCGTTCCTCGACCTCGAGCGGGCCTGGTATGGCAAGGAAGCCCGCAAGCTGAAGCGCACTTACTAGTCCGTGTTCCCCCGCCTGCAGTTCCTGACGCTCGACGCCTCGCCGTGCGCGCATCGCGAACAGGCCCGCGCCGCGCTCGAAGGCGGAGTGCGCTGGATTCAGCTGCGCTCGAAGAAACTGTCGGCCGAGGCGTGGGTCGCCGAAGCGGCGGCCATCGCCGAACTATGCCGCGACTTCGGCGCGGTGTTCGTGGTGAACGATTCGCCGGAAGTCGCCCTGCGCGCCGAAGCCGACGGCGTCCATCTCGGCGGCGACGACGCCTCGCCCGCCGCCGCCCGCGCCCTGCTCGGCGAGTTCGCGATCGTCGGCGTGACGCTCAACGAGCCGGTCCACGTCGCCCGCTATGCCGGCGTCCGGGTCGACTACGTGGGCGTCGGCCCGTTCCGTCACACCCTTAGCAAGCAGAAGCTCGCGGCCATCCACTCCCCGGATTCCTTGGCCAGTCTCATCACCGCCGCCGCCCCGTTGCCGGGCTACGCGATCGGTGGCGTCACGGCCGCCGACTGGCCCGCCGTCCGCGCCCTCGGCGCCCACGGGATCGCCGTCAGCGGCGCCATCGCCTTGGCGGACGACCCGGTTTCCGCCGCGAAAACGTTGGTCGAAGTGGTCGCCGGCTAGGTTTCCCGAGGCGAGGGCTGGACAACCCCGAGGAGTCTCGGATTGTGCAGGCTCCGATGTCTTCGCTCCGTATCGCCGACCGCACCTTCGCCTCGCGCCTCCTCACGGGCACGGGCAAGTACGCCTCCGCCGCGCAGCTCCGCGCCGTGCTCGACGCTTCCGGCGCCGAGGTGGTGACGATGGCGATCAAGCGCGTGCGCTTCGG
>JBILXR010000204.1:0-3358 GCA_044378215.1 Opitutales bacterium
TCGCCTACGGCACGCACCTCGGCCTCCCGCTGCGACCCGAGAGCAATACGGGCTTCGAAATCGGCCTGCGCCACGAGAACAGCGTCCCCGGAGCCTTGTCCTGGACGCTCGTGGCCTTCCGCAACGACCTGAGCGACCTGATCGATTTCAACCCCGTCAGCTACCAGACGTATAACATCGCCGAGGCACGCACCCAAGGACTGGAAGCCGGCATCGAGACGCGGCCGGCCAAAGGCCTGCGGATCTTCGGCGCGGCCACCTGGCTGGACAGTCAGATCCTCTCGACGGATTACTTCTTCGGAACCGGCCTGACCGGCGACAAACTCCTGCGCCGGCCTTCCCTGACGCTCTCGCTAGGCGTGGAAGTCATGCCGAACGACGACTGGACCTTCGGTGTCTCCGCCGCCCACCTCCGCGGACGCGAGGACTTCGACTGGAACGCCTATGCGCGGACGGCTCTGCCCGATGCCACTTTCGTAAGACTCTGGATCCGTCGCGTGCTCTCCGACCGCACCGAGATCTCCCTGCGCATAGAAAACCTCTTCGGCGAGGACGCCCCGCCGGCAGCCTTTGGCTTCCCCGCACAGCCCCGCTCGGCTTATCTCAGCCTCACGCGCCGGTTCTGACGACCCGATCACGCGACGTAACTCCCGTCCGGAGAACGTCATATTCACAGCGGCCCCAATCCGTTTGCATCCCGTGACGGGATGGGCAAAGTCCGATGCCCTTCCCATGAGCCGGTATTACTTCGCCTTCGCCTCCAATCTGGACTCCACCCAGATGGAGCGGCGTTGCCCTGGCTCGAGTTACCGCGGCAAGGCCTTCCTGCCGAAGCATCGCCTGGCCTTCACGCATCCCAGCTCCACCTGGGGCGGCGGCTCGGCCGATATCCTCGAAGATCAGGACACCCCGGGCGTCTGGGGCGCGATCTACGAGATGACGCCCGATGACTGGAAGCGCATGGATGAAGCGGAAGGCACGGCCTACAAGCGCATCAAGCTGACCGTGCTCGAAGCCGGGCTGGAAGACTGCCCGCTCGACTGCCAGGCCTACAAGGTCGTCGACCCCACCGGCCCCCACCTGCCCTCGCGCCTCTATCACGAGAAGATCGTGCGCGGGGCCCTCGCCCGCGGCCTGCCCGCCGGCTGGATCGCCTGGCTCCGCGGCCTTTCGATCAAAGGCTGACGTGGCCCGCGAGAAGCCACGCTGCTTCTGGTGCGGAGAGGATCCGCTCTACGTCGCTTACCATGATGAAGAATGGGGCGTGCCTGTGCGGGATGACCGTAAGCTCTTCGAACAGCTCATCCTCGAGGGCGCGCAGGCCGGCCTCTCCTGGATCACCGTGCTGAAGAAGCGTGACCACTACCGGCAGGCCCTCGCGGGCTTCGACGTGCGCAAGCTCGCCCGCTTCGACGCCAAGAAAGTCGACGCCCTCATGCAGAACGCCGGCCTGGTGCGCCACCGCGGTAAACTCGAATCCGTCGCGCTCAACGCGCGCGCCTTCCTCGCGATCCAGGAGGAGCACGGCAGCTTCGCGAAATGGCTCTGGGCGCACGTCGACGACGAGCCGGTCGTGCGTCGGGCACGCCAGCCGCAGCCGACCACGCCGCTCGCCGAAAAGATCTCCCAGGAGCTCAAGCGTCGTGGCATGAAGTTCGTCGGCCCGACGATTGTCCAAGCCTACCTGCAGGCCGTCGGCGTCTACGACGAACACCTGCCGGGGTGCTGGAAAGCCGGAAGATAATGCACGAGCTCCGGCGTATTGAGCATTTTGACCAAACAAGGGGCCGCATTTATCGGTCATCCGCTGTTTTTAGCCGGAACCTCCGCAGCCAAAAACACTCCAATACGGTGGACAGCGGGGGCCGGTTTAAGCAATTCTGCCGACCCTGCCCCACCCCGACTCCATTTCCTATCCTATGAAATCCCTGACCCGCACTTCCTTGTCTCTGGCGCTCGCGCTGGCGACGATGACCGGCCTCGCCCAGGACGCCGTCAAGAAGCCCGACGCCAAACCGCTCTCCAAGTGGGAAGCGATGGACTACGGCCGCTTCCTCTCGGCCTCGATCGACAACACCCAAGGCAAGAGCCCCTTCGACCAGAAGGGCTGCGCCGCGAACAAGGCCGTCCTCGTCAACCTCGGCAACCGCGAAGCCGGTTTCGCTTTCGACACCGACACCCTCCGCGCCGCCGGCGCCTGGACGGGCGGCTGGATGCAGACGAAGGGCGTCGCCTTCGACGGTAAGCACGGCCCCAACCCCGGCCCGGCGGTCGGCGCGAAGGTCTACTTCGAGACCAACCCCGGCCCTGGCTGGAGCTTCAACGGCACCTTCAGCGAGACCCGCACGCTGCCCAAGGGACCGGAAGGCGTGATGTCCAAGATCCCGCTCGGCCCGCTCCCGCGCGAGCACGCCAAGTATCAGGGCCTCTACCTGCACGGCGACCGCGTCGTCTTCGCCTACTCCGTCGGCGGCGCCGAAGTGCTTGAATCCGCCGAGATGGAAAAAGTCGGCGACGTCTTCGTCCTCTCCCGCTCCTTCACCGTCGTGAAGGGTGAGCTCGACGCCTCCGTCCGCCTCCTCGACCTGCCTTATGGCGGCAAGGTCGACCTCGCCGACGGCGCCAACGCGATCGTCCGCATGGAGATCCCGCTCCCGCCCGAACAGCCCGGCAAGAAGGCTGACCCGAAGGCCAAGGCCAAGACCACCAAGGCCGCCAAGAACGCTCCCGCCATCGTTAAGCCCGCCGACGAACTCACCACCGTCACCGTCAACGGCCTGCCCAACGGCTCGATCCTGAGCAACAAGGGTAACTTCCTCGCGCTCAAGCTCACCAAGGTCGCCGCTGGCACCTCCTTCAAGGTCTCGTTCGCCCACGGCGCCATCAACGCCGGCGACGTGCTCCGCAAGGTGACCTCCAAGGTCGCCGCCGCCACCGACCTCCGCGCCTTCACCAAGGGCGGCCCCGCCCATTGGACGCAGGAAGTCGTCACCGAAGGCACGCTCGGCGAGACCGACCAGGCTAAGCAGGCCGAGACGCTCAAGGGCCGCATCGAAAGCGAGACCGACGCCGCGCAGAAGCAGTCGCTCAAGGACCAGCTCGCCGAACTCCTGGCCGCGCCCTACCTCGTCGACACCGTCACCATCCCCGCCGAGAACCCCTACAACTCCTGGATTCGCGTCGGCGCGATCGACTTCTTCCAGGACGGCCGCATCGCCTTCTCCACCTGGAGCGGCGACGTCTGGGTCGGCAAGTTCGCCGATGACAAGCTCAGCAAGATCACCTGGCGCCGCTACGCCACCGGCATCTTCCACGGCCTCGGCCTGAAGATCGTCAACGAGCAGATCTACGTCCTCGG
>JBILXR010000205.1:0-3318 GCA_044378215.1 Opitutales bacterium
GTCGTCGGCTGGGTCGACCTGCGTTCCGACCGCGTCGAGGCCGACCTCGCTCGCCTCGCCGCGCATCCGAAGTTCGTCGGCGTCCGTCACGTCGTCCAGGAAGAGCCCGATGTCGACTTCATGCTCGGCAAGGATTTCCAGCGCGGGATCGCGAAGCTGCAGGCGCATGCGCTGACGTACGACATCCTGATCTACCCCAAGCAGCTCGAAGCCGCCATCCGCCTCGCGGAGGCTTTCCCGTCGCAGCCCTTCGTCCTCGATCACCTCGCCAAGCCGCACATCAAGGACGGTACGATCGAGCCGTGGAAGTCGCAGGTCCGTCGCCTGGCCAAGTTGCCGAATGTCTGGTGCAAGGTTTCCGGGATGCTCACCGAGGCCGACCATAAGGCGTGGAAGGCCGAGCAGTTCCGTCCTTATCTCGACACGGTCTTCGAGGCCTTCGGCCCGTCGCGCCTGATGTACGGCTCGGACTGGCCGGTCTGTCTCTTCGCCGGTAGCTACGAGCAGGCCTTCCGTCTCGTCGATGATTACACCCGCGGGCTGACTGACGCCGAACGCGCCGGCCTCTTCGGCGGCAACTGCGCGCGGTTCTACTTCGCCGGAAAGCGCTAGACCCGTGGCTGGGCGTCATGTTGGCGACGCCGAGTCTTGCCCTGACGGCCTCCTCCGTCATCTTGCGGACATGGATGATCACCAGCGCGCCCTCGAGGAACGCCTCACTTTCTTGCAACGGCACGTCGAACAGCAGGACCGCATCATCCTCGAGCTCTCCCGCGAGGTCTCGAAGTTGTCCGACCGGCTCGTCCGGGCCGAGGCGAAGCTGACCCAGTCCGCCGACGCCGGCGACCAGGCTCCGCCCGCCGACGAACGTCCGCCCCACTGGTAAGCCTCCGATATGTGCGGCCGCGTCACCCAGTTTTCTCGCTGGGCCGAAATCGTGAAAAGCCTGGGCGCCCCGTCGGCCGTCGTCGCGCCCCGCTATAACATCTCTCCCGGCACGCCCCTCCTCAGCGTCCGTCGCGAGCAGGGCGTCCTTCGCACCGAGGCCTTGCCCTGGGGCTTCGTCCCCGCCTGGGCGCCGGCCGATGATCCGAGCGGCCACGCCAATGCCCGCGTCGAGGGGATCTTCGATCGGCCGACCTTCCGTGATGCCGCGCGCCTCCGCCGCTGCGTCGTGCCGCTTGATGGCTATTACGAATGGAAGACCGAAGGTAAGTTGAAGGTGCCGTATTATTTCCGCGCGACGGACGGCGGTCCGCTCGCGGTCGGCGGTCTCTGGTCGCTCCATCTCGCGGCCGACGGCACGCACCGCCGGACGCTCTGCCTTGTGACGGTCGCGCCGAACCGCGAAGCCGGCGAGGTCCACTCGCGCATGCCGGTCGTGCTCACGGGTTTCGGCCGCCAGGCCTGGCTCTCCGAGAAGGCCTTCACCGCGGACGACTTCGCGGCCCTCGCCGTCACCGCGCCCGATCGCACGCTCTCCCTTCATCGCGTCTCACCCGACGTCAATCGGGTCGCGGTCGATGCCGACCATCTCGTGCGGCCCCTGGTCGGCGCGATGGATCAGCCGGACTTCTTCGGGGATTTGCTTGGCTAACGGGGCGTTTTTCGACAGACCAGAACCATGGCCGAGCCCACGCATACCCCGAAAGTCGTGGAGAAGCCGTGGGGGCGGGAAATCTGGTATGCCGATCAGGCCGCCTATGCCGGTAAGGTGCTCGAAGTGAAGAAGGGGCGCCGCCTCAGCCTCCAGTATCACGAACGTAAGACGGAGACGCTGTACCTGCTTTCAGGCAAGGTGCTCCTGACCTTCCGCCCGATCGCCCCCGCCGAAATCCCGGCCAATGTCGCGATCACTCCCGCAGACCAGCATGTCTGGCTGCCCGGGCGGGCCCTCGATGTCCCGGCGCGGACGATTCATCGGTTCGAAGCCGTCGAAGACAGCGTGCTGCTCGAAGTCTCCACGCCGGACCTGACCGACGTCGTCCGCCTGCAGGATGACTTCTCGCGTCCGGCCCGCGACTGACCCTTTCCCATCCTCATGCGTAAAGTATTGGCCTTTGATCTCGGCGGCACGAAGTTCGCCTTCGGCGTCGTCAACCAGGACGGCACCGTGCTCGGTTCCGGCCGCGTCGAGACCTTCGCCGAAAAGGGTCCGCAGCAGGCCTGCGAACGCGTCGCCGAAGCCGCCCACCAGCTTCTCGCTGAACTGAAGCTCAAGCCGGTCGACTTCGTCGCCCTCGGCGTGGCCTCGCCCGGCCCCCTCGACATCGCCCGCGGCTGCGTCGACGGCTCCCCGAATCTCCCGGGCTGGACGGGCTTCTCGATCACGGAGTATCTGAGCAACTCCTTCGGCGGCCTGCCCGCCCGCATCGACAACGACTGTAACGCCGCCGCGCTCGGTGAGTACCGCTTCGGCGCCGGCAAGGGCAAGAAGAACGTCGTCTACATCACGGTCTCCACCGGCATCGGCGGCGGCGCGGTCATCGACGGCCGCCTCATGCGCGGCTCCAATGGCAACGCGGCCGAGCTCGGCCACATCCCGCTCACGATGGACGGCCCCCGCTGCGGTTGCGGCAATCCCGGTTGCTGGGAAGTCTACGCCTCCGGCACCGCCATCGCGCGCCGCACCCGCGAAGCCCTCGCAGCCGGTCGTCCGTCGAGCATCGTCAAGTTCGCCGGCAACATCGAGCAGGTCACGACCCATCACCTCTTCCAGGCGATGGCCGAAGGCGATGCGCTGGCCAATGAGATCTGGGCGGAGTCGATCAACTACCTCGGCCGCGGCCTCGGCGCGGTGATCAACACCTTCAACCCCGACGTCATCGTGGTCGGCGGCGGCGTCACCGCGGCCGGCGACGCGCTCTTCGTCCCGATGCGCAAGAGCGCCAACCAGTATGCCTTCCCGCGCCTGTCGGCCGTCTGCTCGATCGTCCCCGCCGGCCTCGGCGGCAACGTCGGCGTCGTCGGCGCCGCCGCCTGCGCCTTCGAGCACGTCAGCTGACGTGCCCCGCCGGTGATGCGCGTTTCCGTCGTCCTGCCGGCTTTCAACGAAGAGAAGCTCCTCCCGGCCGCCCTCGCGGCGGTGAAGGCAGCGGCGGCGGCGTTCACGGCGCGCGGCTGGGAATGGGAATGCTTGGTCTGCGATAATAACTCGACGGACGGGACGGCCGCGGTCGCCCGCGCGGCGGGCGCGACGGTGGTCTTCGAGCCGGTCAATCAGATCGGTCGGGCCCGCGACGCCGGGGCACGCGCCGCGACCGGTGAATGGCTGGTGTTCATCGACGCGGATTCCACGCCTTCCGCGGAACTCTTCGC
>JBILXR010000055.1:0-11902 GCA_044378215.1 Opitutales bacterium
GTCGACGCGCAGCTTGGCGAGGCGCGCCTCGAGGTCCGCTTGGACGGATTCATAACCGGGCTGACCGAAGAAGCTCTTCAGCTCGAGCGGGTCCTTCTCGCTGTCGAAGAGATCCGTCTTGGTCTCGCCGTTGCCGTAGTAGCGCACGAGCTTGTAGCGGTCCGTGATGATACCGTAGTGCGGGGCGACGTGATGCGGCTGCGGGTACTCGTAGTAGTGATAGTAGAACTCCTTGCGCCAATCGTCCGGCAGCTCCCCGGCGAGGATCGGCGTGAGGCTGCGGCCCTGCATCTCCGCAGGCGAAGGCAGCCCGGCCATGGCGAGGAAGGTCTGGGCATAGTCGAGGTTCGAGACCAACGCCTTGCTGACGGAGCCGGGCTTGGTCACGCCGGGCCAGCGGACGAGCAACGGCGTGCGGACGGACTCTTCGAAGATCCAGCGCTTGTCGAACCAGCCGTGCTCGCCGAGGTAGAAGCCCTGGTCAGCGGAATAGATCACGATGGTGTTCTCGGCGAGTCCTTCGTCCTCGAGGAACTTGAGCACGCGGCCGACGTTGTCGTCCACGGCCTTCACGGTGGCGAGGTAGTCATGCATGTAGCGTTGGTAGCGCCAGCGGACGAGATCCTTGCCCTGCGGATTGGCCTTACGGAAAGCCTCGTTGCGAGGCTCATAGAAGGCATCCCAGACGGCCGCCTGCTCGGCGTCCAGGTTCGGCGGACGGACCAGCTTCACGTCCAGCGGGACGATGGTCTTCTCCAGGGTCATATCATTCTCAGCCACGGCCTTCGCGCGATCGGCGTAATCATCGAACAAAGTGGCCGGCTCGGGATAGACGCGGTCCTTGTCGAAACCGAGGTCCTTGATGTTCGGAGCCCACTCGCGATGCGGAGCCTTGTGCTGGCACATCAGCATGAAGGGCTTGGACTTGTCGCGCTTGCGCACCCAGTCGAGGGAGAGATCCGTGACGATATCGGTGACATACCCCTGGGTCTTCACCATCCCGCCCGCGTTCTTCATGGGCGGATTGTAGTAGAGTCCCTGCCCGGGGAGGACCTGCCAGTAGTCGAAACCGACGGGGTCGCTGACCAGATGCCACTTGCCGATCACGGCCGTCTGGTAGCCCGACTTCTGCAGGAGCTTCGGGAAAGTCAGCTGCTCGCCGTTGAAGACGGAGTTCGAGTTGTTGTAGAAACCATTCAGATGCGAGTATTTGCCGGTCAGGATCACGGCACGGCTCGGACCGCAGATCGAGTTGGTGACGAGCGCGCGGTCGAAGCGCATCCCTTCGTTGGCGATCCGATCGATGTTCGGGGTCTGGATGAGCTTACGGGCGTCACCGTAAGCGCTGATCGCCTGATAAGCATGGTCATCGGAGAAGATGAACACGATGTTGGGCTGCTTGGCCGGGGCGGCGGACAAGAGGCAGCCGACCAGACAGAGGACAATTGCCAGGATTCGCATGGGGTGAGGTGCGCATAATCCAGCCGAGGCGGCGCCCTTCTGCAACCTGTTATTCATTTGAAACCCGCCTTCGTGCCGCCTGTCTGCATCCCATGCGTCTGCTTCTCTCGGCTGCTCTGCTCATTTCTTCCCTGGCTTCGGCGGCTCCAAACCCCACCCCTTACCCCAAGACCCCCACTCCCAAGGGCCTGCAGGTGCAGATGGTCGATGACCTGCTGGAGCTGGGCGTCCACCACGCGGGCATCAACCTGACACTGAACGGACTGCTTTCACCCGCCAAGGAGGCCAAACCCGGCCAGCCGACGGCCACGGCCGAAGGCTTCACGTTCGTGATCAACGAGGCCTACGCGAAGTCGCTCGACCGACAGATCAAGTCCCTGAGTGACAAGGGCGTCGTGGTCACGGCGATCCTGATCACCTACCGCTCACCCAACGAACGCATCCGCGCCCTGACGGTCCACCCGCAGGCGGATGCCGTCAAAGGAACCACGATGGCCGCGAACACGGTCACGCCCGAAGGCCGCGCCTGCTATCAGGCTCTGACGGATTTTATCGCGCGTCGCTGGTGCTCGGCTGACACCTCGCACGGCCGGCTCTGGGGATGGGTCATCAGCAACGAGGTGAACTCGCACCACGAGTGGCACCAGATGGGTCCGGTCACGGTCGAACAGCTCGCGAACCAATACGAAGACCAGGTCCGCCTCGCCTGGACTTCCCTGCGCCGTCATTCGGCCCACGCCCGCATTTACCTGTCGATGGAGCACCATTGGAACTCGCAGGGCCACCTCGACCCGCTGCAGGCCTGTCGTGGCCGCACCCTGCTCGAGACGTTCGCCCGCCGCGCCAAGGAACGCGGCGACTTCGACTGGCACCTGGCCTTCCACCCCTACCCGAGCAATCTCCGCGACCCCCGCACGTGGTTGGACAAGGTCACTTTCGACGACGACTCGAAGAAGGTGACGTTCAAGAACCTTGAGGTGGTCGCCCGCAAACTCGCCTCGCCCGAATTTCGCTTCGACGGCAAACCCCGCCGACTCAGCCTCACCGAACAAGGCTTCGACGTCACGCAACGCCCGGATGCCCTCGCCGAACAGGCGGCGGCCTACGCCTACGCGTGGGAGAAGATCGCCCGCCTCGATGGCGCCGTCGACGCCTTCCTCTACCACCGCCAGGTCGACCATGCGATGGAAGGCGGCCTCCGCTTCGGTCTCTGGAGCAACAAGCCCGGCACGGTCTTCGAACCCGACCAGAAACGCCCGATCTGGTACCTGCTCCAAGCCGCCGACACGCCGGAATGGAAAGCCGCCGCCGAACCTTATCTCAAGACCTGCGGCCTGAAGAGCTGGGATGAACTGAATCCCAAGTGACAAGCGGTCAGCGGTTGGCGGTCAGGAAACGGTTAGGCCGAATGCTTATCTTCAACTCACTCTCATGTGCATTTTGTATTCCAATCGCTAACCGCCAACCGCTAGCCGCCAAGACCTGCTCCATCCTTGCCCCCGCTTCCCCAACCCTCAATAAAACCGCATGCACGGCTTCGTCATCGGACTCGACCTCGGCACCTCGGGCGTACGTGCCGTGGCTGTCGACGCAGCGGGCAAAGTTCTCGGACTGGGCACGGCCGCCCTGCCCGCCACGAAGGTCACTGGCCTAAGGCGAGAACAAGCCCCAGAGGGTTGGTGGAACGGTTGCCGCGCCGCCCTCGACGAACTGAGCCATAAGGTCGACCTCTCCGCCGCCCGCGCCATCGCGGTCGACGCGACCTCCGGAACCATCCTGCCCGTAGACAACCACAACCGCCCGCTCGCCCTGGCCCGCATGTATGATGATGCCGACACGGGAGACCAGGCAGCGAAGATCAGGTCACTTGCACCCCGTGAAAGCGCCGCCCACGGCGCGACCTCACCCGCCGGCCGCGCGTTGGCGTGGACCAAACTCCCGCGGCTCCATTGCATCCTGAACCAAGCGGATTGGATCAACGGCTGCCTCGGTGCGTCGAACTGGCAGACCGACGAGAATAACGCCCTAAAGACGGGCTATGACCCGGTCGCCCGTGAATGGCCGGATTGGCTCCGCGGGTTCGGGCTATCTCCCGGCATCCTTCCCGAAGTCGTCCCGGTCGGCACGCCGATCGGCCAAGTCTCCGCCCAGGCCGCCATCGCCCTCGGCATCCCCGAGGGCATCACCATCGCCGCCGGGACTACCGACGGCTGCGCGACTTTCCTCGCCAGCGGGGCCACTGAACCCGGCGAAGCTTCTACGGCGCTGGGCTCGACCATCGTGCTCAAGCTGCTGAGCGACCGGCCGATCTTCGCGCCGGAACTCGGCATCTACAGCCACCGGATTGGTGACACCTGGCTCGCCGGCGGCGCCTCCAACTGCGGTGGCAAGACGCTGTTGCAGTTCTTCACGGCCGAACAACTGGCCGGACTTGAAGCCGCGCTCGACCTGACGAAGCCGACCGGCACCGACTACTACCCCCTTCCCTCCGTCGGCGAACGCTTCCCGGTCTCCGATCCGAGCCTGGCGCCCCGCCTGACGCCGCGCCCGGCGGATGACACCCTGTTCCTCCAGGGCATCTACGAAGCCTTCGCACGGATCGAGCAGACGGGTTACGCCAAGCTCGCTGCGCTCGGTGGTCCAGCGCTACGTAACGTCCGGCATGCCGGCGGCGGCTCCCGGAGCACCGCTTGGATGACCCTCCGCGCCCAAGCCCTGGGCGTGCCGCTGACGTCCGCGTGGAGCGAAGAAGCCGCGGCCGGCGCCGCCCGTCTGGCTTGGCGTTCCCTGGGCCAAGAGATCAGCTTCGCATGAGCAGCCTTACACCGATCACCGGCTTGTCCGAAATCGCCGGCCAATACGGCGCCCTGCTGGTGGACCAGTTCGGCACGCTGCACGACGGCACCGTCGCCTATCCGCATGCCGCTGAAGCCTTACGTCGCTTCCGCGAGAGCGGTGGCAAGGTGGCCGTGCTTTCCAATTCGGCCAAGACCGGCGCCGATAATATCGTGCGCCTCGCGAAGTTCGGCTTTGGCCCCGATCACTTCGACACCGTAGTGACATCCGGTGACGCCGCCCAGGCCGCCATCCGTTCCGGCGCGCTCGGCGAAGGCTTCCGTCCGGGCGCCAAGGTGCACATCTCCGGCAAGCCCGGCGACGATTACGGTTTCGGCGACCTCGGCTTCACGCTCACCTGGCCCGACGAAGCGGAAGGGATCATCCTCGCCGCCTGCCAGGAACCCGACCGTAACTGGCGCGAACAGATCCGCGACCTCACCCAGGCCGCGAACCGCGGCGTGACCGTCGCCGTCTGCAACCCGGACCTCGAGATGCTCACGCCCAAAGGCGTGCGCCCTTCCGCCGGCGCCATCGCCCGCGAACTCGAACGCAAAGGCGCCGTGCTCCGTTACTTCGGCAAGCCGCATGGCGATATCTACCGCACGGCGCTGGCCGCGCTCGGCAACCCGCCACCGCTGACGGTCCTCGCCATCGGCGACAGCCCGGAACACGATATCGCCGGCGCCGCCAGCGCGGGCCTCGACAGCGTGCTGCTGCGGACGGGCATCCTCAGCAGAGCAGACGAAGGCAGCCTCGCCTCGCGACTACCCGCAGGCAAGCGACGCGTCTTCAGCCTGTCCGAACTGCGCTGGTAAGGCTCAGGCGCCTCGCTGGGCGGTATTACCACGGCCCTTCGGCTTGCCGTCGACGCAATGACGGCAGCTCTTCTCGTATACGTAATCCGGACGCTGCTGATCTTCGACGGTGAGCGGCATCTGGCAGTTGAAGCAGATGACGGAACCCGTTTCGCGGAGATCAGGCCCGACGCCGACGCGCTCGTCGAAGACGAAGCACTCGCCGTCGTAATGAGCGCCGCCGACCTCTTCGAAATACTTGAGGATGCCCCCATCCAGTTGCAGGACGTCCGTATAGCCCTTCATCGCCATGAACGGACCGGCCTTCTCGCAGCGGATGCCGCCGGTGCAGAACATCACCACGGGCTGCGTCTTGAGTTCTTCCGGCAGCTTCTCCACCGCCGCAGGGAAATCACGGAAGTTCCAGATGCTCGGGACCACCGCGCCTTTGAACGTGCCCATGCGCACTTCGTAATCGTTGCGGGTATCGAGCAAGGTCACCGGACGCCCCTCATCCAACCATTGCTTGAGCAGCTTCGCCGAAATCTTCTTCGCCGGGCGGCGGGCCGGGTCGACGCCTTCGACCCCGAACGCGATGATCTCCTTCTTGATCTTCACGAGCATGCGCTTGAACGGCTGGTCGGCGCTAGGGCTTTCCTTAGGCGCGATACCGGCGAGTCCGGGCACGGCACGGATGACTTCCAGCACCGCCGCCAGCTGCTCGCGCGTGCCGGCCAGGAAGAAATTGATGCCTTCCGGCGCCAGCAGGATGGTCCCCTTCAGTCCATGGGCCTTGGTCACCTCCTGCAGGCCCTTCCGCAACTCTTCCAGCCCGTCCAATGGCGCGAACTTATAACAGGAGAGATTGATGACCTCGGCGGACATTGCGGAGCACGATGGCTAATGTCGCCGCGAGCCTAAGACAATGAATCTTTGCCTTTTGGCCTGCGGCTCCTAGGTCTTGGTCATCTTGGATCAGGGACTCACCATCACGCCCATCGGCTTCATCCGCTCGGGGAAGCCCTTGAAGTTCGACGCCCGTCATCAGCCCGACGAGAGCCAGGCCGAGACCAACGTCCTCGAGATGCTTCCGGGCGACAAATACCAGAAGGCGCTGAAGGATCTCGAAGGCTTCGACCGCATCTGGCTGCTTTGGTGGTTCCACCGTAACAACGTCTGGCGTCCGGAAGTCCTGCCGCCCCGCGGCCCTTCGAAGAGGCGAGGCGTCTTCGCCACCCGCTCCCCGCACCGCCCCAACCCTCTCGGCATCACGCCCGTACGGTTGCTCGAGATCCGCAAGGGCCAGCTCATCCTCGGCCCTTGCGACCTGATCGACGGCACGCCGGTCTTCGACATCAAGCCCTACATCCCGTCCTACGACTCCTTCCCGGAAGCCAAGGCCGGCTGGATCGACGAAGTCGACGCCGCGCTCGAAGGCCCGCCGGCCTTCACGGTGAGCTTCTCACCGCAAGCCGCCGAACACATGGCCTGGCTCAAGCAGGAATGGTCGGTCGATTTCGAAGCCCGGTTGCTCGAGATTCTCAGCCGCGATCCGAGCCCCCATCGGACCCGGCGTATCCGCGGTCGCCATGGCGACCTCTTCGACATCGGGTGCGGCGCCTGGTATGCGGTCTTCGAAGTCAAAGGAGCCGGCGTACGTATCCTGCACCTCAAGCCGGCCTTCCCGCTCAAGTTCCTGACCGACCCGGCCCGCCCGGTCATCCCTGACAAGGACGCCCAGCTCGCCTTCCGGGCCCGTTGGCCGCAATTCGCGGACTAATCCCCAGGTCGGGTTTAATTGACCGAAATTAAAGGCGTCATCTCCGCAACAACTTCGACTCCGCAAGGTCGAAAGTCGCCTCGCCTTACCTCTGAATCCTTCTTCCAATCCTGTCATGCCCCGCTTCCCCTCCCTGCTGGCACTGTGTGCCCTCATCGTTTTCCAGCCGAACGCCGGCGCCGCCGACGAAGCTCGCAAGCTGACGCTCGAGGACGGCGACCGCGTCCTGCTCATCGGCGACGTGCTGATGGAGCGCGAAAATAATTACGGCGTGCTCGAGACGAAGATGCGCCAGGAATTCCCCGGCAAGAAGTTCGCCGTGCGTAATCTCGGCTACTCCGGCGACACGCCCCTCGGCGCCTCTCGCGCGAGCTTCGATCCGGTCGCCAAGGGCGTCGAGCAACTCGAAGAACAGCTCGCCGTGGTGAAGCCCACCGTCGCGATCATCGGCTACGGCATGGCCGCCTCGCTGGAAGAACTTACCTATCGCCAGAACGACCCCGCCCTCAATCCCGACCCGGCGCGCTATGGCACCGAACACACCCCGGCCCGCCTGAAGCGTGAAATCACCCAACTGATGGAACTCATCAGGAAGCACAGCGCCGGAGGCAAGGTGCGCTTCGTCATCCTCGGACCCATCGCGCATGAAGACCTGCGCGGGTCCCGCCCCGGCCTGCCGGACCCGGCCGAACACAACAAGCTCCTCGCCGCGTACGGCCGCAGCCTCGCCGAACTCGCCGCGGAGAAGAACATCCCCTTCGTCCAAGCAGAATGGAAGTCGCACGGCATCGCCCTCGATCAGGGCACCGACAACGGGATCCACCTGACCGAACGCGGCTACCGCGCGCTCAGCGAAGGCGTCGCCGCCCAGCTCGGCTGGAAGGTGGACAAGGCATCCTGGGATAAGCCCGCCGTGTCCGCCGAAACCCTGCGCGCCTCGGTCCTCCGCAAGAACTCGCTCTTTTTCCACCGCAGCCGCCCGGCCAACTACACCTACATCTTCGGCTTCCGTAAGCGCGAACAGGGCAACAACGCCGTCGAGATCCCGAAGTTCGACCCGCTCATCGAGACCGCCGAAGCCGACGCCATTGCGGTGTCCGCCGGCCAGCCGAGCACGCTGCCGCCCGAACCGAAGACGCCGGCCAAGCTGACCGTCGCCGCGTCCCTGCCCCGCCCGGACTTCAAGCTGTCCGACGGCCTTCGCATGTCGCTCTTCGCCGAGAATCCGCTGCTCGAAAAGCCCGTCCACATGAACTGGGACACCTCCGGCCGCCTCTGGGTCGCGACTTCCAACACCTACCCGCAGGTCAACCCCGAGGACCTCGCTGCGCAGATGGCCGGCAACTCCTCGAAGTTCGGTCCGTCCACGGGCAACGACAAGGTCATCCTCCTCGAAGATACCGACCGTGACGGCGTGGCCGATGTCTCGCGCATCGTCGCCGATCGCCTGCTCATTCCATCCGGCGTCGCGCCGGATAACTTCGGCGGCGTCTACGTCGGCGCCAGCACCGAACTCCTCCACCTCACGAAGCCGAACGCGGACGGCGTACTCGCGGAACGTCGCATCGTCCTGAGCGGCTTCGGCACCGAGGACACCCACCATATCGTCCACACCCTCCACTGGGGCGTCGATGGCCGTCTCTACTTCCACCAGACGATCTACATCCACTCGCACCTCGAGACCCCGTGGGGCCTCGTCCGCGCCAACTCGGGCGTCGCGTTCGCCTATGACCCGAACACCGAGCGCCTCGAAGTCCACTCGAAGGGTCTCGTCAACGCCTGGGGCCAGCAGGAAGACCTCGCCGGCCAGACGTTCCTGACCTCCGGCGCCGACGGCACCGGCGTGCACTGGGCCTTCCCCGGCGCGGCCTTCCCGCCCTCCGAAGGCGCCCGCCGCCTGGTCGGCAGCATCAGCCCGGGCTCCTATCCGAAGTTCAGCGGCCTCGAGCTCGTGCAGAGCCCGCTGTTCGGCGCCGACTGGCAAGGCAACGCGATCACGTGCGACTTCCGCGCTCATCGCATCGTCCGCTTCGGTTTCAATGACTTCAGCACCGACGCATCCCCGAAGTCCGGCTACGTGACCAAGGAACTCCCCGACGTGGTCCGTACCAGCGACGTGGCCTTCCGCCCGATCACCTTGAAGATGGGCCCTGACGGCGCGCTCTATGTCGCCGACTGGACCAACCCGATCATCAACCACGGCGAAGTCGACTTCCGCGACCCGCGCCGCGACAAGATCAGCGGCCGCATCTGGCGCATCCTGCCGGAGAACGCCCAGCCGCTCGCCTGGCAGCCGCTGCTCGGCCAGCCGGTCGCCGCACTACTCGCCAAGCTGACCTCGCCGAGCCGCTGGGACTTCGAGCAGGCCCGCCGCGAACTCGCCAAGCTGCCCGTCGCCGAACTGCAGGCTGCCCTCAAGACCTGGGCCAAGGATGACATGACGCGTCGCCATGCCGCCTGGTTGCTCAGCGGCCGCACGACCGAAACCAGCCATCTCGCCGAACTCCTCCGCAGCCAGGATCCGGCCAGCCTGCAGGTCGGCCTCCGCGAACTCGGCAAATCCCTCGGCGCCCGTGGCGCGACGGACATCGCCCTCATCACGCCTTTCCTGGCCCATGCCAATCCCCGCGTCCGCCTCGAAGCGCATCGCGCCCTCGCCCGCGTCCGCACCCCGGAAAGCGCCCGCGCCGTGCTGGCCAACCTACCGAAGGATCCGGCCGATAACTTCCTCGATTTCGCCGCCTGGACCAGCATCAACGAACTCGCGCGCCCGTGGCTCGAGGACGTCGCCGCCCAGCCCGCGAAGGTCGTCGGCCATGAAGCCGAACTCGACGCGATCGTGAAGGCCATCGACCCGGGCATCGCCACTCCTTACGTGCAGCGCCTGTTCGCCGGCCGCAAGATCGACGCCGCCGGTACCGGCCCCTGGATCGAGCTCGTCGGCAAGGCCGGCACGACCGAAGAGGCGACGCTGATCTTCCGTGCGCTGATGGACGACGCCTCCCTCCAGCCGTCGACCCGCCACCGCATCGCCTTCGCCCTCGTCGAAGCCTCGAACCGCAACGTTCGTCCGACCGGCGACCTCACCGCGCTGGGCAAACTGCTTCGCTACGAGACCGAGCGAAACCTCCTCATCACCTCCGTCCGGCTCGCCGGCCAGTGGAAGCTCGTGCCGTCCGTACCGCAGCTCGGCGACTTCGCCGGACGCGAGAAGGACGCCGAACTCCGTCGCACCGCCGTGGCCGCGCTCCGCACGATCGGCCAGCAGGCCTCACTGAAGGTGCTCCGCAACCTGACCGCCGAAACGCGCCCGGCGGCCGTCCGTCAGGACGCCCTGCCCGCCCTGGCCGTTCATGCCCCGGGTGAAGCCTTGAAAATCATCCCCTCGGTCTTCGCGCAGATCAAGACGAAGCCGGAAGCGACCGCCGTCTGGACCAACCTCTTCCAGCTCGGCAGCTTCGCCCAGCGACTCGCCAAGGAATTCCCGCAGGGCCTGAGCGCCGAACACTATGCGGCCGCGCTGCAGTCCGCCCGTTCCCTCGGCCGCGGCGGCAATGCGCTGGTCAAGGTCATCGAACCGCTCGCCGGCGCGAAATCCGGCCCGCGCGATTATGCCGCCGAAATCGAAGGCATCATCAAGACGATCAAGCTGGGCGCCGACCCGGCGGAGGGTGAACTCCAGTATCGCAAGAACGGCTGCGCGATCTGCCACGCCATCGGCGGCGCGGGCGGCAAGCTCGGCCCCGACCTCAGCAGCATCGGCGCGAGCGCGCCGCTCGACTATATCATCGAGAGCGTGCTTAACCCCGCCGCGAAAGTAAAGGAAGGCTACCATGGCTTCTCCTTCAAGATGAAGGACGGCAGCCAGATGGTCGGCATCCCTGCGCGCGAGAACGCGACCGAGCTCTTCATCCGCCCCGGCCCCGGCGTCGAACTGGCCATCCTCAAGGCCAACATCGTGAGTCGCGATAACATCGGCAGCATCATGCCCGCCGGCCTGGCCGACGGCATCACGGGCGTCTCCCGTCGTAACTTCTTCGCCTTCCTCGGTGAGATCGGCAAGCCGGGTCCGTTCGACGCCAGCAAGGGCAACGTCGCCCGCCTCTGGGTCTTCGATGACCAACCGCCCGGCGCCCTCGCCAAGTCCGCCGCCGCCACCCCGGTCTACACGCTAGTCAACGGACAGCTGCCCAAGGAATTCAATCCTGGCCGCCTCTACGCGACCGCCCGCCTGACCGCGGCCGCCGCGACCGCCAAGCCGCTGCTGCTCACCGGCGTCAAGGCCGCCTGGCTGGACGGCAAGGCCCTTGAACTGAAGGCCGGGGCCTACGCCGCCTCGATCCCGGCGGGCGATCACTCGCTCACGGTCGAGGTCGACGGCAACGCGCCCTACTTCAAGGCGCAGTGCGACGACGCCAGCTTCCTGGGAGACTGATGCCGCGCTTCGCGCTCAGCCTGCTCACGTTGCTCGTCGCCGGCTGCGGCGGTCCTTCCGCTCCGGCCGTCAGCCCCGAGGCCTTGCGCCAGAAGGCCGCGCTCAGCCGGGCCGAAGGTCGCACGGACGAGGCTGCCTCCTTGCTCGCCGAGGCGGTACGCGCGCAACCGACCGCGAACCGCGACCAGCGGACCGCCGCCGCGGACCTTCGTCGTGAGCTCGCTTCGTTACGCGTCGCCGGCGATGACCTCGCCGGGGCGGAGAAGCTCTACCGCGAAGCGCTGACCTTACTTGAGACCGCTCCCCGCGGCGCCGACGCCGCCATCATCAACCTCCGCACCCAGCTCGCTGGCCTCTGCTACCGCCAGTCGCGCTTCGACGAAGCCGCCGATTTTTACCGCACCGTACTCGCACTCGAGGTCGCCCTACTCGGCGAAACCCACCCCGACCCCCTCGGCACGATGAGCATCCTCGGCGGACTGGAGCTAAAACGTGGCAAGCACGCCGAAGCCGAGACCCTCTTCCGTCGCCAGTTGCGAGGCGTCCAGCAGGTCCACGGGCCCGAGAAACGGGAGACCGCCTCCGTCCTGGATA
>JBILXR010000206.1:0-3313 GCA_044378215.1 Opitutales bacterium
CGCGCGCCCGTCGCCGACCTGAAGGCCCTCGCGGCCGACATCGACGCCGGCAAGGTGAAGTCCGTCCTCATCGTGCGCGAAGACGCCGCGCTGCTCGGCCTGCCCGCCTCGACGCTCGCCAAGGTCCGCAGCATCGTGCTCGCCACGCATCACAACGTCACCACCGCCGCCGCCGAAGTCGTGCTGCCCGCGCTGACGGTCTTCGAGCGCAGCGGCACGTTCATCAACTGCCAGTTTCGCCTGCAGTCCTTCGCCCAGGCCGTCCCCGGCCCGACCGGCACGCTGCCCGACGTCCAGATCCTCGCCCGCCTCGCCCGCGCCGACGCCGGCGTCGTCTGGGCCGAGCTCTCCGCCGACATCCCGATGCTCGCCGGCCTCGACGGCCGCCTGCTCCCCGCCGAGGGCGTGCAACTCGACGGCGCCGCGTTCGCTTCCCACAAGTTCCCCGAAGGCAAGCTGCTGAAGTTCGCCCCGGTCGCCCTCGCCTAAGCCCGCGTTGACCATGGAACAACTCCTCCACGACCTCATCCTCTCGCCAGCCTGGTATTACACCGCGGCCCGCGGCCTGACGCTGATCCTGATCGTGATGACGATCGCCGGATACAGCGTGCTTCTCGAGCGCAAGGCTTCCGCTTGGATCCAAGGCCGCATCGGACCGAACCGCACCATGCACCCGCTCATCGGCTGGATCCCGTTCCTCGGGAACTTCCTGATGAAGGGCGGCTTCATCCAGCCCGCGGCCGACGGCGGCAAGTTCCTCTTCAAGGAAGACGCCCTCCCGGGCCACGTCCGTAAGTTCTACTACGTCCTCGCCCCGATCATCGCCCTCGCGCCCGCGCTCGCGGTGCTCGTGATGCTGCCCTTCGGCGAATTCTTCCACGAAGGTAAGCGTTACGCCGTCTCGCTCACCCAAGGCGCCGACGTCGGCGTGCTCCTGATGTTCGCGGTGAGCTCCCTCGGCGTCTACGGCATCGCCTTGGCCGGTTGGTCCGCCAATTCGAAGTTCCCCTTCCTCGGGGCCGTCCGCGGGGCCGCGCAGCTGATCTCGTACGAACTCGCGATGGGTCTCTCGGTGCTCACCGTCTTCCTCGCGACGTCCGTCCCGGGCCAGGACCACGGCCTCAGCCTCCTCGCGATGGTCGACGCCCAGGCCGGCGCCTGGAACATCCTCGGCCACCCGGTCGCCGCGCTGGTCTTCCTGATCTGCGTGTTCGCCGAGACCAACCGCCATCCGTTCGACATGCCGGAATCCGAGACCGACCTCGTCGGCGGCTTCCACACCGAGTACGGCGCGTTCAAGTTCGGCATCTTCTTCGTCGCGGAATACAGCCACATGGTCATCGGCTCCGCGCTCTTCATCCTGATGTTCCTCGGCGGCTGGCACGTCCTGCCCTGGATGCCGACCCTCGGCTCGGGCTGGGTCGCCTCGCTGATCGGCGTGGCCACGTTCTTCCTCAAGCTGTGCTTCTTCCTGTTCTTCTTCGTCTGGGTGCGCTGGACCATCCCGCGCTTCCGGTACGACCAGGTGATGCGCATCGGCTGGCGCGTGCTCCTGCCCATCGCCGTCCTCAACCTTCTCGTCTATTTCGTCTGGTACGCGATCAACGGATAACCCCCACCCCCATGGCCATCAAAGTCGTCGAACGCCGTCCGCTCACCCTCGCCGAGCGCACCTATCTCCCGCAGATCTTCGCGGGCCTCAAGGTTACCTGGGACAACATGGTGCGCCCGCCGGTGACGCTCCAGTATCCGGACGAACGTCCGGCCATCCCGCAGAACTACCGCGGCGTGCCCACGCTCGTCATGGACCCGAACGGCCGCGAGAAGTGCGTCTCCTGCCAGCTCTGCGAATTCGTCTGCCCGCCCAAGGCCATCCGCATCACGCCGGGCGAGATCTCCGAAGACGCCCCGAACGCCCACGTCGAGAAGGCGCCGAAGGAATTCGAGATCAACATGCTCCGCTGCATCTACTGCGGGCTGTGCCAGGAAGTCTGCCCCGAAGAAGCGATCTGGCTCCAGAGCCAGTATTCGATGACCGGCCTTACGCGCGAAGCGATGGTCAACGACAAGGTGAAGCTCTACGAACTCGGCGGCACCCTCCCCGACGGCCACCACAAGTGGGATAAGAAGAAGGAAGAGGCCGAGAAGCAGGCCGGCGGACATCACTGAGCGGAAATTTGTTTCCGCAGGTAGGGACAGCACCACGTGCTGTCCTTTTTTGTGTAAACCATTCTCGGGTGGCAGGTGGTGGGATTGACCGCCGCTCAAAGGGGAACCGGAGACCGGATGATTGGCTGGGGAACTAAAAATGCTTTCGGGTCCCAGGTCTCGGCCAGTCTCTTGCATCGAGGTAGGGCTGACCACCCTTGGTCAGCCGCGGTTGAGCGAGGGCGCTCAACCCTACCCAAGACAAAGCCGCAGCATCCTATCCGGTTTCCGGTCTCCCCTTGAGTGAAGCATTGTCCCGATACAACTAGGACAGCACGTGGTGCTGCCCCTACCATATGCGGCGCTTACTTCGCCGCGGTCGGATAATCCGTATATCCCTTCGGGCCGGAGGCGTAGAAGGTGCTTTCGTCGGGGATGTTGAGCGCGAGATTTTCCTGCAGGCGACGCGGGAGATCGGGGTTGGCGAGGAACGGCACGCCGTAAGCGACCGCATCCGCCCAGCCTTCGGCGATGGCCTGCTCGGCCTGCGCGCGATCGAAACCGCCGGCGGTGATGAGCACGCCCTTGAAATCCTTACGGAGTTCCTTGGGGCCGACGCCGGTCGTCGCGCCGTGCGCGATGTCCTGGGCGGTGACGCGCGTGACGTGCGCGTAGGCGAGCTCGAGCTTGGAGAGCTCGCGCAGGACGTAGCCGAAGGTCTCGGTGGGGTTGGCGTCGGACATGTCATTGAACACGCCCCCGGGCGAAAGACGGATACCCACGCGATCCGAACCCCAGATGGAGATGCAGGCGTTGGCGACTTCGAGCGTCAGGCGGGCACGGGCGGCGAGAGAATTACCGTAACCGTCACCGCGGGTGTTGGTGCCGCTGCGGAGGAACTGGTCGAGGAGATAGCCGTTGGCGTTATGGATCTCGACGCCGTCGAAGCCGGCCTCCTTGGCCAAGCGGGCGCCGCGGACGTATTCGGCGACGATGCCGGGGATTTCTTCGATGTGCAGGGCGCGGGGCGTGACATAGTCGGCCATCTCCTTACCGGTCCAGACCTGGCCCTTGGGCTTGATGGCAGACGGGGCGACGGGGAGTTCGCCGTTCGGCTGGTAATCCGGGTGCGAGATACGACCGACGTGCCAGAGCTGCAGGAAGA
>JBILXR010000207.1:0-3285 GCA_044378215.1 Opitutales bacterium
GAACGGATTTACAGTCCGCGACCTTTAGCCACTTGGATACCCTTCCGGCCAACAGGACGGGCAACTTGGCACTGCCGCAGGTCCATGACAAGCGCTTTCGCTGGCCTTAAAGGTCCTTTCTGCCGGCTAAGGGCGGAAGATTACCCCTTTCCACCTTCGGGCGGCCTGTTAGGGTGGCGGACATGCCTGCTGCGCCGCTGATCGTCCTCATCGACGGGGAATGCGCCCTCTGCAACGGCTCGGCCGCCTGGCTCGCCCGACGCAACGCGGCGGGTCGGATGATCTTCGCGACTAACCGCGGGGTGGTCGCCTGCGTGGCTGGCGAGCCGCCCGGCGGAGACCCGCACACGATCGTCGTCTGGGATGGCTCGCGTCGTCTGGTCCGTTCGCGGGCCGTGCGCGCCTTGCTCACCGCCTTGGGCGGCGGCTGGGCCTTCGTGGGCGCCGTCGCCGGCTGCCTGCCCGTCGCGTGGCTCGACTTCGCCTACGACCAGGTCGCCCGCCGTCGTCATCGGTTCGCCGGACCGGCGACCTGTACGCGCTTGAGCCCGTACGACCTCGCCGAGTAGAAGGATGCCGATGAAGTCCGTCCCCCGCGCCCTCCTGCTCGCGAGCTTCGCGTGGCTCGCGGGCTGCTCCCTCTTCCCTGATTCGAAGCGCGACCAAGCCCTCCGGGAGGAACGCATGCAGGATGACACCGACGAACGGAAGGCGCGTCTGAAAGCCAAGGGCACGCTCAGCCCGCAGGAATACGAGCTCATGGCCCGCAAGATGGGATGGACGACCCAGGGTGAGTCCGGCCTGCCGCCGCCGCCTTCGCTCGAAGAGCTCGAGAAGCGCGTCAAGGCCACGGAAACGCCCAAGCCCTGATGGCCTACGTACTACGCCGGCTGTTGGAGATGGTCCCCGTCCTCCTCGTGGTGGTCGTCGCGACGTTCTTCCTCGCGCACGCCGTGCCCGGCGGACCGTTCGACAAGGACCGGCCGCTGCCCGCCGAGGTCAAAGCGCGCCTCGAGGCGTATTACGGCCTCGACCAACCTTTGCCGAAACAGCTCGGTAACTACGTCGTCCATCTCGCGCAGGGTGACCTCGGTCCCTCGCTCAAGTATCCCGGCTGGACCGTGCGCGAAGTCATCGGCTCACGCATCGGCGTCTCGTGCGCGTTGGGCTTCGTCTCGCTCTTCATCGCCGTCCTCATCGGCGTGCCTGTCGGCGTGCTCGCCGCGTCGCGGCCCAACAGCTGGCTCGATCGCGTCCCGATGGGCTTCACGCTCGTCGGCATCTGTGTGCCGTCGTTCGTGCTCGGCCCGATCCTCGCGCTCGTCTTCGCGCTCGGCCTCGGCTGGTTGCCGCCGTGCGGCTGGGGTGAGCCGGAGCACTTCATCCTGCCCGCGCTCACGCTCGGCCTGATCACCGCCGCGCCGCTCGCGCGCCTCACGCGGGGTTCGCTCATGGAGGTGCGCTCGCTGGATTACGTGCGCACCGCGCGCGCCAAGGGCGTGCCCCCCCTGCGCGTCTGGTTCGTCCACGCCCTGCGTAACGCGCTCCTGCCCGTCGTCACGTATCTCGGACCCGCCGCCGCCGGCCTCGTCTCCGGTTCCTTCGTGGTCGAATCCCTCTTCGACGTCCCGGGCATGGGCCGGCTCTTCGTCACCGCCATCATCAACCGCGACGTCATGCTGATCCTCGGCACGACGATCGTGTACGCCGCGGCGCTCCTCTTCCTTAACCTCGCGGCCGACCTGGCCAACGCCGCGCTGAACCCCAAGGTGGCCCGCGGCCGATGAACGCCCCCGTCGTCGAGACCCTCGCCTCCGAGAGCGGCTGGCAGCGCTTCCGCAAGGACCGCGCGGCCGTCTGGTCATGCTGGTTCCTCGTGGCGATCGCGGCCGTCTGCTTCCTGTCGCCGTGGATCTCGCCGTATCCGTACATGGAACAGAACCTCGCGCAGAGCGCCATGGCGCCCTCGTCGGCCCACTGGCTCGGGACCGACCTCCTCGGACGGGACGTCCTTTCCCGTCTGCTCCAGGGCGGCATGATCTCACTCTTCGTCGGCCTCATCGCCACCGCCGTGGCCCTCGTGCTCGGCATCTGCTACGGCGTGTTCGCGGCGGAAGTCGGCGGCCGCGCCGAGGACCTCCTGATGCGCGGCGTCGACGTCGTGAGCACGTTGCCGCTGACGCTCATCGTCATCCTCGCCACGGTCGTCTTCGGCCAGAACCTCCCGATGATCTTCCTGGCCGTGGGCGGCGTCTCGTGGCTGACCATGGCGCGCATCATCCGCAACCAGACCCGCGAGCTGAAGGGCTCGCAATTCGTGCAGGCCGCCGAATCGCTCGGGCAGTCGCGCTGGGGCATCTTCCGTCGGCATTACCTCCCCAACCTCGCCGGCACCATCGCCGTGTGCGCGACCCTGACCGTCCCCGGCGTGATGCTCCTGGAGGCCTTCGTGAGCTTCCTCGGGCTCGGCGTGAAGGCTCCGATGACCTCCTGGGGCCTGATGATCAAGGAAGGGGCCGACATCATGGAAGAGTGCCCCTGGCTGCTGGTCTCGCCCTCGGTCGTCTTCGCCCTGACGCTGCTGTCCCTCAACTTCCTTGGCGACGGCCTGCGCGACGCCTTCGACCCGCGCTCCTCCCGCAAGTAAGCCATGCCCCTCCGTCGTTACATCGTGATCCAGCCCGACGGCGCCGACGGCGAGGAGTTCGAGGTCGACCTACCGGCGGACGCCCCGGATTTCACCGCGCACCCCATGACGAAGGCTCCGTGCCGTCGGGTGCTGGAGTCGCCCACGCTCACGACCAAGTATGGCGAAGGCGCCATGAAGC
This sequence comes from Opitutales bacterium, assembly GCA_044378215.1. Lineage (GTDB taxonomy): Bacteria > Verrucomicrobiota > Verrucomicrobiia > Opitutales > UBA953 > UBA953. The sequence goes on from JBILXR010000207.1 coordinate 2,829, forward strand.
AGGGCCTGAGCGACCAGCGCCTGGCGCGGGCCGGCTTCCAGAAGCTGGAGAAGGACGGGCAGGGTGGCTGGAATAAGATCAACTGAAGCTTTCGGTCCCGTCGGCGACCTCACCAAATGAATCACCCCGCCGGGTGGCGGGGTGAAGCATCGTCAGGGTGGGCGTTTCCGCCGTGTAAATTAACTTAGGCCTTGGCCGCAGCGGCCGACTCTTCGCGCGCGCGCTTCACCAGCGACTTCGCGGTGTCGGACGGCTGGGCGCCGAGCTTGACCCAATGGTCGACGCGCTCGACGTTGATCACCAGACCCGGGGTCTTGCCACGGGCGCGGGGATTGTAGTTGCCGAGGACTTCGACGAAACGGCCGTCGCGACGGATGGCTTGTTCGGCGACGACGAGGCGGTAGGTCGGCTCGTTTTTCGTACCGAAGCGTTGGAGGCGGATGCGTAGCATTGGATT
>JBILXR010000083.1:0-8292 GCA_044378215.1 Opitutales bacterium
CAAGCAGGTCGGTGCCGCCGCCGAAGGCCAGCTGACGTACGTCCACGCCGCCACCAAGCAGACCTACCTGGTGCCGATGATCGACCTCCAGCCCGCCCACATCCTGCAGGTCAGCGCTTCGCTCGACATGCTCGTCGGCTAAGCCTTTCCATGACGACTCTCCGCCTCCTGTCCGCCTTGGCCGTCCTGCTGCTGGCGGGCTGCAAGAACCACGACATCCCGGAGGAGCTCGCCTCCATCTTCGTCGAGGCGCCCCCCTCCATCGGGGGCTCGATGAAACAGGAAGTCACCCTGCCGGTCAGCCAGCTCAAGCTCTCCGTGATGACCCGGGCGCTCGTGCCGGCCGAAGAAATCCTCAACACCCACCCGATCACCAGCGGCGAACCGGACCTGCGGCAGGAGTTCCTGCTCGTGCAGCTCGACCGCAAGGCCGCGGTCGACGTGATGAACTATACCAAGGAGGCCATCGGTCGTCATTTCGTCCTGGTCATCAACGACGCCGCCGTCGGGATCATGCCGATCGACAGCCAGATCGTGGACGGGAACCTGATCTTCCATGTCGAGAAGAAGGGCATGACCAACACGCAAGCGGTCATGGACATCAGCCGACGACTCAACATCTCCGCGCTCAAGCTCCGTAAGATCAAGGAGTCCGAACGTCCGTGAGCCGGCGGTCCCGCCTCGCCCTCCTCCTCGGCCTGGCGACGGCCCCGTTGCTCGCCACTGAAATCGTCTGGCCGACGACCCTTGACCTGACCGCCGTCCACACGGCGCAGGACTACCTCCAACCGACCGTCTCCGGACGGCTGGATTCCGCCACGTTCGGGATGGTCCGCGAAGAGGGCCAGCGTTTCCACGAAGGCGTCGACATCCGGCCCGGCCGACGCGACGCCGCCGGCGAGGCGCTCGACCTGGTGCGCGCCGCGATGGACGGACAGGTGGCCTACGTCAACCCGCACGTCAACGGGCCCTACGGCAAGTACGTGGTGCTCGTCCATCCGGGCGCAGAGCTCCCGGTATATTCGCTCTACGCCCACCTGGCCTCGATCGACCCGGCCGTGAAGCTCGGAGCCCTCACGCGCCGCGGGCTGACGCTCGGCCGGATGGGGCGCACTTCCGCCGGCGCTAGCCCGATCACGCCCGACCGGGCGCACCTGCACTTCGAAGTCGGCCTCATCCTCTCGACCGGCTTCAACCGCTGGTACGCATCCCAGCCGGAGAACCGGAAGAGCCCCAATCTCCACGGTCTGTACAACGGGCAGAACCTCATCGGGATGGACCCCTTGCCCCTCCTCGGCCAACGGAGCGTCGACGTGCTCGCGCTCCTGCGTCGCCAAACGACGGCGCTCACGGTCGTGCTGCGGGCGGCCAAGACCCCCGACTTCGTGGAGCGCTATCCGGCCCTCGCGCGCGGTGAGTACGGCAAAGCGGCCGGCTGGTTCGTGGAGTTCTCCTGGCAAGGCATGCCGCTGCGCTGGACGGCGCTCGAAGCCGGCAACCCGCGGCTGCCCGCGCAAGGCTGGCAGATCGCCGAGGTCGATGTCACGCAACGCCCGTTGCTGATTCGGCGCAAGCTGCTCGCGGCCGACGGACGTAAGCCGGGCGAGTTGCTCACGCAGAACGTCGGCATCCTGCTCTCGACGGCGCGTTGAGGAGGACAGCACGTGGTGCTGTCCCTACCTTCGTCTCACTGCCACCCGAAACTTATCGCGGGTCAATTAAGACCGGGGTCTTCGGGCGAATCCGCCTCGAGCCGCAGATCCGGCCGATGGGCGGCGAGCAGGTATTTCCACAAGTCGACACCCTCGAGGGAGGCGCATCTGAAATCGAAAGGACAGACGACCCAGGCGTTCATGCGGAGTTCGTTCTCAAGCTGACCAGGCGACCAGCCCGCGTAACCCACGTAGGCGCGCAGGGCGAAGCCGCCCTCGGCGGCGAGCCGCACGGCTTCCTCCTGGTCGAGGCCGAAACGGACATCCGGCGCGGCGTCTCCGGGGAAGCACCAGCCTCCGAAGGCGAGGCGATCCGTGGCCACGGGGCCGCCCTCGAAGAGCGGCACCCCTTCCAGTGGCGCGAGGTTCACGGCGGCGTCGATCTGCCCGAGTTCGCGGCCCAGCGGACGGTTGATGATCACGCCAAGCGCGCCGTCCTGGGTGTCATGCGAGTGCAGCAGGACGACGGTCTCGCGGAAATGATCGTCGCGCAGCTGGGGATGCGAGACCAGCAGCGAGCCTGCCAACGTGCGCGACGTCCGCGCCATCAGCGCGCGAGTCGCGTGACCTTCACGCCGGCCTGGCCGAACATCTCCGCGACGAGCGGGTCGTTCTTGTAGTCGTGACGGTAGCGGACCTCGGTGATGCCGGCGGCGGCGAGGATCTTGGCGCAGTTCACGCAGGGGAAATGGGTGACGTAGCAGACGGTACCTTGCAGCGAGACGCCCCGCTTGGCGGCATCGGCCACGGCGTTCTGTTCGGCATGGACGGTCGCAAGCTCGTGTCCATCGCGGACATGCGAGTCATGCGGCGCGCCCGGCAGGAAGCCGTTGTAGCCGGCGGCGACGAGGCGGTTCGGATGCTTGCCGGTCGAGACGATGATGCAGCCGACGTGCAGGCGCTCGCAGCTGGAACGCGAGCTCACGAGCACGGCGGTGGCCATGAAGTATTCATCCCACGTCGGACGGGAACCCCCGTTCACGAGGGCTTCAAGCTGTTCGGCGAGGGACGGGGGCTGGCTCATCGCATCCACAGGCTGTCAGCCGGCACCCACCCGAGGCAAGTGGCAGTTACGCACAGGATCGTCGCCAGTAGCATCAGGACGGCCGCCCGGCCCAGAAACGGCAGGAAATCGGTCGGCTGGGCGGCCTTGCGGAAAGCGAGGTGCTGCCAGACAGCAAGGGGCAACAGGACCATCGGTGCCCAGCCGAAGACATGGCCGAGGCAAGCCAGGCCGAAGATTGAGTTGAAGCCATGCAGGTTGCGGGCGAAGCCACGTCCGAAACGCACGACAGTGGTGCGCTTGCCGACGGCGAGGTCGGTCTCGTAATCCCGCGCGTTGTTCGCGACGAGGATGTTGTCGGCAAGCAAGCCGAGCCCAAGTCCGGCCAGGAGCGCGGCGGCCCAAGGCATGAGCGGCGTATGGCAGGCGCAATCACCAGGAGTCGGCAGGCAGACCGCCCACGCGGTCAAGGCCGTCGCCTGCACCCCGAAACAGCCGACCACGAAGACGTCGCCAAGACCGCGGTACGCCAACGGGAAAGGTCCGAGCGTATAGGCCAGCGCACAGGCGATCGCCAAGAACCCGGCCAGCAAAAGCCAAGGGGAGAGCGAGGCGACCGGCGCACCGAGGACGAGGGCGAGCAGGCAGGCGATCCAGATGCCCCGACGCATGGCGGCGGGCGAGATATCGCCGGCGGAGACGGCCCGACGCGGGCCGACGCGGGCGGCAGTATCGGCGCCACGAAACGAGTCGCCGAGGTCGTTGGCGAAATTACAGGCGACCTGCACACAGAGGGCGAAACCTAGGCAGCTCAGCAAAGTCAGGTCGAAGACTCGATCAGCCCAAAGTCCGGACGCGCCCGCATGGGCGACTACGACCGCCCCGCCGAGGGCGACGGGCGCCACGGCCGCCACCAAGGTCTTGAGGCGGCAAGCGGCGATCCAAGCGCGGAAGGTCGACATGCTGAGGCTGAAGGTGTCAGGCCACGCGCGGACGGAAACAAAAAAGCCCCGGTAAAAGGGGCTTAGTGGTAAGAGGGCTGAAGCCGTTTACTTTTGCTCGAGAATCGTGGCCGTGGCAGGCACCGAACGGGACTCTTTCCAGTTAGCCGTCGGCGAACCAGTCGTGTTGCTGAAGTAGTTCTGTCCGGTGGTCAATGTATCTGTCACCCAAGAGACGTGTCCATCACCGTAGACAATGTGACCGCCTTCAGGACCCCAACAAGAGCCGACATTAGAACCGTCAGCGGCGGGCCACTGTCCCGCGGGGGAAAGGCCTCGGCTCCAGGCCAGAGGGACGGCGACCGAACCCACCAGACCCGGAGAGGTGCCAGCATAAACGGTCCAACTTGTACCGGTCGCCTCAGTAATGGCGGTGGTGAAAACAGGGTCAATGGATGCGACGCCTGAACCATCCGTAGCGATCACGCTCTTCGGCATTCTAGTGATGGTATTTTTTTCGAGCATGGCATCACCGTCAACGAACCAAAGTTCGCCGGAGTCAAGGGAGGCACCCGCCGCAAGGCAGGCAGCATATTGAGAAGTCAAGGTCGCGACATTACCGAGCGGCGTAAAGGTCCCGGTTTTGGTAAACACCTTACCGCCTTGGGCCCAGTTCATATAGCCCTGTCCGATGGAGCGCAGTTTGTTCAGCGCGCTGTTCTTCTTGGCGGAGCGCATCACGCCCTGCACGCCCGGGAAGAGGACGGCGGCGAGGATGCCGATGATCGCGATGACGGTCAGCAGCTCGATGAGCGTGAAGCCTTTGCGGTTACGGGTGGAGGTATTCATAGATTTTGCGGGGTATAATTCAGATTACGGGATTTTGTTCCCTTGGAAAGGGAAAAACTCGTTTTTAAGATTAATAAGGCAGGGGGAAGCGGCCGGTCAGGGACGCGACGATGCCCTGGGCCTCGGCGATCTTGGCCGGGTCCTGGGGGCCGGAAAGCACGATGGCGATGGCTTTGGCGATTTCCTTCATTTCGGCCTCCTTCATGCCACGAGAAGTCACGGCCGGGGTGCCGACGCGGATACCGCTGGCCTGGAAGGGGCTGCGGGTCTCGTCCGGCACGGTGTTCTTGTTCGTGGTGATATGGGCGGCGTCCAAGGCGAGCTGGGCGTCCTTGCCGGTGACTTCCGGATGGCTCTTGCGGAGGTCAAGGAGGCTGAGGTGGTTGTCCGTGCCACCGCTGATGAGGTGAAAGCCGAGCTTCACGAGTTCGTCAGCAAGAGCGCACGAGTTGGCGACGACCTGCTTGGCGTATTCCTTGAACTCCGGGGTGGCGCACTGCGCGAAGCACACGGCCTTGGCGGCGATGACGTGCTCGAGCGGTCCGCCTTGGGCGCCCGGGAAGACGGAGGAGTCGATGGCCTTGGCGTGCTCGGCCTTGCAGAGGATGAGGCCGCCGCGCGGACCGCGCAGGGTCTTATGCGTGGTGGTGGTCACGAAGTCGGCGTACGGGACGGGGGACGGGTGGACGCCCGCGGCGACGAGACCGGCGATGTGCGCGATGTCGGCGAGCAGGAGCGCGCCGTTTTCCTTGGCGATCTTACCGAAGCGGGCGAAGTCGATCTCGCGGGCGTAGGCGGAAGCGCCGACGGTGATCATCTTGGGCTTCTCACGCTTGGCCATCTCCTCGACTTCGTCGTAGTTGATGCGGCCGTCGGCGCCCACGCCGTAGTGGACGACGCTGTAGAGCTTGCCCGAGAAATTCGCGGCGTTGCCATGCGTGAGGTGGCCGCCATGCGAAAGGTTCATGGTCAGGATCTTGTCGCCTGGCTTGATGCTGGCGAAATAGACGGCGGCGTTGGCCTGGCTGCCGGAGTGCGGCTGGACGTTGGCGTGGTCGGCGCCGAAGAGCGATTTAGCGCGGTCGATGGCGAGCTGTTCGATCTGGTCGACGTTCTCACAGCCGCCGTACCAGCGCTTACCGGGATAACCCTCGGCATACTTGTTCGTGAGGATGCTGCCCTGGGCCTCCATGACGGCGGGGAGCGTGAAGTTCTCGGAGGCGATCAGCTCGATATGCGTCTGCTGGCGCTTGAGCTCGGCCTTGATCAGGCGGTCGATCTCGGGGTCCAGCTGGGCGAGAGGGATGCGGCGGATGGCGGTCATGTTGGGAAGGTGAGAGGGCAAATCGTGGGAGGAAACGTGGCAACGGCAAATCCGCCGGGGTTATCCACAGGAGGACTCCATCTTGTCCACGCGACGGGTATGCCGCCCGGCTTCGAATTCGGCGGCGAGGAAGGCCTCGACGCACGCCAGGGCGGTCGGGAGGGCGACGTATTTAGCCCCGAAACAAAGGATATTGGCGTCGTTGTGGCGGCGGCTCAGGCCGGCGGCGTCGGCGCTCTGGACGAGGGCGGCCCGGATGCCCCGCACTTTGTTGGCGGCGATGGAGATGCCGATGCCAGTCGTGCAGACGAGGATGCCGAACTTCGCGCGGCCGGCGACGACGTCGGCGCCCACGGCCTGGGCGTAGTCAGGGTAATCGCACGAGGCCTCGGTCTCGGTGCCTCGATCGAGGATGGCGTAGCCCTTAGCCTTGAGCGCTTCGCTCAGGCCGCGTCGCAAGGCTAGGCCGCCGTGGTCACTGCCGAAGGAAAGCGTAAGCGGGCTGGTCATCGCGAGAGGTTCTGCCGCAGAAACTCCACCATCGCAGGGATGGCTTCAACCATGGAATCACGGCATTCCTCATACTCGCGATAGGGCCCGCCGAAAGGATCGGGGATATCGCGAGGGACGTCGTCCGGCAGGACGTCGCGGAGCAGGAGCACGAATTCCGGCAGGGCGTCGAAGCGGGCATGCAGGGCCGCCAGATGGGATTCGGACATGCCGAAGATCACGACGCTGCGATCGACGTCGGCCTGGGTGAGCAGGCGGCTGCGATGCGCGCCGACGTCCAACCCGATGCGCTGCATGGCCTTGAAGGAGTTGGCCGAGGCGGGCAGACCGGACTCGGCGGCGAGGCCGAAGGAGGCGACCTTCAGTTTCTCGAGCCCCTGCCCTCGCTTGGCCAGGGTCGCCCGGAGCAACGCCTCCGCCATCGGACTGCGACAGGTGTTACCCGTGCAGACAAACGTGACGGTGTCTCGCTCGACGGCCATGAGTCCAAGATGAGGGATTCGCCCCTCGGTTCAAGCGCTCAGAGGACTCCGTCGCGCCGCAGCTGACGATGGCCGATGTCCCGACGGTAATGGCAGCCTTCGTATTGGACCTGCGGGACGACGGCATAGGCCCGGCGGGCGGCTTCCTGTAGGGTCGGGCCATGGGCCACGACGCCCAGGACACGGCCGCCGGTGGTGACGACCCGTCCGTCCGGCAGGCGCCTGGTGCCACCATGGACGATATCGACGCCTTCCGGCAGGCTGGCTGGCAAGGTGATGGGGTCGCCCTTGCGGATCTCGCCCGGATAACCGCCGGCGGCGAGGACGATGATGATCGTCGCGCCAGGGCGGAGTTTGACGGCCGCCGGACGGAAACGTCCGTGCGCGATGTCTTCCATGATCTGCACAGGATCGGTCTCGAGCGAAGGCATGAGGACCTGGCACTCGGGGTCGCCGAAACGGACGTTGAACTCGACGACCTTCGGGCCGGTCGCGGTCACCATGATACCGACGTAGAGCGTGCCGCGGTAATCGATGCCGTCGGCCTTGAGTCCGCGCAGCGTAGGCGCGATGATCTCCTCGCGGAGACGCCGCTCGACCTCCGGCGTGACGACGGTCGTCGGGGCGTAAGCGCCCATGCCGCCGGTATTGAGGCCGGTGTCGCCTTCGCCGACGCGCTTATGGTCCTGGCTCGGCGGGAGCATGAGATACTCCTCGCGGCAGACCATAAGCATGATCGAAGCCTCTTCACCCTGCATGAACTCCTCGATGACGACCTCGTCGCCCGACGCACCAAAGACCTTGGTCTCCATCATGTCGCGCAGCGCGGCCTCGGCTTCGGCGTGGGTGGTCGCGATGACGACGCCCTTCCCTGCCGCCAGGCCCGAGGCCTTGATGACGATCGGGACGGGCTGCCTACGGACATACTCCAAGGCCGGAGCCAAGGAGCGGAAAGTCTCGGAAGCAGCGGTCGGCACCTTGTGGCGCACCATGAAATCCTTACTGAAGGCCTTGCTGGCCTCGAGGCGCGCGCCGGCGGCGAGCGGACCGTAAGCGGGGATGCCCGCGGCTTCGAGGGCGTCGACCACGCCAGCGGCGAGCGGGACTTCCGGTCCGACGATCACGAAATTGGACTGGGTGCGGCGGACGAGCTCGAGGACGGCGGCGGGGTCGGCCGCGTCGACGTCGAGGCATTCGGCCTCGAGGGCCATGCCGCCGTTACCGGGGGCGACGCGCACTTGGGCGACCCGGGGACTACGGAGGCAGGCCTTGAGCAAGGCATGTTCCCGGCCGCCGGAGCCGAGGATGAGGACGTCGAGTTTTCCCTGCGTAGCCATGTCCCTACTACTGCGGGGTGTCGGGAATGATGTGAACCAAAAACAGGGCCGGCCCGTTTCCGGACCGACCCAGCCTAAATTGGTGCTCAGGCCGGGACTTGAACCCGGACACCTTGCGGCACATGCACCTCAAG
>JBILXR010000195.1:0-3418 GCA_044378215.1 Opitutales bacterium
GTGTCTGCCATTCCACCACCTGAGCAATAAAGGAAGGTGCACGCTGGAACTCCTGACGGTGGGTGCAAGTAAAAAGCGATGGTGCCGATGCTTGCCAAGCGGTCTTCTTTCTAAACGCTTATTCCCTCAATGTCCTCCGACTCGGCCGAAAACAACCCTCCCAAGGAAAAGTCCTTCGAACTGGACCTCTCTTCCCTTGGTTTCGGGCCCTCCTGGGTCAGCGGACCCTCCGAAAAGGTCAGCTCCGGCAACGGCGGCCCGCGTCGCGATGGCGACCGCCCGCGTTTCCGCGACGGTCCCGGCGGCGATCGCCGCGGCCCTCCCCGCGACGGCCAGAGCCGTGGCCCGCGTCGTGACGGCCCTGGCGCCGGCCCCGGCGGCCCCCGCCGCGACGACCGTGGCGGACCGCGTCGTGATGGTCCTGGCCGCGACGACCGTGGTCCTTCCCGTTACGATGACGCCCCGGCCTTCCGTCCCGTCGTCGCCAGCGCTTTCTTCCCCGACGACGCGAAATTCGAACTGCTCGGCGGTGCGATGAAGAAGAGCAAGATGACCTACGAGCTCTTCGAGGTCGCCCGCCTCATCCTCGATAAGGAAGACCGTCTCTCGATCGTCATCCGCCACCTCGAAGCCGAACAGCGCCCCGACGCCCTGCTCGCCGTCTCCGTGCCCGACGGCCATCCCTTCCTCAGCGAAGGCGACGCGGTCTCGCACGTGATGTCCCGCCACCTCGACAAGTTCTTCGACGTGGTCGAAGTCGAAGTCGAAGCCCCGAAGGGTTCCTTCCTGATGGTCGCGAAGTGCCCCCAGACGGGCAAGCTGCTCGGCGCCCCGACGCACCACAGCTACCAGCGCAATCTCCGCGAACACCACGCCCGCCATTGCCCGAACGTGCCGTTCGATTCCTTCAAGGGCCGCCTCGAAATGGTCCGCGAACAGGAGCAGATCGACGCCTGGCTGAAGTCGATGTCCACCCGCAGCGAATACGCGCCGAAGGACCGCAAGGAAGGCGAACCGGAACGCCTCGAGTCCCTCGACGCCGCCCGCGGCTTCCTCCAGGCCTTCCGCAAGGACCTCGTGGTGAAGACCCATCCGTGGGTCCGCTTCGCCGGCCGCCTGCTCGAAGAGATGAATCCTGGACCGCTCCGCGACTCCGTGCGCTACGCCCTCGAACAGCAGCGCGCCTTCCCCCTCGACACCGCCAACGGCATCCGCGGCCGTCTTCGCAAGGAAGGCTTCCACCTCTATAAGAAGGGCTCCAAGGGCATCACCTACGCCTGCTCCGTCCGCCGCCGTTGCCGCGACCCGAAGTCGACCTTCAGCGACCCGATGGCCAAGATCTTCGACTCGCTCGACCGCAAGCCGGCCCAGCAGGCCAAGGACCTCGTCCTCGCCCTCGCCGGCGAGAACGCCGAGGACGCCGCGAAGACCCAAGTGCTCACCGATCTTTCGTTCCTCATCGGCGAAGGCTACATCGCCAACCTCCCCGACGGCCGTCTCTTCGCCCAGCCCATCCTGAGCAGTCAGGCCCAGGCCAAGGAAGAAGCCGCCAACGACGAGGCCGCGGACGAGAAGTAAGCGTCGAAGGCGCTTTGCGCCCTCGTCAAGGTAGGGGCAGCAGCACCGCGTGCTGCCCTTCTTTGTTGGTAGGGCCGACCACCCTTGGTCAGCCGTGGTTGAGCGAGGGCGCTCAACCCTACCCGACACCACGAGGGCAGCACGCGGTGCTGCCCCTACCCCAAGGCAATTCCAACCGCTTACCGCCAACCGCTATCCGCTACCACCTATTACCGCTTATTTCCAATTCTCCGCGATCCACGGCGTGGGCAGCACGCGGCGATACCACTTGCCGCTGCGGCCGACCAGCGCGTCGGGCGGATTCGGGAGCCCGTGGAAGACGACGATCTTGGCTTCGGCGGGAATCTCTGGCGTCTGCCAGAGCGAGAACGGGAAAACCTTCACGCAGTGCTTCTTGAAACTGCGGCACCAGGTCGCGGGCCAGTAGCTGACTTTTCCCTGAGCGCTCAGATGCGCGGTCAGGAACTCCTGCTCGTTGCGGTGACGCTTGCGCACGGCATCGAGGTTCGCGCGGAAATATTCGAGGACGTCCGGATAAGTGCCGGCGCGCCAGCGGTAGACCGACGAGTTGCCGGTGTAGTGTCCCTTCTGCCAGTCGCGGATGATCAGGAAGTCGCCCGGATGATCGAAGAAGCCGTCCATGTTGCCGACGATGACGATGTCGATGTCGAGGAAGAGGATATCCCCCTTGAGCTCCGGGCCGCCGGGCGCGGTGAGCGCGGGCGAGAACGAGACGAGCTTGGTCCAACCGCGCTCCGGCGCGCCGGCCGGCAGCTCGAGGCTGGGGATCGGGAAACTCTCGATGCCGGCGTTGAGCCCCGTCTTGTCGTCCGTCAGGCAGACGAAGCGATGCGGGATGGTGAGGTGGCGGCTCACCATGGAGTGGAGTCGGTTGACGTATTCCGGGCCATATTTCTTGCCCCACTTCATGCAAAGGATGGTCGCCATGCTGCCTGCCAGCGTGGGGATTCCCGGCCAAGCCTCCAGCCTGTTATGACAGGCCGACCCCTTGCGCCTCCCCTGCCCCCGGGCATACCATGCCCACATGAGCGACGATCACGACGACGAGAACTTCAGCTCCGACGACGAATATGGCGAGGGCGGCATCCCCGCGGACCTGGAGGCCGACATCGAGGAACGGATTAACCGGGCGGCCGACGACCGCCTGCACGACCTCCACACCGACTCCGGCCCCCGCTCCGGCGGCTGCCTCCTCATCCTCGCCCTGCCCATCCTCAGCCTCTGGCTCCTGAGGTAGGGGCAGCACCGCGTGCTGCCCTAGTTGCCTCTAGATAGGGTTGAGCGCCCTCGCTCAACCGCGGCTGACCAAGGTGGTCAGCCCTACCAAGATTCAGCTATGTCGTGACGCGGTCCCGACCCTACCCCGTGCCCACGTGTCAACTTGTCCACGTGCCCACTCGAAAGCGTCTCGCGCTTTCGCTTATTTAAGCGATCGCAGATACGCCACCAGATCGACCAGCTCCTTCTCAGAGAGCATGCCGTCCAGGCCGGCCGGCATGAGGCTCGTGGTGAGCTGGGTCGAGGAGGCGATCGACTCATTGGCGAGCAGGCGGCTCTGACCCGAGGCTTCCTTGACGGTCACGCCCTCCGCGGAACGCGCCTGGATCAGGCCGAGCACGCTGGTTCCGTCGGTGAGCTGAAAGGAGTTCAGATCGTAGTCGCGGGCGATATTGTAGCTCGGGAAGAGGATGCTCTCCACGAGTTCGCGCTCGGCGCGGATGCCGCCGATCTTGGTGAGATTCGGCCCGATCTCATTGCCCTTGGCGCCGATCTTATGGCAGGCGATGCAGGCTCCCTTGCCGGATTCATACACGGCGCG
>JBILXR010000208.1:0-3245 GCA_044378215.1 Opitutales bacterium
CCTTGCCCCTTTCCAAAACCTAACCTAGATACCAACCTACACCCCATCATCATGAAGATGAACCTACGTTCCGCCCTCCTCAGCACCGCCCTCCTCGGCCTGCTGACCGTCACCGCCTCGGCCCAGGAGGCCGCCGCCGGCGTCCACCACAAGACCCTCGCCGACCTCTTCATCGAAGGCGGCTGGGTCATGTACCCAATCACCCTCTGCTCCGTGGCCATGATGTGGTTCATGGTCGACGGCTTCATCAAGACCAGCGCCGGCAAGATGTACCCCGCCGAGCACGTCACCCAGCTCCGCGAGCTCTTCAAGAAGGGCGACTACGTCGGCGCCTATAACTTCGCCAAGGCCGCCGGCTCCCCCGTCGCCGACGTCGTCCGCGCGGGCGTCGCCTTCACCCCGGATGGCAAGGGCATGACCGAAGAGGCCATCCTCTCCGAAATCGTCCGCATCCAGGGCGAGCTCAAGGGCCGCTCCTCCTACCTCTCCGTGATCGGCGTCTGCACCCCGATGATCGGCCTCACCGGCACCGTGACCGGCATGATGAGCGCGTTCGAAACCCTCGGCACCTCCGGCGTGGGCGACCCCTCCAAGCTCTCCGGCGCGATCGGCGAAGTGCTCGTGGCGACCGCTTCGGGCCTCTTCATCGCGATCCCGGCGTTCATCGCCTACTACCTCCTGGCCAACCGCATCAACAAGGGCATCCACGACATCACCGAGATCGTGACCGGCCTCTTCCGCGCGTTCCCCTACGACGAAGTCGAAGGCCGCAAGGTCGGCGACGAAGAAATCTACGCCGCCAAGCCCGATTGGAGCGCCTCTTCGAACGTCCAGGGCTAAGTCCCTTCCACCCCTAAACCAGCAGCACAACCATGGCAGGCGGAGGAGGAGGCGGAGAAGGCGAACCGGAGTTCCAGGTCGCGCCGATGATCGACGTGCTCCTGGTGTTGCTCATCTTCTTCATGTCGATCACCTCCTCGCAGGTGCTCAAAGTCGACAAGAACATCTCGCTCCCGGTCGCCTCCCACGGTGTCAAGCGAGACGACAAGGCCGCGGCCGGCCTCATCAACATCTCGTGGGACAAGACCACGGGCCAGGCCAAGTACAAGCTCGACGACCGCGAACTCGATCCGAACGACAAGGAAGGCATCGCCAAGGAACTCTCCGACCGCAAGGGCAGCAACGAAAAGTACCGCCTGCTGGTCCGCGCCGACAAGGAGTGCCACGCCAAGTATGTCTCCAAGGCCCTCGAATGGGGCGCCGAAGCGGGCATCGACAACATCGCCTTCTCCGGCCTCAACCACGAGGAATAAGCCATGAAGCAAAGGAAAGAATCTCCCGACGCCGCTCCGGGCTTCCAGATCGCCCCCATGATCGACGTGGTCTTCGTGATCATGCTCTTCTTCATGGTCATGGCCGGCGCCGTCAAGGTGGAGCATGAGCTCAAGACAACTCTCCCCGGCAACGCCGAGACGGCCAAGGAGACCGAACTCCCCGACGAAGTCACCATCGGCGTCAGCGAGACCGGCGAGATCACCCTCAACGAAGACCCGGTCGGCGCCCCCGGCGACAAGCTCCTCGAGAACCTTTACAACCAGATGAAGCTGATGGGTCAGGCGGCCGAGCAGTCCAAGACCAAGCTACTCATCACGGTGCAGGCCGAAGAGAACGCCCGCTACGAGCGCGTGATCAACGTCCTCGATATCCTGGCCAAGGCGAATATCACGAACGTGACGTTCGCGGTGTCCGACACGGAATAAGCCGGCCGTTCAGCCGACGAAGACAGCCGCCGAAAGGCGGCTTTTTCGTGGCACGGCTCAGCGGCCGAAACCGGCTTCGGATTCGAGGACCTTGCGGACGGCCTCGAAATCGTTGCCGATCCTGAGCGGAGCCGGTGCCGGCAGCTCGCCGGGGAAAAGCGAGGCGTTGGCGTCGCCGAAGGCCTGCTGCAGGACGTCGGGGAACTTCGCGGGGTGAGCGGTACCGAAGACGATGACGTCGTCGAGCTTGGCGCCATCGCGGGCCAGGAGGTCCTCGGCGGCCTTCCAGCCGACGGCGGAGTGCGGGCAGAGGATGTAACCGCTGGCGTCACGGACGCGACGCATGGCGTCGAGGGTGGCGACGTCGTCGACGGTGACGGCTTCCACGGAGGGGCCGCCGTCGCGCCAGGCGAGCAGGCGGCTGAGGTTGTTCGGGTCGCCGATGTCCATGGCGTTGGAGGCCGTAGGGACGGCACGACGCGGACGATACTCGCCGGTGGCGAAGAGGTCGGGCAGCGGCGAGTTGGTGTTGGTCGCGGCGACGAGCGCGGCGACGTCCAGTCCCATGCGACGCGCGAGCTGCACGGCGCCGACATTGCCGAGATTACCCGAGGGCACCACGATGCCCATGCGACGGCCAGGGGCCAGCAGGCGCTTGGCGTGGAAGGCGAACGGCACCTGGGCGATCAGGCGTACGGGGTTGATGGAGTTCGCGGTGAGCAGCGGACGGTGGCGACGCAGGGACTCGTCGGCCAGCGCGCGCTTCACCATCGCCTGACAGTCGTCGAACGTGCCGTCGACCGAGATGGCGACCACGCCGGGACGGGGCCGGGCGATCTGGGATTCCTGCACGCCGCTGACGCCGATGCGGGGATAGAGGACCACGGCGCGGACGCCAGGGACGCCGGCGCAGGCTTCGGTCACGGCGGCGCCGGTGTCGCCGGAGGTCGCGGCGAGGACGGTCAGCTGGGGGAACTCGTCGCCAAGGACGCGCGCGGTGACGCGTACGAGCGTGCGCACGGCGAAGTCCTTGAAGGCCGCGGAGGGGCCTTGGAAGAGTTCGAGGACGGCGATGCGCTCGGCCGGGGTGCCCTTGAGCTTCTCCGGACGCACGAGCGGCACCGGGAAATTAAAGGCCTCCTGGCAGAGCTGACGCAAGACCGCGGGGCCGAGCACCTCACCGAAATACGGGGCCACGACGGCCTCGGCGAGGTCGGCGTAGGAGGCGTCGCGATGGCGCTCCACGAAGTCGGGCGCGAGCTGCGGGATGTGCGTCGGCACCCAGAGGCCGCCCTTGGCGGGCATGGCCGACAGCAGTACGTCACGCAGGGACCCGCGGCACGTGGCGTCGGCGGTGGAAACGAATTCCAACTTAGGACTCGGAGAGGACATGGACACCCTTGGGGTTGATGCGCGAAACGTAAGGCGTGGCCTTGATCGGCACCGACGAGAACACGGCGGCGACGGCGGCGGCGACCTTGCGGG
>JBILXR010000209.1:0-3241 GCA_044378215.1 Opitutales bacterium
GACCGTCTCCTCGCGGATTCCGCGACCAATGACGGCAGCGTCCCGCAGGTCCTGCAGATGATGAACGGTTCCGTCGGTCGCCTCGTGTCCGACACGCGCGCCGAAGCCGTCATGGCGGCCGAAGCGGCCAAGACCCCGGAAGCCAAGGTCACTTCGCTTTACCTCTCCTTCCTGGCCCGTCGTCCGACCGCCCCTGAGCTCGCCGCCGCGACCCGTTCGCTGGGCGACGGCCTGGCGGTCACCGACCTGGCTTGGGTTCTGGCCAACACCCGCGAATTCCTTTTCATCCGATGAACCTCCCCATCTCCGCCGACCTGCTCCGCAATCCTGAAGATCGCCGCCGCTTCCTCGAGAAGTGCGCCAAGTTCGCCTTCGGACTGAGCGTCCTGCCGGCCTTCGCGCGCCTGGCCGCGGCCGCCGAGGAGAAGAGCGCCGTGAAGGCTCCGAACGCCGGCCTGCCGGGCTTCGGCAAGGCCAAGCATGTCATCTTCCTGCAGCTCAACGGCGGCATGTCGCACATCGACACCTTCGATCCCAAGGCTGGTCCAGGCAAAGGCCCGGGCGACATCGTGTCCGCCAAGGGCGACATGCAGCTTACCTCGTATCTTTCTGAGACCGCCAAGATCAGCGACCGCATCACCGTCATCCGTTCCATGACCGCCAAGGTCGGCGTGCACGCCTCCGCGGCCTACCTCATGCGCACCGGTTTCGAGCAACGCGGCACCGTGCAGCACCCGACCCTGGGCGCGTGGGCCCAGCACTTCCTCGGCTCGAGCCACAAGACCTTGCCATCATCCGTGGCCGTCAACCGCTCTTCCAATCACGGCAACGGCTGGTTCCCCGCGGCTTATTCGCCGCTGCCGATCCTGAATCCTGACGACGGTCTGTTGGACACCAAGAGCCCCGTCGGGGAAGCCGTGGTGGGCAAGCGCGCCGCCTTGCTGGCGCAGCTCGACGCCGGTTTCGGGGGCAAGGCCACCGATGAGAACGTCAAGGCCTACAATGAATTCTATGAGACCACCTTCCAGCTCATGAAGAGCACGGACCTCAAGGCTTTCGATCTCTCCGCTGAGCCGGCCGCCACGCGGGCGCGCTATGGTAAGAGCAAATTCGGCCAAGGCTGCCTGCTGGCCCGGCGCTTGGTCGAGAACGGCGTCCGTTTCGTCGAGGTCGCCAGCGGCGGCTGGGACATGCACGCCACCTTGGATGACCGCATGGAGGACGTCGGCGGTGATTTCGACCGCGTCTTCGCCACGCTCATCCAGGACCTCGAATCGAAGGGCCTCCTCGAATCGACCCTCGTCGTCGTCGCCACCGAATTCGGCCGCAAGCCGACCTTCGAGGGCGGCGGCCGCGGCCACCATCCGCTCGTCTTCTCGACCGTCCTCGCGGGCGGCGGCGTGCGCCGTGGTTACGTCCATGGGGCCAGCGACGCCAAAGGTTACGCACCGGTGACGGACGGCGTCTCGCCGGGCAGCCTCCATGCGACCATCGCCCATGCGGCGGGTCTGCCGGTGCAGACCGAGATCATGACGCCGGCGGGACGTCCCATGGAGATCGGCAACCGCGCCAAGCCCCAGCTCGGCGTGTTCAGCTGAGCCTCACCCGAGGAGCATCGCCAGGTCGGCCGGCCGTTCGAGGTGGACGGCGTGGCCGGCTCCTTCGATGACGCTGAGGCGCGCCTTCGGGAGGTGGACGCCCATTTCGCGGGCGAGGCGGGTGAACTTCTCGTCATGTTCTCCCGTCACCAGATCGACCGGGCAGCGGAGTTCCCTGAGGCGCGGCCAGAGCGAGGGGAGGGTGCCCGTGCCGACGTTGTCGAGGCTGAGCGCCAGCCCTTCGGGGTCGTTGCGGTGCCGACGTTCGAGGATCGGCCGAAGACGTTCCTCCGGTAGCCGCAGCAGCGGCTGGAAGAAAGTCTGGTTATGCCAGTACTTGAAGAAGGCGTCCAGACCCCGCGTGCGGATGAAGCCGGCGAGGGTCGCGTCACCGAGACGGCGCTCGTCGCGTTCCGCGGCGGTCGCCAAGCCGGGGCTCGCGCCGACGAGGATGAGCCGCGCGATCCTTTCGGGATGGTCCAGGGCCCAGTGGAGCGCGAGACGTCCGCCGAGCGAGTAACCGAGCAGCGTGATCTGCGGCGAGGTGGCGGCTTGGCTGATCAGGGAGAGATGCGACTCGATGGAGTAATCGCTCGTCGCACGCAGATGACGACGTGAGCCGTGGCCGGGAAGGTCGGGCGCGTTCAACGGCGCTCCTGGCGGAAAAAACCCGCGAAGCGGCTCGAAATCAGCGCTTTCACCGGTGAAGCCATGAAGTGAGACGATGGTATTCATGGAGGATAGGCTATGATTCTTACGCGGTGTAAAAACACTTAGGTAACATTTATCAGAGCGATGATTGACGCGATAGGAAAAAGGAGGAACAAACCATGCTCGTTAGGTTCTTATCAACATACACTCATGCCTGGCATCCGCGTCAAACCTTGGAATCGAGTAGATGGGCCCATCTACAGTCTCGCGACGACGGCCGAGGGGAAGGGGAACCTCAACATCTGCAGCTACGTCACGCCGATCGCGATGAAGCCGAAGCGTTTCATCATCGGTGTCTACAAGGATACCAAGACATTGGAGAATCTGGAGAAGAACCCGGTCGGCCTGCTGAACTACCTGGCGCAGGATCAGGCCGGCCACATCACCTTGCTCGGCAAGAAGTCCGGCCATTCCACCGACAAGGTCGCCAAACTCGGCGAGAAGATCGAGCACGTGGGCGACGGACTTTACATGCTCAAGGGCGCCATCGCTACCTTGAGGCTGCGCTTCATGGAGCGGATGGACTGCGGCGACCATTGGGCTTGGCTCGCGCACGTCGACTCGTACGAGAACCTTCGGGAGGCGCCGCCGCTGACCCTGGACGAGCTCAAGAGGTTGAAGCTGATCCTGGCCTGAGGCCAAGATCAGGAGGGCAAGCTGGCATGTGGGCAAGGGGATACGGGGAATGAACGGTCGCCACGCCGTGGCGCCCCTACCTCTTGATGCCGCTTACTTCTTCTTGGAGGCCTTCTTGGCCTTCGCTTCTTCGCGGTGCGGGATCAGGTAGGTGCGGCCGCGGATGAGACGTTCATAGAGGTCGACCATCGCCACGCCTTCACGGGGGCGGACGGAGTCGGCCTTGGTGGCCCGGTCGACCTGGCGCTTGAGCATGCGGCAGAGGTCTTCGGCGTTATACTGGATCATGCCCAGGA
>JBILXR010000056.1:0-11594 GCA_044378215.1 Opitutales bacterium
GCATCATGGACGAGACCAAGCGCGCCTTTAAGCCCGAGTTCCTCAACCGTCTCACCGATATCGTCATCTTCCAGCAGCTCGCGAAGACGCACATGACCAAGATCGTCGACATCGAAGTCGACAAGGTGGCCAAGCGCCTCCTCGACCTGGGCGTGAAGCTCGTGGTCAACGAAGCCGCCCGCGGCTACCTGGTCGACAACGGCTGGGACGAGAAATACGGCGCCCGCCCGCTCCGCCGCGCGGTCGAACGCCTCCTCGAAGACCCGCTGGCCGAGTCGATCCTGCGCGACGACTATAACAAGGAAGAGCCCGTCATCGTCTCGGTCGGCGAGAAGGGCCTCGTCTTCACGCAGAAGAAGAGCGGCGCCGACACCGGCGCGTAAGCGATGAATCGTCTGGTCACCGCAGGCCTCCTCGGCGCAACCGCCATCGCGCTGGGAGCCTTCGGTGCCCATGGCCTGAAGGAGCGTCTGGCCTCGATCCCGGAAGCCATCGGCT
This sequence comes from Opitutales bacterium, assembly GCA_044378215.1. Taxonomy (GTDB): domain Bacteria; phylum Verrucomicrobiota; class Verrucomicrobiia; order Opitutales; family UBA953; genus UBA953. Next base: position 499 of record JBILXR010000056.1, read on the forward strand.
GGTGGGAGACGGCGACTTTCTACCTGCTGACGCATGCCGTCGCCATCGGCGCCATCGCCGGGCGCTCTCTATGGCCGGCTCGACTCTGGGCCGTCGGCGCGGCGATCTTCGCCGCGACGCTTTACGCCATGGCTCTGGGCGCGCCGCGCTGGTTCGGCGCCATCACGCCTATCGGCGGCTCGTTGCTGATCGCGGGCTGGGTCGTCCTGGCTTGGACGGCGCGCAAAGAATCCTGACTTGCCCAAGGCTTCGGGGCGTCCGACCTTGAGGTATGGCGGAGCCTTTCACTTATCACGACGACGGCGGTGACGATCTCGAGCCGGCCGAGCGGGAAGTGGTCTGCCGATATTATCTCGAGGCGGGTCCGCAGCACACGGAGTTCGTGACGCAGTTCCTCGGGCCGAGCGAGTGCCGTAAGTACGACGTCCTGTGGGAGGAGTCCGACCTGACCGAGGAAGTGACCGTCGCCGTGGCTTGGCTGCCGCGCGGACAACTGGAAGGTTTCGAACTCTGGCAGGCCCTGGCCTTGGCGTTCTGGAACATGAAGAAGGAAGGGGAGTACTGGGATAACGCCGACTGCGTCGAAGTCATCGATCGTCCGGACACCTTGGTCGAGACGGACGCCTTTCGGGCGGTGCTCGCCGCGGTTTGGCCTGCTCAGGATTCCGAGCGTTGAGCGCTAGGTGACGGCTGGGTGTGAACGCCGTGACGTTTCCTTGTCGTGAGCCTGTCGATGCCATCGTGCGTTGACAGGCATACCATAGGTTTTCTTCAATGGAATCGATGAATCTTCGCCGCGACCTTCCTGCCTCTCTGGTCGTCTTCCTGGTGGCGGTACCGCTTTCGCTGGGTATCGCCCTAGCTTCCGGTGCCCCCGTGATCGCCGGTCTCATCGGTGCGGTCGCCGGCGGTATCGTCACCGGTCTCTTGGCGGGTTCGCCTTTGCAGGTCTCTGGTCCGGCTGCCGGCCTGACGGTCGTCGTCTTCGGACTCGTGCAGCAGTTGGGCTGGGAGACGGTCTGCCTCGCGACCGCCTGTGCCGGCCTGGTGCAGCTCCTTCTCGGCTATCTCAAGGTGGCTCGGGGCACCCTCGTCATCGCTCCTTCGGTCGTCCACGGCATGCTCGCGGGTATCGGCATCTCCATCGCGCTCGCCCAGTTGCACGTGCTGCTCGGCGGCGCCCCCGCCAGTTCGCCCCTGGCCAATCTGCTCGCCTTGCCCGCGCGCCTCGGCGCCTTCAGCCCCGCGGCCGCCATCCTCGGCGTCATCACGATCGCCGTACTCGTACTCTGGAAGAAACTTCCTTGGGCCGGCCTACGGGCGATCCCCGCCCCCTTGGTGGCCGTCGTCGCCGGCACCGTCGTCTCCCTCGTGGCGAAGATGGACGTCAAGCGGGTCGACCTGCCTGACACGCTCGCGTTCACGCAGCTCAAGCTGCCGACCGAGTGGGGCGTGTTCATCGTCGCGGTGCTCACGCTGGCGATCATCGCGAGCATCGAATCGCTGCTTTGCGCCGTCGCGACCGACAAACTGCACAGCGGTCCGCGTTCGAACCTCGACAAGGAACTCACCGCCCAAGGCGCCGGCAACCTCGTCTCCGGCCTGCTCGGCGGCCTGCCCATCACCGGTGTGATCGTCCGCTCCTCCGCCAACATCAACGCCGGCGGCGTCTCCCGTTGGTCGGCGGTCTTCCACGGGGTCTGGATCCTGCTCTGTGTGCTCTTCCTCGGCTCCACCATCGAGAGCATCCCCCTCGCGGTCCTGGCCGGCCTGCTCGTTCACGTCGGTATCAATCTCGTCAACCTGCACCATATCCACGAGCTGACCGTCCATAATGAAGTGCGTATCTACTGGGCGACTGTCATCGGCGTGACCTGCGTCAACCTGCTCGCGGGCGTGGGCATCGGCGTGGCTGTCTCGGTCTTCTTCGCGATCCGTCGGCTTTCGCGGGTGAAGTTCGAGAAGAAGCAGGAGGGCGACGTGTGGAAGGTCGCCATCCGCGGCACGCTCACCTTTGCCTGCGTCCCTAAGCTCAACTATGAGCTCTCCACCTTGCCCGCTGGCTCCGCCGTCGACATCGACCTGGACGTGGACTTCATCGATCACGCGGCCTTCGAGTCCTTGCACAGCTGGCGTCTCAACCATGAGAAGACCGGCGGCAAGGTCTGCGTCGAGGAAAGTCAGGAGGAGTGGTACAAGCCCGCCGCCGAAGGCCGTCCGCGCTGCTCGCGCGGAGCCTGAGCGGACAGTTCTCTTCCCGGAAAAAGAAAAGGCGGAGTCCGGTCGAGACCGGCTCCGCCTTTTATGATCGCGGAATCGCTCAGCTACCAAGGCCGGCGACGGCCGCGGTGAGCAGGGTTTCGGCCGAGGCCGAACCGGTACCGGCCGAGCTGACTTCCATGAGGACCTTGCCGGCGCCGGCGCGGTTCTCGGCCACGGTGAGCGTCAGGCGGCGCGTGTTGACCTGGTGGTCATAGGCGACGCCGTTCTTGCCGCCGGTATGCCGGCGCTCGGTCGACGACTGCAGGTCGCTCGACAGCGTGACGATCAGCTTCGCGGTTTCCGCCGAAGCCGGGCTCAGGCCGGCCTTCTGCAGGCGGTCGCGGAGGCTGCGGACTTCATTTTCACCGAGGCCGGAACGGCGGGCGTCCAGGTGATAGGTCGTGCCCTGCTTGGCGACCTCTTGCAGGTTGCCACGGCTCTGGACGACGGGTTGCGAGGCGCAGCCGACGCAGAGCGCGGCCGCGAGGAGGGTGAGGAGGAGATGGCGTTTCATAGCGTACTTGATGATATTTCCGCACAGGCGCTTTCAAGGGAATTTGGTTTTTAGGCACGCTTGCGCCCCTTGGTTTCCGGCCTTTAATACGGGCTATGAAATACATAGCATCGGCTTTGCTCCTGTTCGCCGCTTTCGCCTCGGCCGATGAGGCCCCCGGTCTGCTCGCCGTGCCGTTGAAGGACATCGACGGCAAGGCGACCACGCTCGGCGCCGTCAAGGGCGGCAAGGCGTGGCTCGTCGTCAATGTCGCGAGCCAGTGCGGCTACACGCGGCAGTATGCCGGCCTGCAGTCTTTGTATGAACAATACAAGGCCCAGGGACTGGTCGTCGCCGGCTTTCCGTGCAATGACTTCGGCGGACAGGAGCCGGCCACCGAGAAGGCCATCAAGAAATTCTGTCAGGCGAACTTCCGGGTGACGTTCCCGCTGTATGCGAAGGTCGCGATCAAGGGTAATGACGCGCACCCGCTCTTCGAGAAGCTCACGGGCAAGAGTTCCGGTCACCCCGGTCCGGTGGGCTGGAACTTCCATAAGTTCCTCATCGGCGCCGACGGCAAGCTCATCGCCCGCTTCGGATCCGACGTCGAGCCCGACTCCCCGGAGCTTGAGAAGGCGATCGAGAAGGCGCTGAAGTAAGCCCCTTTGACATCGGGCTGGCGTGGAGTAGCAAAGGAAGGCCCCATGTCCCGCTTTCTTGCCGGCCTCTTTCTCTGTCTTTCGACCCTGCGCGCCGCCGACTCCTACGACGTCTGTGTCTACGGAGGTAACGCCAGCGGCGTGATGGCGGCCTGCGCCGCCGCGAAGGAGGGCGCCCAGGTCATCGTGGTCGAGCCGAGCCGCTGGTTGGGCGGCATGACGGGCGGTGGCCTGATGCACATCGACTGGGGTCGGGAAGAGGCGGTCAGCGGCTCCACGCGGCCGATCCTCAAGAAGGACTTCAATGACGCCCAGTATCGCGCGGTCTTCGCGGAGATGCTCAAGTCCGCCGGCGTCACGGTGCTCTTCGAGCATCGGGTCAGCGCGGCGCTGAAAGTCGCCGGGTTGATCCGTACCGTCGACCTGGATTTCGCCCCGTTCGACGAATACGGCTGCCCTCCGGAGAAGCCGACGAACGCCACGGCGCGCGTCATCAAGGCCAAGGTCTTCATCGATTGCTCCTACGAAGGCGACCTGATGGCGCGCGCCGGCGTCGCCTACGCCTATGGCCGCGAGTCGAAGTCGACTTATGGCGAGAGCCTGGCCGGTGCGCAGCCGCCGATGTCGGTCTACGCGATCAATCCTTACGTCAAAGCCGGCGACCCGCAGAGCGGCCTATTGCCTGGCCTGCAGGCGACGCCCGTCGCCCCGGTCGGCGAGGCGGATAAGCTCACGATGGGCTACGGCTTCCGCTGGCGTTTCGTGTTCAAGGGCGAGAGCCTGCCGATCGAGCCTCCGGAGAACTACGAACCGAAGCAGTTCGAACTCTATCGCCGGGCCTTCCAGCAGGGCGTGGACATCCTTTCCGGACGCGTGATGCGCGGCAAGGTCGACGGCTGGGAGGTGAGCGGCGGACGCGTCTATTCCGGCGGGGCAGGCAACCTCGCGCGCGCGTTATTCGCGCCCACGAACTATGGTCACAATGCCGGCTATGCGGACGGCGATTACGCGACCCGCGCGCAGATCTGGAAGCAGCAGCAGGACTTCGTCCGGGGCATGACGTACTTCCTACGCACCGACCCTAGCGTGCCCGCCAAGCAGAAGGAGATCGCGCTGAGCGTCGGACTGGAGAAGGGCGCCTTCGATGACACGAAGGGTTACCCGCACCAGCTCTACGTCCGCGAGGCCCGGCGCATGGTCTCCGATGCCATCGTCACCCAGAAAGACTTGGAAGGACGGACGAACCCCGCCGATTCGGTCGGCCTCGCCTCCTATGGCGTCGATGAATGGCCTTACGCCACCGTCGCGCTCGACGGCCGGGTCGCCCTGATGGGTGGCTATTATTCCATGCTCTACCTCGAGGATGAACACCGCGGCATCTATCGGATCCCTTATCGTGCGATCGTCCCGAAGAAGGCCCAATGCACGAACCTGCTCGTCCCCGTCTGCGTCTCCGCCAGCCACATCGCCATGACCTCCATCCGCATCGAGCCCGTCTGGATGATCCTCGGCGAGTCGGCCGGTGTCGCGGCTTCGATGGCGGCCAGGTCCGGCTCGGCCGTCCAGGACGTGCCGTATGCGGAGCTTTATCCCAAGCTACGCGCGCTCGCCCAGAAGGTGGACCTCCCGAAGAAGAAAGAGCCTAAGGCGAAGTAGGCCCGGCGATGCGGAGGTCGGCGACGACCTTGCCGCCGACGAGGTGCTCGGCTATGATCCGGTCGAGGTTCGCGGGCGTGCAGCGGCCGTACCAGACGCCTTCAGGGTAGACGACGGCGACGGGGCCGTCGGCGCAGACGCGCAGGCAGTCGGCCTTCGTACGCTGGATGCCGCCGTGTTCGGAGAGTCCGAGCTCTTTGAGCCGCGACTTCAGGTGCTCCCATGATTTGGCCGCGAGCTCGCCGGCGCAGCAGGCCTGCTCCGCCGATTTCACGCAGAGGAAGATATGCCGGCGCGTGGTGGCGAGCCCCAGCGCGGCGGCGGCGCGGGCGGCTTCGGGGTTCATTCGAACCGTGGGATCAGGCCGTCCTGCTCGAGCTTCAGGAACAGCTCGCGGCTGAACCAAGCGTCGTTGGCGGCGTATTGGATCTGACGTTCATCCAAGGGCTTAGCCCAGTTGGACGTCTGCACTTTCTTCGATTTCTTCATCTGCAGTCGCAGGAAGTGGGCGGCGAGGGCCTGCAGGCCGGTGTTCACCAGGCCGGTCTTCTTCGTGTGGTCGGCGATGTCGATGAACGCCCGGTCTTCGAAAGGCGCGCGGGCGCGGAGATTCTTGACGTCGTCGCGCACGGCGACGCCGACCTTGGCCTGGCGGTCGTTGCAGAGCACCGGGAAGGCGAGGGGGATGCCGCCGCAGTGATCGAGACGGAAGACGAAGATATGATGCTGTCCGGCCAGCTGCAGGATCGAGGGCAGGTTATACTCGCCGCGCGTATGCGAAGGCTTGGTCTCGGTATCGAAGCCCAGGACGCGGTCACGGGCGAGCGAGGCGATGGCCTTTTCGGCGTCCTTCTCGGATTCGATCAGCTCGATCGGTCCGGTCCATTCGCCGACCGGGAGGGATTCGATGAAATCCTTCTCGATGCGGATGCCCCCTTGGCCGCGGCCGCCTTGGCTGTTCGACCGGGCTTCGGTGCCTGGTTCGACGGATTCTGGCTGGTTTTCGGACGCTTCCACGAAGGAAAGGCAAAGCACCCCAAGCCCATTGGCAACCAGAGACTCGGTGGGGTGGGAAAAAAGCGTTGACCCTCCGCACGGGCTCATCTTTGTTCCCCTTCCCATTTAACGGGGCCTTAGCTCAGTTGGTAGAGCGCTTGCATGGCATGCAAGAGGTCGTCGGTTCAAGCCCGATAGGCTCCACCATTCAAACCGGCCGTCTTCCTCAGGGAAGGCGGCCGGACTCTTTGATCTGTCCGGAGTTCAACGCAGGACCAGCGTCAGCACCGTGCGGCAGTCCGCCTGCAGCCTGGCTTCGACCGCGGCATGCTCGCGGGTTACCCGGCCGATTGATTCGGCGCAGTTCTCGAGGGCCTTCTTGAGCACGAGGAGATCGGTCTTGCTGGCTTTGCCTTCTGGCTTCTCGGCCAAGGCCTCGGCTTGGCCGGCATAATGCGTCAGCAAGGTTTTCATCGCATCCCGGTCGGCGGTCGAACGGCGCAGCATCATCCAGACCGGCTTCCCTTTGGCGCCGCCCTCCGCGAGCATCCGGAGGTAGCCGAGGGCATTGTAGGGTCGGGCGTCGGCTTCGAAGTCCTTCTTGGCGGCTGCCTCCGCCGCCAGACTTTCCGGCGTGCGACCTTTGGGCCGGGTCACGGTCTTGCCTTTGATCTTGGTCATGTTGCTGCCGGCCGGGGTCTCGTCGGCCGGGGCTTCCGGACGGGATGAGTTGTCGGGCTTGCCCGAGAGCCGGCTGGCGCGCTTCAGCTCATCGAAGCCGAGCCAGAGGAGATTTTCTTCGAGCTGGAATTCAGCGCAGACCACTTCGGCGCGGTTGACGGAAAGGGACATGCCTTTCAGGCCGTCCTGCAGCGAGACGAGGAGATTCTTGACGAGTGACTTGGCGTCGTTGGCCACGGTCGGCTGCGCGAAAGGGTCTTCGCTCTCCTTGGTCGCCATCTTCTTCGATGGCTTATCCTCCTCGAGCATCAGCTCGCGCTCGGCCCACAGCTTCGGGTTGTTCCGCTTGATCCAATCTTGGTCGAGGTCCTCCCAGCGGTAGGTCAGCACCGTGTCGGCGTCGAGCCGCTTGACCATGATGGTAGTCTCGTCCTGCGTGATGTATTCGAACGCGATGACGGTGGCGTTGCCGGCGCGGCGTAGCTGCACGGTCTCGGCGAAGGCCGGCAGGGCGCCCATAATGAGAGCGGCGAGTAGGAAGCGGCGTAAGGGAGGCACGGCATTCAGCTTAGGGAGGGGCGGAGGCTCGGCAAATCAAGAACGCCGGGGTGGCCTTGACCAAGCAAAAGACCGCCGGGTTAGGCGGTCTCTCGGGAGTCTGGGGCGGAGGTCTTACTTGCCCTTCGCCGCGAACTTCGGATGAAGGTACTCAGCGCAGGAATCGAGCGACGCCAGTTGGACGTAGTCGGCCTCGGGCACTTCGATGCCGTGCTTCTTGCGGAGCTCCATGACGATGTCCAGGAAGTCCATCGAATCCAAGGACAGCTGGTCGCGGAGTCGGACCTCAGGTTTGACCGCAGCCAAGTCCTCGTCCGGCGCGATGTCGGCGATGATGTCGAGAACCACCTGCTTGATGTCGTCCTTAGTCATGTTTTCAGATTTGTTTCAAACGTCCAAACCGGGTCAGGCAACCCCATATTTCTTGACGATAAGGGCCGAATTGATGCCCAGCATGCCGAAGGAGTTGTTCAGGATGGCATCCACCCGGTCGACTTTGACCGGATGGTTGATCACGAGCCCCGGAAGCGCGCATTCGGGGTCTAATTCATCGATATTGATGGTCGGATGGACCCAATGGTCGTGGAAAGAGGGCAGGTTGCCCGCCAATTCCAGGGCCCCGGCGGCGCCCATGCAGTGCCCGATGAAGCTCTTCGTGTTGTTGATGCGGGTTTCCGGGCAGTCGGTGAAGACGGTCCGCAAGGCGGTGCACTCCTGGATGTCGCCCAAGGCGGTGGCGGTGGCGTGGGTGGAGACGATGTGGATGTCCTGCGGCTTCATGCCGGCGCGTTGGAGGGCCATGCGGACGCACTCGGTCTGGCGCTCAGGGTTGGGCAGGACGGCGTCGGTGGCGTCGGAGTTGATGCACCAGCCGGCGATTTCGGCGATGATGCGGGCGCCGCGGGCCAGGGCGTCGTCGAGGCGCTCCAGCACGTAGATGGCGCCTCCTTCGGAGATCACGATGCCGTTACGGTTCTTGTCGAAGGGGCGGGAGGCTTTCGTCGGGTCCTCGTGGGCGCCCAGCGCGCCTTGGTTCTTGAAGCCGGCGAAGATGCCGAAGGTGTGGATGGATTCGGAGACGCCGCCGGCGAAGGCGACGTCGACCTCCCCGAGCTGGAGCATCTGCGCGGCTTGGATGAGGCCGGCGTTGCCCGCGGCGCAGGCGGCGCCGATGGTGTAGTGCGGGCCGGTGATGCCCATGTTCATCGTCACCTCGCCCGCCGGGTTGTTCGCCACGGTCCGGGGATTATGGTGGTGCGTCCAGTACTTGGTGTCGTTGCCGAACTGGGAGATGTTATGGATCTCGTTTTCGGTCTCGACGTTGCCGTGCTCGGTGATGCCGAGGTAGACGCCGACGCGGGACTTGTCGACCTTGTCCCAGTCGAGGCCGGAGTCGCCCAAGGCTTCGCGGGCGCAGAAGATGGAAATGGAACCGACGCGGGTGCCGTTCCGGATTTCCTTGCGCTTCTGCCACTTGGTGGCGTCGAAATCGCAGACGCCCGCGGGGTGGCGGCCCATGTGCCGGACGTCGATGACGGCGATGCGGGCCTTGCCGGCGAGCAGGTTGGCCCGGAATTCGCCCAGCGAGTTCCCGTTGGGGGCGGTGAGGCCGAGGCCGGTGATGACGATGCGGGGCTTGGAGGACATCGGACGTCCTTCCATCAAGCGTCCACGGACCCTGAAGTCAAACTCCGCCCCCCGCTTGCCCTTGCCAATTAGCCGCCGCCGCATTGTCTGAAGGCTGATGTCCAAGCCGATCCAGTGTTCGCTGTGCGAGGAGACCGCCACGGTCCACCTCTCCCAGGTCGTCCACGGAAAGGTCACCAAAGTCCATCTTTGCGAGGCCTGCGCCCAGAAGGGCGGGGCCACCGACCCGGCTGTCTTCCAGCTGGCCGACGCGTTGGCGGCCGCGACGCCCGCCCCCACGCTCACCTGCTCGCATTGCGGGTTCACCGACCTCGATTTCCGCAAGCGCGGCCGGCTCGGCTGTCCGGCTTGCTGGGAGACTTTCGGGGAGGCCTTGGACGGACTGCTCGTCAAAGTCCAGCACGAGCCCGCCCACGTCGGCCGGGCTCCCGCCGGCGTGGTACCTGTCGCCCAACTGCGTCGTCGTCTCGACGCGGCCCGTCTCGAGATGACCGCCGCCGTGACCGGCGAGGATTTCGAAGCCGCCGCCCGCCTGCGCGACGAGATCGCCGAACTCGAACGCCAGCTCGCCTCCTGACCATGTCCGTCGAAGACATCCTCGCCGCCGAAAGCGAACTCACCCATCTCCTCGGCGGCCAGCAGGCCGTCGTGCTGAGCACGCGTATCCGCCTCGCGCGTAACCTCGAGGGGCTGCCTTTCCCGGGCTGGGCCAAGCCTCCGCAGCGCAAGGAGACCTCCGACCGTTGCGTCGCCGCGCTCGAGGTCCTGCCGAAGTTCCGCCGCGGACACGTGGTCCGCATGGGCGAGCTCGGCGACCGCGACCGCGCGGTGCTCGTCGAACGCCACTTGGTCTCGAAGGAACTCGCCGCCGGCAAGAGCGGCGCCGCCGTCATCAGCCGTGATCAGACCTGCTCGGTCATGGTCAACGAAGAGGACCACCTGCGCATCCAGGTCGTCAAGGCCGGGTGGCATCTCCGCGGCACCTGGCACATCGCCGAACAGCTCGACGACGCCCTCGGCGGCGCGCTCAAACTGGCTTTCTCGGATCGCCTCGGCTATCTCACGGCCTGTCCCACCAACGTCGGCACGGGCCTGCGGGCTTCCGCGATGGTCCACCTGCCCGGCCTCTGCCTGGCGGGCCACATGGACAAGGTCACGCGTGCGCTCAATCAGGACGGCCTCGCGGTCCGCGGTTGGCTGGGCGAGGGCACCGAAGCCGCCGGCAACGTCTTCCAGATTTCCAACCAACAGACCCTCGGCCTCTCCGAAGACGCGATCCTCAAGCACCTCGGCGGCTGGATCAAACACGTCGTCGAGCAGGAGTGGAACGCCCGCCGCAAACTCGCGCAGGAAGAAGGCGAGAAGTTCGTCGACCGCCTCGCCCGTTCGCTCGGGGTGCTGCGCTCGGCCCGCCTGCTCACCAGCTCGGAAGCGATGAACATGCTTTCGCACCTGCGGCTCGCCTGCGACATGGGTTGCCTGCCGGAGGAGCGCCGTCACCTCGTCGACCGCCTGATGATCGAAGGCCAGCCCGCCCACGTGCAGGCGCGCGCCGGCCAGGAACTCGACAGCGACGGACGCGACCGTCGCCGCGCCGCGGTGGTCCGCGAAGCGCTGAAGGATTTCCCTGAAGTCGGTCCGCCGACGGACTAGTCGGCCTTGGGCGGATTGGCCGCGCGATCTTTGCGGGCCATGTCGTCCAGCAGAGCCTGCACGCGCGCCACGCCGCCGGTGATGTCATCCTCGGTGAACAGGATGTCCGGCGTGTGCTTCATCTGCAGGATACCGCCGACGGTCGAACGCAGTTCCGTGCGCACGCGCTTCAGGAAGGCGCGGGCCTTCTTACGCTCCGCGTCGTCGCCCGAGACGGCATAGCCGATGCGGCACTGGCGGAGGTCGGGGGCGACGCTCGCGACGGTGATCGTGATCAGCGCGGCTTCGGTCGGCCAGGACTGTCGCAGCGCGGAGGAGACCTCGCGCTGGATGAGTTCGGCGACCCGGAGCTGGCGTTGGGACATGAGGCTTAGAGGCTCGGACGCGTCTGGACCATCTCGACGGCTTCGATGATGTCGCCGGGCTGGTACTCGTCGTAGCCGCCGAGCTTGATGCCGCACTCGAAGCCGGCTTTGACCTCGGAGGCGTCG
>JBILXR010000057.1:0-11554 GCA_044378215.1 Opitutales bacterium
GTGAACGGCACGGCGATCAGGCGCGCGGCGGGGATCGCCTTGTTGGTGATCTCACAGGTGCCGTAGGTGCCCTTCTTCATGCGTTCGATGGCGTCGGCGATCTCCTTGAGCGCTTCCTGCTCATTGGAGATCAGCGAAAGGGCGAAATCGCGGTCGGCGGTATCGGTGCCCGCGTCGGCGAGGTGCTGAGAGTAGCCCGAGAGGTCGCCGGCGTCGTCCTTGCCCGACTTCTTGAGCGCTTCCTCGGAGTGGAAGGCGAGGCCCTTGTGGAGCGCGTCGCGCATGTCCACCAGCAGACGGTAGTAGCGGCGGAACTTCTCGGGGACCTGCTTCGATTCGTCGACGAAACCTTCGCCCTTACGGAAAGGATTGGAGCCGCCGAGCAGGTCGGCGATGGAAGCGGTCGCGATGTTGTTCGAGCGATTGCCCTGCGAACGGGCGGCCGCGGCGGCCTTCTCGCGCGCCTTGCGCTCTTCATCGGGCACCCAGACGTTGAGCTTGGCCTTGGACTTGTTACGCTTCTCGAGGTAGGCCTTCAGGTCGGCCAGCGTGTAATACTGAAGCTTCGGGCGGACCTTCACGTCGAGCGCGTCGGCTTGGTGATGGTCATCGCGATGCTTGTTCAGGAGTCCCTTCTGGACGGCATGATCGACCTTGGGGGCCTTCGCGGCTTTGCCACCCTTGGCGGCGGGAGCAGCGGGAGCGGCCTTGGCGTTCTTGGCCGGAGCGACGGGAGCGGCGCCCTTCTTGGCGGGCTTCGCAGCCGGAGCCGGAGCCACCTTGGCGGCCTTCACCGGTACGGCGACCTTGCCCTTCGGGGCCGGAGCCTTGGCCGCCGGCTTGGCGACGACCTTGGGCGTGGGCTTCGCGGCCGGCTTGGCCTTGGCCTTCGGCGCCGGGGCGGGCTTCTTGGCAGACTTCTTGGGATCGGGTTTCTTGGACATCGGTGAGAGGGGTCAGAGTTGGGAGTATTTGGCGAGGAGTGCTTCGCGGCAGCGTGGAGATACCATACCAAAACGGCCGGCTTCCACAAGTGCGGGGACCCAGCGCCAGGAACGGGGGCAGCGGACGCCTTCGGCCTTGTCGACCTGGAAGACCAAAGCGGCTCCGGCCTGCGGCTTGAGCTGGACCGAGGAGACGATCCAGAGCTCGGTCAGGAGGGCCTGATGGGCGGACAGGAGGGCGAAGTCCGCGTCGGCGGCATCGCCGGTGACGACGACGGCGGCCTCGAGGGACTGACCGATCTTCTTTTCCTGACGGAGACGCTCCATCGGGACGTTGACCTGGGCGGCCAAGGCTTGGATGCGCGTGACGGCGGCGTGGGCGGCCTGTCCGGGGGCGTCTTCCCAGCGGGCGTCGATGGCCGGCCAGTCCTGCAGGTGCACGTTGGTCGTGTCCACGTATTCGGTCTTGGCGTGCAAGTGCGACCAGGCTTCGTCGGCGGTGAACGGCACGAACGGCGCGATGAGCCTGAGGTAGGCGCGCAAGACGAGGTCGAGCGCGGTCTGCGTGGAGCGACGCAGCGGATCGTCGGGCGCGGTGGTGTAGAGGCGGTCCTTGACGACGTTATGGTAGGTCGCGGAAAGCGTCGCGGTGGTGAAACCGGCGAGCGCGGCGGCGGCGCGGTGGAACTCATTGCGCTCGCACGCGTCGGTGACCTCGCGGATGAGCTTGGCGGTCTCGACGAGCACCCAGCGGTCGACGGGGCTGAGCTGGTCCACGGCGACGGCGTGCTGGGCGGCGTCGAAGTCGTAGAGGTTGCCGAGCTGGTAGCGCAGCGAGTTGCGCATGCTGCGGTACTGGTTCGAGATCGTCTCGAAGATCGCGTCGGAGAGCGGGATGTCGCTCTGGTAGTTCTCGGAGGCGACCCAGAGGCGTACGATGTCGGCGCCGTACTTCTTGACGTAGTCGTCGGCGGTCTGCGGCTTACCGTCGGACTTCGAGATCTTCTGGCGCTTCTCGTTCACGACGAAACCGTGCGTGAGCACCGCGCGGTAAGGCGCGGAGCCCTTGACGGCGATGGCGGTCCAGAGCGAGGACTGGAACCAGCCGCGATGCTGGTCGGAACCTTCAAGGTAGAGGTCGGCGGGCCAGTGCAGGTCCTTGTGCTTGGCGCACACGGCGAGATGGCTCGAACCGGAGTCGATCCATACGTCGAGCGTATCGGTGCCCTTGCGGAGGTCCTTGGGCCAGGCGGCCGGGATGGGCGCGCCGGCGAGGACTTCCTCGACGGAGGCGGCCCACCACCAGTCGCCGCCGCGCGTGGCGATCTGCTTGGCGACGTGACGGACGACGCCGGCGTCGAGGTACGATTCGCCGGTGGAAGGAGAATAGAACGCCGGGATCGGCACGCCCCAGGCGCGCTGACGGGAGATGCACCAATCCGGACGACCTTCGAGCGCGGCGCGGATGCGGTTCTCGCCGGAAGCAGGGATCCACTTCACGTCGCCGACAGCGGTAAGCGCCTTCTTACGGAGGTCGCCGCGGTCGAGGCCGACGAACCACTGATCGAGCGCGCGGAAGACCACGGGGGTCTTGGAGCGCCAGCAGTGCGGATAGGAATGTTCGAAGCTCTGCGCCTTGAGGAGCGCGCCCGTGGACTTCAGCAGTTCGAGCACGGCGATGTTCGCCGGATTCTTGCCGTCGGTCTCGAGCACGGTGATGCCGACCAACGCGGCGGGCACCTTGCCGTCGTCGGCGTACGTGCCGTCGTCGCGCACCGGGCAATACGGCTCGAAGCCGTACTTGTTACCGGTCTGATAGTCTTCGATGCCGTGGCCGGGGGCGGTGTGCACGCAGCCCGTGCCGGCGTCGGTGGTGACGTAGTCGGCGAGCACGACCGGCGAGGCGCGGTCGATGAACGGATGTCGCGGCTGCAGGCCTTCGAGCGCGCGGCCCTTGACCTTGAAGCCGTCCGTGGCGCCTTCGAGCGCGCACGCGGCGACGAACGCTTCGCGCAAAGCGGAGGCCACGAGGAAGGAACGGTCGCCGTGGCGGACCTCGACGTACTCGAGCTCAGGATGCACGGCGATGGCGAGGTTGGCCGGGAGCGTCCACGGCGTGGTCGTCCAGATCACGACGGAGAGCGGGTGCGCGGGCGCGAGCTGCTTGGCGGCGGGATCGGCGACCGGGAAGGCGACCCAGACGGAGTGCGAGCGCTTGTCCTTGTACTCGATCTCGGCTTCGGCGAGCGCCGTCTGGCACGGGATGGACCAATACACCGGCTTCTTGGAACGGTAGACGAGGCCCTGTTCGACGAAGCTGGCGAAGCCGCCGAGGATCTCGCCTTCGTAGGCCGGATCCATCGTGCGGTATTCCGAAGCCCAGTCGGCGAGGATGCCGAGGCGTTTGAACTGGCCGCGCTGCTTCTCGATGTAGGCGGCGGAAAATTCGGCGCAGGCCTTGCGCACGCCGAGCGCATCGAGCGACTGCTTCTTGGCCTGGAGTTCCTTCATCACCTTGTGCTCGATCGGGAGACCGTGGCAGTCCCAGCCTGGGACGTAAGGCGTGCGGAAGCCGCGCATGGACTTGTAGCGGAGGATGGAGTCCTTGAGGAGTTTGTTGAGCGCGGTGCCGATGTGGACGTCGCCGTTGGTGAAGGGCGGACCGTCATGAAGGACGAAGGCGGGCTTGCCGGCGGCCCGGGCCTGGATCTGGCCATAGAGACCGTGGCGCTCCCAATGGGCGATGCGGACGGGTTCGCGTTCGGCCAGGCCGGCCCGCATCGGGAAGTCGGTGACGGGCAGGTTGAGGGTATCCTTGAGCTCTTCGGCCATGTTTGACGTATAAAAGGGGGTCGAGTGGGGGGCTATAGACGCCCCTCGGGGTCGGCAGGGTGAACGGGTCGGCAGGCGTGGCAAGGGCGGAGATAAGGGGCGACCCCGGAAGGTCGGGGCAGGATTGACAGCCCGGACCGGAAACGCACCAATGCAGCCCCATGGATAACATGAAGCCCAAGCTCATCACCAAGCAGGCGGTCGTCATCGACCTCGTCCTGACGGTGGTCTTCTTCGTCTGGATAACCTCGATCCTCAAGAAGCATGTGCCCTGGTCCGAAGCCGGCGAAACCGCCGTGCTCCTCGGCGCAGCCTATTGCGGCCTCTGCCTCGCCGGTGTGTTCTGGATGGCCCTCAACCTCTTCCGCGTGACGCTGGCCGACCAGATGCTGCCGAAGACGGCCGGTTCCAAGGACGCCGCCTGAACGGTCACTTCGCGGCAGGGACGGCCGTGTCCATCGCCGCTTCGACCTCCCGACGGAGCGAGTCCGCCAGCCGGCGCTCTTCCTGATATTGGGTCCAGAGCTTGGTCAGCTCCTCGGATTTCCCCTGCTCGAAGGCCTCGAGCCAGGTCCCGAAGGTCCGCCAGGCGTTATGGTAGACGGGATTCTGGCGGAGCACTTCGCGCCGCAGGCCCTTGAGCCGCGCCTCGATGCTCAGCTTCACGGCCGGCAAAGCGCGATGCCTGGGTAGGTCCGCCCCGGAGATGAGCTGGTCGCCCGCCCCGAGGTCGAAGACGAAGCGCGTGATGTCGTCGAGCGACTCGGCCGACTCGCGCAGACCGAGGCTGACGGGCTCACGGGAAAGCAGCAGTTCGGCACGATGGAGCAGCCACCACTCGTCGGGCGATTTCGTGGCCGCGGCGAGCCGCTTGAGCACCGGCTGGCCGTGCGCCGAGGCGATCAGGCTCTTGGCTTGGTCGGCCGGCACGCCGAGCGTGCGGCGCAAGGCCCGCCAGAAAAGTAGCGCTTCCCGATCGGGCGCGCGCCCGGTGACGATGTCTTCGAGCGTGGCGGGGATCTCGCGGCGGCCCTCGCGATACCAATAGTCATTCAAGGAAGGACGCAGCTGCGCGAGGATCTCACAGGCGAGGGCCTGACGCGTCCAAGGCTCGATCCCGCCGATGGGCTGCCCGCCGGCCAAGGCCACGCGGGCCAGCCAAGCCTGCGCCGCGGCCTGGGCGGCGCGCTCCGGGGCTTCCTGCGGCGAACCCAGCCGGAGGATGAGCAGGACGGATCCACCGACGAGACGCGTGTCGACGGGCGCGAGCTTCGGGACGTCACCGATCTCGATGCGGGCGACCGCGCCGGGCACGGGCGGAAGGTTCAGCGCGAACTCGAGGTGGCGCTGCAACGCCGTGCAATGCGTGGCCACGAAACTCACCTCGGCGACACGCTCGCCCGTCACCGTCGCGAGGACGGTGTCATTCGAGTAGACCTGCGGGGGAGGCGGCGGCAGCGGGTCGGCCGCGGCCAGCCACGCGCAGAGGCCGAGGATGCTCAGCATATCAGACGCCGCCGAAGTGACCTTCGTCGACCTCCACCGGTTCGCCGCCCGGCAGGTGCAAGGCTTCACCCATCGGCGACTGGTCGTTCTTCCAGACTTCGACGGTGGCGGGAGCCTCCGGATCAGGCGAGATCCACTGCCAACGGCCGATGCCGAGGAAACTCATCGGCACGCCCTTGTCGCGGCTGAGGCCAGGACCGGTGCCGCGGACAAACGGCTTGTTGCCGATGCCGATCATGAGATTGACGATGAGCGCGGTGCCGGAGCCCGCGGCCGAAGAGGCGGGCTCGTCGGCGGCCGGCGCGGCTTCGTCCTCAGTGACTTCTTCGATCTCCTCGATGACTTCCTCCTCTTCAGATGCTTCCTCCTCGGAATCTTCTTCGTCGGTAGCGGCGGACGCGACCGGCGCAGGGGCCGAAGCGACGGGCGTGACTTCGGCTTCCTCCGCCTCTTCGGCCGGCGCCGCGGGGCGCGCGCGCAGTTCGGCGACTTCTTCGCGCAGGGAATCCAAAGCGGCTTCCAGCTTGTCGGCGGTCTTATCGGCGGACTTCGCGGACTTCTTGATTTCGTCGCGGACAGATTTCAGTTCGGTCTCGAAGGCCTGCGTGGCTTCGGCGCGAGCCTTGCCGGCGTTCTCGGCGGCTTCGTCGGCTTCGGCGACGAGCGCGCGCACCGTACCGGCGAGGCCTTCGACCTTCGCGGTCAGTTCATCCAGCGCCTCGGAGGAGCCGGCGGCGGCTTCGACCTTCGCGGTGAGTTCGGCCAAGGCGGCCTTGAGGGCGTTGATCTCCGTGGAGGCGCGCTGCGCGACGGCCGCGGCGGACGCTTCGGCGGCCTTGCGCGCGGTCATCTCGGCTTCGGCGATCCGGCGGTTCATCGCCTCGTTGCCGGCGCGGATGTTATCGCGCTGGAGGTCGATCTCTTCGGCGAGCTTGGCGCGGAGGCGGGCCTGTTCGGCCTGACGCTCGGCCTTGCCGCCACCGTCCTTGAGCACGGGGATCACCACGATGAGCGAAGCCGCGAGGATGGCGCAGATCACCAGGAAGGTGTCGAGGCCGTCGCGCTTGTCCGGCATGGCGATGAGGATCGCCATCACCGCGATGAGGTCGGCGGCGACCAGGAACCATTTTTCTTTGAGCAGCTTCTCGAATTCGCGGTTCATGGGGGTATGCGGGGTAAGGGGGCGGCCTAGCGGGGCCGTTCGACGAAGCCGACCTTGCGGTTGACCTTGGACAACGTCCGGAAAGCGGTCGCCTGCGCCTGCTCGGCGCCGGACTTGAGGATGCGGTCGAGTTCGCCGCGGTCCTTGATGAGCTCGTCGTAGCGCAGGCGGACCGGGTCGAGCATCGCGATGACGGCGTCGGCGACGGCCTTCTTGAAGTCGCCGTAACCCTTGCCGGCGAACTCGGCTTCGAGGGTCGCGACGGAGCGGCCGGTGCAGGCCGACATGATCGACAGCAGGTTGGTGACGCCGGCCTTGTCGGCGCCGGCGCGGACTTCGGCGGAGGAATCCGTCACGGCCGACATGATCTTCTTCCGGATGTCCTCGGGACGGTCGGTGATGAACACCGTGGCCGCATGATTGGGGTCCGACTTCGACATCTTGGCGGTCGGATCCTGCAGGGACATGATGCGCGAGCCGACCTTGGAGATGAAGGGCTCGGGGACCTTGAAGGTGTCGGAATAGCGGTGGTTGAACTTCTCGGCCAGGTCGCGAGCGAGCTCAAGGTGCTGCTTCTGGTCGTCGCCGACCGGCACGAGGGCGGCATTATAGAGCAGGATGTCCGCCGCCATGAGCACCGGGTAGAAAAGCAGGCCGGCGTCGACCGACTCCTGCTTGCGCGACTTGTCCTTGAACTGCGTCATGCGCTCCAGCTGGCCGAGCGGGCAGATACACCCGAGGATCCAGGCGAGTTCCGTGTGGCCGATGACGTGGGACTGGGCGAAGAGGCGGCTGCGGGCCGGGTCGAGTCCGCTGGCGACATACTGCGCCAGGCAGGAATAGGTGTTCTCCCGGAGCTGGGCGGGGACGTAGGGGACCGTGATGGCGTGCTGGTCCACGATGCCGAAATAGCACTCATTGTCGTCCTGCATGCGGCCCCAGTTGAGCACCGCCCCCAGATAATTACCCAGGTGGAGGCGCCCGGTCGGCTGGGCACAGGTCAGGACCACGGGCTTGGCGGGCTTTTTTTCGCTGGTTTCGCTCATTCCGGTCTGCCCAGCGTGGCAAGGGGCTCGCCCCTCTTCAAGCGGATTGGATGTTCGGTGACGCTTGAAAACAGACGGCGGTCGTCCTACATACCACCTCCCCCTCACGCCCTGACCATGTTGTTCGCCCAGATCGCCCCCCTCGCCGCCCCGGCGGCCACTGCTCCCACCGCCGCCCCGACCAGTTACTTCATCGTCGGCGACATCAAGAACATCGCGGCCAAGGCGCCCGAAGACTGGGGCAGCATCGCCATCCACGCCGTCGGCTACGTCGCCCTCGCCTACGCGGCCGGCTGGCTCGCCGACAAAGTCCTCCGTTGGGTCTCCACCAAGTTCGGCCAGAGCCCGATCGCCGAAGCCTCCGTGGCGGCCATCGGCAAGGCCCTGCCGCTGATCCTGCCGGCCTACACCCTCCTCTTCCTCATCAAGGACAACAAGCCGGAGCTCGCGCACATCGGCTGGCTCGACTTCGCCGCCATCGCCGGCGCCTTCCTCTGCTCGATCGCCCACACGACGGCGGTCTTCCACCTGCTCGCCGTGCCCATCGCCTGGGCCCAGAAGATCGCCGACGGCTCGGAGAACAAACTCGATGATATCCTCGTGCCGATGTTCTCCACGGTCATCCGCATCGCGGTGATCCTCGTCGGCTCCTTCAAGGCGATCTCGATCGTCGACCCGAAATCGTCCGACGCGATCCTCGGCCTGCTCGCCGGCGCGGTCGTCGGCCTGGCCTTCGCCTCGCAGGACACCATCAAGAACGTCTTCGGCGCCGTGATGCTCATCGTCGACCAGCCCTTCACGCTCGGCGACGTCATCAATATCGGCAGCCACGAGGGCAAGGTGGAATCGCTCGGCCTGCGTTCGACGACCATCATGATGCTCGACGGCCAGCGCCTCGCCATTCCGAACGGCGACCTCGCCACGCGCCCGATCGTCAACCTGACCCGCCGCGACTTCATCCGCGCGCAGGACCTCGTCCACCTCGAGGCCAATACGCCGGCCGAGAAGGTGAAGGAGGCCGCCGAGATCATCCGCGGCCTGATCGCCGGCCATGAAGGCTCCCAGCCGAGCCACCCGCCCCTCGTGCACGTCCTTGAGTACGGCGAATGGGCGGTGAACATCCGCCTGATGTACTGGTATTTCCCGGCCCAGGCCGGCAAGCAACTGGAGTTCAACCAGCAGCTCCTGCTCCGCATCAGCGAGAAGCTCCAGCAGGCGGGCATCCGCGTCGCCTCGCAGGGCACCCCGCAGAACCGCTGACCCATTTCCCCATGCCCCTCATCTTAGCCCATCACCTGTCGAAGTCCTACGGCGCGCTCCGCGCCGTGAGTGACGTCTCCTTCTCCGTCGACCGCGGCGAGGTCGTCGGCTTTCTCGGACCCAACGGGGCCGGGAAATCCACCACGATGAAGATGCTCACCGGTCACCTCCGCGCCGACGCCGGCTCCGCGCACATCGCCGGCTTCGACGTCGCCGACGAGGCCGTCCGCGCCAAGCAGCACCTCGGCTACTCTCCGGAAGGCGCTCCCGCCTACGGTGAGATGACCGTACGTGAATTCCTCCGCTTCGCCGCCGACCTCCGCGGCCTCACCGACCCGGCCGAGAGCGTCCGCCGCACGCTGGCCCTCTGTCGCCTCGAGGAAGTCGCCGCCCAGGGCATCGACACGCTCTCCAAGGGTTACCGTATGCGCGTCGGTTTCGCGCAGGCGGTCCTGCACGACCCGGAAGTACTGATCCTCGACGAACCCACCGACGGCCTCGACCCCAACCAGAAGCACGAGGTGCGCCGCATCCTCAAGGAGATGGCCGCGACCAAGGCCGTCATCGTCTCCACCCACATCCTCGAAGAAGTCGGCGAGCTCTGCACGCGCGTCATCGTGATCGCGAAGGGCGAAGTCCGCTGCGACGAATCCCGCGAGAAGTTCCTCGCCCGCGGCGCCGACCTCAACGCCGTCTTCCGCCAGCTCACCGCCTGAACCCCTTCCCCATGACCTCCCCTGCTCCCGCCGCCCCCGGCCTCAAGCCCTTCGCCGCGATGCTCCGCCGTGAGTTCGCCGGCTATTTCCGCACGCCCCTCGCCTACGTCTTCCTCGCGGTCTTCAACGCCTTCGCGGTGTCCCTGGCGTTCTTCGTCGGCGGCCTCTATGAATCCGGCGTCGCCAGCCTGGACCGCTTCTTCCTCTATCATCCGTGGCTCTGGGCGTTCCTCGCCCCCGCCGCCGGCGCCCGCCTCTGGGCCGAAGAACGCCGCCAAGGCACGCTCGAGCTGCTGCTCACCTGGCCGATCACGGTCTGGCAGGCCGCGCTCGGCAAGTTCCTCGCCGCCTGGCTCTTCCTCGCGTGCGCGCTGCTGATGACGCTGCCCGTCGCCTTCACGGTCGGTTGGCTCGGCGACCCCGACTGGGGCGTGATCCTCTCCGGCTACGCGGGCTCGCTACTCTGCGCCGGCGCCTGCCTCGGCATCGCGGCCATCGCCTCCGCGCTCACGCGCAGCCAGGTCATCGCCTTCGTGACCGGCTTCCTCGCCTGCTTCCTCCTCGTGCTCGTCGGCTACGGCGTGTTCGACGAACTCCTCGCCGGCGCCTTCGGCACCGCGGGCATCGATGAGATCCGCCGCCTCGGCCTCTGGCGCAACCTCGAGCCCTTCACCCTCGGCCTGCTCGACGCCCGGCCGGTCGCGTACTTCCTGTCCGTGGCCTTCGCCGGCCTGGGCCTGAGCACCATCATCGTCGAACGTCGCTGAACCGACCCACCGCCATGAACCGCTCCCAAGCCCTGCTCGCCGCCGCCGCCGTCCTCGCGGCCGCGTTCTTCGTCAACCTGATCTTCGGCGCCTTCGACGTCCGCGCGGACCTCACCGCCGACCGCACGTTCACGCTCTCGCCGGAGTCCAGGCGGATCGTCGCCAAGCTCGATGAACCCGTGACGCTCGAGCTCTTCGTCAGCCGCTCCGACGTCAAGCTCCGCCCCTACCTGGAAAGCTACTCGCGCCGCGTCGAGACGCTGCTCCGCGAATACGTCGCCGCCTCCGGCGGCAAGGTGCGCCTCGTCGTCACCGACCCGCGGCCCGACACGAAAGAAGAGCAGCGCGCCCAGCGTCAGAACCTCGCCCCGATGCGCGCCGCCCAGGGCAACGCCTACCTGGGTCTCACGGCCCAGCTCGCCGACACGGTCACCGCCGTGCCGATGCTCGACCCTTCGCGCGAACGTTTCCTAGAATTCGACCTGTCCAAGCTGGTCGCTTCCGTCGCCCGCCTCGAGCGCCCGAAGCTCGCGCTGATCAGCTCGCTGCCGATCTCCAACACCCTCCCGCAAGGCGGCGAACAGTCGGCCGGCCCGGCCGACGCCCTGCTCGCCGAACTCGGCCAGAGCTTCGAGGTGGTGACGCTGAACACGACCGACAAGGGCCTGCCGAAGGACGTCACGGTGGTCGCCCTCGTGCACGCGCACCACATCGACCCGCAGCTGGCTTACGCGGTCGACCAACACCTGATGAAGGGCGGCGCGGTCTTCGCCGCCGTCGACCCGCTCTCGCGCATGCAGAAGTTCTCGCAGGGCAACATGCCCTTCATGATGGCGCCGATGGCGATGACCGCCGCGAGCGACCCCGCGCTGCTCCGCGGCTGGGGCGTCAACGTGGAGATGGACGCGATCACGGCGGACGCCGCCGGCTCCGTCGCCATCCGCGGCCAGCGCGGTGACGCGGTGCAATACCCCGCCGCCTTCGCCGCCGGCCCGGCTTCGTTCGCCAAGGATTCACCGCTTGTCAGCGACCTGCGCGAGATGGCCTTCATGGAGGCCGGCGCGATCGCGCTGATCTCGGGTGCCGAAGCACGCCTCAAATTCTTACCATTGGTGACCCAATCCGGAGCCGACATGGGCGCCGTGACGACGATCGCCGCCAACGCCGGACCCTTCGAGAAGGTCGCGCTGGCCTTCAAGGCCGACGGCAAGCCGCGCGTGCTCGCCGCCACGGTCTCGGGTGATTTCACCTCGGCCTATCCGAAGGGCGCGCCCGCGCCGGAGGCGGAAGCACCCGCCCGTCCGGGCGAACCACCCAAGGC
>JBILXR010000210.1:0-3218 GCA_044378215.1 Opitutales bacterium
CTGGACCTGCGTCTCGTCTGCGCGACGAACCGCGACCTCCAGCAGATGGTGAAGGACGGCAGGTTCCGCGAAGACCTCTACTACCGTCTCTCGGTCGTGCCGCTGCGGCTGCCGCCCCTCCGCGAGCGTACCGATGATATCCCGCTCCTGCTCGCGCACTACCTGGAGCGTTTCGCTAAAGAGAACGGCGCCCCGGCGCCGAGACTCTCCCCCGAAGCGCTGGCGGTCCTCGTGCGCTATCCGTGGCCGGGCAACATCCGTGAGCTGCGCAACGCGTGCGAGAACCTCGCGGTGCTCCGTGCCGGCAAGACGGTCGGCCCGGCGGACCTCGATCTGCGCTTCAGCGCTCCGACCGCCATGGCGGGCGCGTCCGCTCCGGCCTTGGGCGCTCCGGGTAACCTCGACCGGACTTCGAACGAGAAGCAGCTGCTCAAGCAGGCGCTCGCCGCCGCGGCGGGTAACCGCACGCGCGCCGCGGAGCTCATGGGCATCTCGCGTCGCACCTTGCATCGTAAACTCCTGCAGTGGCCGGAACTCGATCCCGGCCCCGAGACGGCGTGAGGCACCTCCTTGGGCTTCTTTTCGTCTGTGTCGCCGAAGGCGCCGACGTGGTCGGTACGGACCTGCTCGACGGACGTTTCGTCGCCGCCCTGCGCGACGCGGCTGGTCAGCACTCCGTTGATTTCGCGGGCACCCTTCCCGCCCGCCGGGCTTTCGTGGAAGGCCGCGCCGCGGCCGCCATCCTCATGATGCGAGCCGGCGAAACGGCTCCGGTCGTCGGCGTGCGGGAATTCCGCCTCGCTTCGGCGGTCGTCGTCGTCGCGACGCACGGGAGCAACCGGATCCAGCAGATCAGCTTCGATCAGCTGGCCAACGCCTATGCCCGCGACGCCCGCGCGCCGGCCCGTAATTGGAACGACCTCGATCCGCGCGCGCGTTCGGAATTCATGACGCCGGCGTTGACTTCTCCGCCGGGCACCATGGTCCTCGAGATCTTCCAGGGCCTCGTCCTCGAAGGTCAGCCGTTCCGTCCCGATGTCCGTCTCCGCGTTGAGCCGGCTTTGGCGGATGACTTGCTCGCTGCTCGGGCCGGCAGCATCGTCCTCCTGCCCAAACCCCCGGCCGCCCACGGCCGGGTCCTCCCGGTCTCCGATGGTCGCCCGGGTCGGGCCGCCACCGCCTATGGTCCGGATGAGACCAACGTCCACAATGGCGACTACCCCCTTCAGGTGCCGCTCGTCCTTTATGTCCGCCCGGACAAAGTCGCCGCTCTCCGCCCCGCCCTCCGTTGGTTGTGCTCGGATGCGGCGGCCGCCCTGCTATCGGACCAAGGCCTGACCCCTGCCCCGGCGGCCGCCCGGACGGCCTTCCTCCAAAGGCTTGACACTCGCTGAGCCGTTTGGTCTGCTCCTCGTCCAACGCGCGCGTAGCTCAATGGTAGAGTACCACCTTGCCAAGGTGGCTGTTGCTGGTTCAAGTCCAGTCGCGCGCTCCACTTTAAAAATGGAGCCAAAACCCGCCGGAACCCGGCGGGTTTTTCATTTCGGGAGCGTCAGTCGACCCGAGGGATGGTGACGATCACCCGGAGGCCTTTCGGGCGTGCGGGTTCGGCCCCGGCCGAGCCGCCATGGAGCTCCGCCACTTGGCGGACGATGCTCAGGCCCAGCCCGCTCCCCCCTGCCCGGCGAGATTTGTCGGTCCGGTAGAAACGGTCGAAGAGCCTCGGCAGGTCGGCGGTCGTCACCCCGGCCCCGTCGTCTTCGACGCTCAGTTCGGTCCCTTCCGCCGTATCGCGGGTCGCGATCCGAAGCCGGGTCAGCCCGGCGGCGTGGGCGAGCGCGTTGTCGATCAGATTCTGGATGAGCCGGCGCGCCTGGATCGGGTCGGCCCCGACGTCCTGCGTCGCCGCCAGGTCCAGGCTGAGCGTCACGCCCGCGGCTTTGCAGCGAGCGTCGAACTCCGTGGCCACTTCACGGGCCGCGGCATGCAGCGCGCCGGCTTCGCGGCGGACTTCGCGGGAAGATTCGAGGCTCGCCAAGGCGAGCAGGCCTTCGACGAGTCCTTGGAGGCGCCCGACGGAATTCACGATCTTCTGCGTGAAGCGCGCGCGGTCTTCGGCCGACATCGTCGCGTGGTCCTCGGCGAGCGTCTCCGCGTAGCCGCGCAGGATCGTCACCGGCGTACGGAGGTCATGGGAGACGTTCGTGACGAAGTCGCGTTCCATCGCCTGCAGGCGTTTCAGCGCGGTCACGTCCGCCAGCACGAAGATCGCGGCGCCCGGGCCGAATGCTTCCGGGTCGGTGCGTGCGCCGGCCGCCTGCAGCCAGACGTCGGCCAAAGGCGCGCGGTTGAGGAGCAGCGTGGCGCGGGCGTCGCCTTCGCCGCGGACGCGGCGGATCAGTTCGATGAAGTCGGCGCTGCGGACGAGCGGTACGACCGGGCCGCCGACGTCTTCGTCGGCGAGACCGAAGAGCGCCGCCGCCGCGGGGTTCGCGAGGCGTAGGCGGTCCTGCGCGTCGACGACGAGCACCGCGTCGGTGAGCGGCGCGAGCAGCGCCTCGATGCGCCGCCCTGCGGCGGCGCGGATCTCACCTTCGTTCTCGGCGCGGCCTTCGATCGCGATGAAGAGCTCTTCCAGGCGCAGCCTGCGCACCAGCCAGCCTTGCGGCCGCGGGCCGGCGTCCGCGGCGAGCAGCGTGCGCCGCGCCCAGCGCACGTGCGCGCCGACGGTGGCGAAGCCCCAGACGGCGGCCGCGCCGAGCGCGAGCAGGAGCAGCCAAGGTAGCCAGGTCATCGGCTTCGGATGCTGTCGTCGTCGCGAGGACGCGCGAGCGCAAAGCGGTTCAGCCGTTCACGCGATAACCGACTCCGCGCACCGTATCGATCACATCGCCGGCCGGCCCCAGCTTCTCGCGCAGGCGGCGCACGTGCGTGTCCACCGTCCGCGTCTCGAGGTCGGGGGAATAATTCCACACATCCGATAGCAGCTCTTCGCGCGACTGCACCCTGCCCTTCCGCTCGAGGAGCAGGCGGAGAAGCTTGAACTCGGTCGCCGTCAGGTCGACGGGCTTGCCCGCCGCGGTCACTTCATGTCGTTCGATGTCGAGGAGCAGCGCGCCGGCGGCGAGACGCGTCGACGGCTTGGCCGCCGCGGACTTCGCGCGACGCAGGAGCGCCTGGGCGCGGAGCATCAGCTCGCGCGTGTCGAAAGGCTTGGT
>JBILXR010000058.1:0-11387 GCA_044378215.1 Opitutales bacterium
TCACGGGCATCGGCTCCTTGACGGCCCTAGGTCACGACAATGCGACCTTCTGGGACGCCCTCATCAAGGGTCGTTCCGGGATTTCGCGCGTCACCCGCTTCGACCCCACGGACTTCCCGTCAAAGGTCGGCGCGGAAGTCCGCGACTTCGATCCCGCGAAGTATATGGACGCGAAGGAAGCCAAACGTAACGACCGCTACACGCAGTACGCCGTCGCTGCTTCCCGCCTCGCCATCCAGGACGCCGGCGTCGACGTCACGAAGATCGATTCCGAGCGCTTCGGCGTGATCATCGGCTCGGGGATCGGCGGCATGGAGACCATCGAGAACCAGGCCCGCGTCCTTATCGAGCGTGGCCCGTCCCGTGTCTCTCCCTTCACCATCCCTTCGCTCATCGCCAACATCGCCTCCGGCGTGGTGGCCATCGAGTTCCAGGCGAAGTCCGTCAACTTCGGCGTCGTCTCGGCCTGCGCTTCCGGCTCCCACGCCCTCGGCGAAGCCCTGCGTCACATCCGCGACGGTCACGCCGACATCATGCTTTCCGGCGGCTCCGAAGCCGCCATCACGCGCCTCGGTTACGCCGGCTTCTGCAACATGAAGGCGATGTCGACCGACTTCAACGACACGCCCGAGAAGGCCTCCCGTCCGTTCGACAAGCTGCGCGACGGTTTCATCATGGGCGAAGGCGCCGGTGTCCTCGTCATCGAGTCCCTCGAACACGCCCAGGCCCGCGGCGCCCGCATCTATTGCGAGCTCGCCGGTTACGGCGCCACCTGCGACGCCTACCACATCACCGGCCAGGACCAGGAAGGGAAGGGCCTCGCGCTCTGCCTCAACCGCGCCCTCGCCGAGGCCGGCATCGAGAAATCCGAAGTGGGTTACATCAACGCCCACGGAACCTCGACCCCGATCAACGACCGCTGCGAGACCCTCGCGATCAAGCGCACTTTCGGTGACCTCGCCCCCAAGATCTCCATCTCCTCGACCAAGTCGATGACCGGCCACCTCCTGGGCGCCGCCGGCGGCGTCGAGGCGGCCGCGTGCGTCATGGCCATCCATACGGGCATGATCCCGCCGACGATCAATTACGAGAACCCGGACCCCGACTGCGACCTCGACTACACGCCGAACGTCGCCAAGGCCCGCAAGGTGGACGTCGCGATCTCGAACAACCTCGGTTTCGGCGGACATAACGCCTCGCTGATCTTCAAGCGCCTCTGAGGTTTCGGGCCCGCGGGATGCAACCTTTTGCCTCGCGACGGGGTATAAGGGAAATAGAACCATGCCCATCCCCATGGCCCCCCGCTTCCTCCTGCTTGCGCTCGGCGTCCTGACGTCCCTCGGGGTCTCGGCCCAGACCCCGGCCCCGCCCGCACCCCCGCCCACCGTCACGGTCCGTGGCACCGTCTCGCACCTCGACCCGAAGACGGGCAAGTCCGACGTGATGAGCTTCCCGTCCGTCTCCGTGATCTCGGGTTCCGAGGCCCGTGTCTCGGTCGCCGGTCGCCCGGACCCCAAGGACCCGAAGGGTAAGCCGGAGTCTTCGATGGAACTGGTCATCTCGCCGACCGTCCAGCCCGATGGCATGCTCAGCATCTCGGTCCGCGTCTCGATCAGCCACAAGGCCGAGGTCATCGATCCTAAGGACGCCAAGCGCGAGCGTAAGCGCGAATCCAAGGCCCATGACGGCACGCTGGTCTTCTACTCCGTGCTGGCGAAAGAAGGTCTCTTCTCGATCCAGGACAGCCGCAGCGCGCGTCGCTGGTATAAACTGGGTTCGACCGTCGAGGGCTGGAAGCTGCAAGCCTTCGACGTCGAGACCAACGTGCTCACGGTCTCGCAAGGCGCGACGCATCAGGAACTCCATCTCTACAAGTCCTCGGTAGAGGCTTCGGCCAGTGAACTGAGCACGGTCGTGACCGTCCGCCCTGGCGAGGTCGCCAAGGTCCCTGGTGTCGGCGGCCTCGAACTTTCCATCAGCGGCCTCGTCTCCGCCACGCCCGTCTCCGCCACGCCGGTCGCTCGTTAAGCCATGCTCCGCTCATTCCTCGCCGTCCTGCTGGTCTCCGCGGCCTGTCCGGCCGATGACGCCGTGCCGACCCACCTGAAGGTGAAGGCGACGTTCACGCGCCCGGACAAGGATGGCAAACCGGAGGTCTACGCCGAGCCGACGGTCATCACGGTCGATGGCAAGCAGACGACCATCCGCGTGGGCTCGGCCGAAGAGGGCGTGGTCTTCACGGTCACCCCGAAGGTGAATAATGACGGTACGCTCACGCTCGAAGCGGTCGCGGAGTCCCGCGAGGGCCCGCCGGCGCCGGCCACGTCTCCGCCGGTGACGCCCGTCACCCCTGCCGCTCCGGCCCGCGCCAAGAGCAACCTGCCGTTCTTCCATGGCGTGCTGACCAAGGATAAGCTGTTCTCGATCGAAGACTCCACGGGGAAGCGTCAGTGGGTCCCGCTGGGTCGCCGCATCGATGGCTGGACGCTGAAGTCCTATGACGAGAAGCGCGAGGCGCTCACGCTCTCCCGCCTCGGACAGTCGGTTGAATTGGTCCTGCACAAGGCGGTCATCGTGGACGCGCCGGCCCCGCAGGTCGCGGTCTCGCGCACGAACACGACGATCACGGTGAAGCCCGGCGCGAAGACGCTTCTCGGCGGCAGCGGCGGCCGGACGATCTCGCTCGAGGCCGAGATCCTGGACCTGTCGAAGTGAAGCTTCAGGCCACGTCGAGGTGGCCGACTTTGACGAGGATGGTCGCGCCCTCCGGACCGGTGAAGGGCCGGTGGTTGCTCAGATGCGGGCTGCGGATCCAGGTGCCGGCGGGATAGCTGCCGTGCTCGTCGCGGAAGACGCCTTCGAGGACGAGGATTTCTTCGCCGCCGACGTGGGTATGCGGATTGAAACGGGTCTCGGGTGCCCAGCGCACCAACGCAGTGTGCTTCGTGAGACCTTGATGGAGGGAGGTGACCTTAAGTCCCGGCACCATGCCTTGCCGCCAGTCCAGGGAATCTCCGCGTAGTGCGTAAGAGTCTGTTTCCGGCTCCGTCGGGGTGCGTTCGTTGAGGTAGATCATGCTCGCGTCGACGGATGTCAACGTGGCGGACACACCTGGCGCCAGCCGCACGTAGGAAGCCGGGCCGAGGGTTTCCCCGTTGAGGCTCACGTAGCCGCGCACGACGAGCACTTCGAGCAACTTGACTCCGTCATGAGTCATCGGTTCGCCGGCCTTAAGCGATCGGAGGGTAATCCTGCTTTCGGCCGGCGTGGCGCGCTGTTCCAGCGGACGTCCCCCCGCTTGTCCTGCGTACAGGTCAGTCGCATCGACGACGATGCGGAGGGAATGATCGGAGTGGAGGGTCATGTCGAAATGGAAGGGTGGTTTTAGTCGGCCAACGCTTTGCGCCATTCGGCGATTTCGCCGCTGATCCCGAAGTTCCGCATGCCGGCCTCGATCTCAGCGTGCGTGGGCTCGGTGACGATATGCAATGGGTCGCCCGCGAGGTCCGGCCGGACATGACGTGTGACGGCCCAGGCGGCCCAGGCGCGCCACTTCTTGAGCTCAGCCCGTTCGCCCCGCACGCGGTCGGCGAGATGCTGGTAATGCACCCGCGCGTTGCCGGTGAAGGCGTCGGCGGGCTGCTTCACCATCCACCCGATCGCACGATAAGGCATGGGATACTCCTGCAAGACTTCGGCGCCCGTCGGGACGTCGCAATAGAGCGCGCGGTCGACGGCGAGCAGCGCGCGCGCCGGCAGGTCGTCCAGCCAGAGCTGCTGGCCGTATTCGAGGCAGAGGCGGTAAAGCTCAGGCCCTTGGTCGTCACGCAAGGCATTGAGGTCGCGCCAGGAGAGCGGGCGACCGCAGGACGGCAGGAAGGGGCAGGGCGAAGGCACGCGGCTCAGGGCTTGGCGTACGGATTGGTCTGCTTCTCGACGCCGACCGAGGTCTGGCCGCCATGACCCGGTAGGAGGACGACGTCGTCCGGCAGGGTGTAGATGCGGGTGCGGATCGAGGTCAGGAGCTGGTTCCAGTCACCGTTGGGGAGGTCGGTCCGGCCGACGGAGCCCTTGAAGATGGCGTCGCCGGTGAAGGCGATCTTCTGCTCGGCGGCGTAGAAGAGGATGCTGCCGGGGCAGTGGCCCGGGACGTGCCGGATCTCGAACTTAAAGCCACAGGTCTCGACGACGTCGCCGTCATCCACCCAGCGGTCGACCTTCACCGAGCGGAAGTCGTCGTCGGAGAGCGACGGGATCATCGACTGGTAGCGATTACGATACGCCTCGATATTCTCGATGAGCTGTTGGTCGTCCTTGTGCGCGATGACCTTGGCGCCGGCGTCGGCGAAATAGCGCCCATCGCACATGTGATCCCAGTGGCCGTGCGTGATGAGCAGGTGCGTCAGGTTGAGGCCTTGCTTCTTGATCTCCGCGAGCAGCAGTGGGCCGGCGTCCTTGGGGGCGTCGATGACGCAGCAGTCCTTGCCGTTCTCGGCGACGACGAGGTAGGCGTTGGTTTCGAAAGGCCCCAGCGGGGCGGCGGCGATCTTCATGAAATCAGGCTCCGAAGGCTTGGCGCATCGCGGCCTCGACGTGCTCCGGCGGGCGCACGGCCTTGAACTCGCGGTTCACGAAGGCGTGGACGGTGAAGCCTTCGACGAGCAGTTCGCCGTCGCGCTCGACCTTGTAGGTCAGCTTGAGTCGGGCCTTAGGTTTCTCGGCCAGGGTCACCGTGATGCGTACGCGGTCGTCGAAGCGGGAAGGGCGGTGGTAGGTCAGGCCGGTCTCGAGGACGGGCAGCAGGAAGCCGTCCTGTTCGAGCTGGCGGTAGGGGGTGCCGAGCTGGTCGAGCAGGGCGACGCGGGCCATCTCGAACCAAGGGAGGTAATTGCCGTGGTAAGTGACGCCCATCGCATCGGTCTCGGCGAAGCGGACGCGGGTCTCGACGGTGGCCTGAAGCATGAGGCTGTTTTGGCGTCCGCGGGTGAATTTCCAACGCCAAACGCACCGCCGGAGGCTTCTCCTTGCCCCGGAAGGCTTCCTCGGCTGAAGTCTGGGCATGGGTCAGCGCGAACGTTTCGTCATCTTCCTAGTCGGCGCCTTGCTGGGCGTCATGGTCCTGCTCGGCGGGAAGTCCTGCGGCAGCGAGAAGCAGAACCAGCTCCGGATGGTCCGCTCGTCGCTGAGCATGGCGCCGATGATGTATGACTATGCCGTCATGAAGAAGGGGTTCTACGGCCCGTATGTCCTTTTCGAACAGGTCGCCGATAAGCAGGGCGGGGGCAAGGTCCGCACGCTCGTCACCGGCGGCACGCGCCGCTACTCGCCGGAAGGCAAGGAGCTCCCCGAAGAGCACATCCTGATCAAGGAGACCTACGCCGAAGGCATCGCCCTGGCCGAGCCGGGCCCGGTTTCGGCTTATGCGTTCACCTTCGCGGACCGCATCGCCCTCAAGCTCAAGCCCGGCCATCAGGCGGCCGACGTGAAGATCGCTTCCGGCGATGTCGCCGCGGCCTGGACCGGCCACGAAGATGTCCTGCTCCGTCTCGATGCCTGGCGCAAGCAGCCTGGCGGCGCGCCGTGGGGTCAGCTCGAAACGCTGGTCCGTGAATTGAACGGCCACCCGGCCGTCGCCGAGGCCAAGCTCGTCCGGATCGACTGGGTCGTCGAGGCTGACCTGATCAAGGCTAACTCGCCCAAATGAGCACGACGCTGCAGCGCGATGGCAGCGTGACCACGTGGCTCAGCCTCGGGGTCAATCTCGTGTTGGCCGTCGCCAAGTTTACGGTCGGCATTCTGGCGTCTTCGCAGGCGCTCGTCGCCGACGGCATCCACTCGCTGGTCGATATCGCCAGCGACATCACCGCCATCATCGGCTTACGTTTTGCGCACTTACCCAAGGATGACGACCATCCTTACGGACATCACCGGTTCTCGACGTTGGCGACGATGCTCATCTCGTCGATCGTGCTGCTCTTCTGCTTGGGGCTCGCCTGGCAGTCCGTCTCCGCCCTCGCGGATGGCACGACGACAGCGACCCCGGGGATTGCCGCCGCTTGGGTCGCCGGCGCGGCCTTATTGGTGAAGGAGGGATTCTATCGCTATGCGCGACGCCAAGCTGAGCGCTTAGGCTCCCGCCTCCTCATGGCGAACGCCATGGACCATCGCGCTGACGCCATCGCCTCGTTGCTGGCCCTGGTCGCGGTCGTCATCGCCAATCTATCTCCGGAGTGGAGTGTGTTGGATAAGGTCGTCGGATTGGTCTTGGCCGGTTGGCTGGGGGCCGAGGGCATCAAACTTTTCAAGGGGTCTTGCGAGGACCTGCTTGATACCGCCCCGGCGGCCCATGTCCTTCGCGATCTCAGCGAGCACATCCTCGCCGCTCCGGGGGCCTATGGATTTCATGCGTTCCGGGCCCGCCGCTTGGGTGATCGCTTTGAAATCGATTTCCACCTGCAGGTCGCGGAGACCGCGACGGTGGCCGAAGGGCATGCGATTGCCGGACGCATCAAGGCCGATATCCTGAAGTCCCACCCTGAGGTCGTGTCGGTGCTGGTGCATGTCGAGCCTAATGCCCCTGAGCATCGGAAGCAGGACGGCCACCACGGCTTCAACGCCTGAACGCGGGTTGCGTTTCGTCGCCGGAGGGGCTTGGATAGGCCCATGAGCCTACCCCGTCTCTGCCTTGCTTTGCTGATCACGGTCGTGTCCCTGACCGCCGCCCAGCCGCCGAACATCGTCTTTATCTTCGCCGATGACCAGCGCGCCGACACCATCGCGGCGTTGGGTAATCCGGTCATCAAGACCCCGAACCTCGATCGACTCGTGAAGCGCGGGGTCGCCTTCACCCGCGCCTATATGCAGGGCGGTAATGGCGGCGCGACCTGCGTGCCTTCGCGTGCGATGCTGCTGTCCGGTCGCTCGTTGGCGCAGATCGATGAGAAGCTGCTTAAGCACCAGACCTGGCCCCATGCCTTCGGTGCGGCCGGCTATGCGACCTTCGCCGCCGGCAAGTGGCACAATGGCCCGCCTTCGATCCCTAAGTCCTTCCAGCAGGCCAAGGCGCTCTTCGTGGGCGGCATGGCCAATCCGCTTAAGGCGCCGACCAGCGACCTTCTGCCGACCGGCAAGCTCACCCCTCCGAAGATCTCGCCGAAGCACCTGTGCGAAGAGGCCACCGACGAGACCCTCGCGTTCCTGAAGTCACAGGACGACAAGCAGCCGTTCTTCTCGTATCTCGCCTTCGACGGCCCGCATGACCCGCACATCGTGCCGGAAGGGTTCCCGATCGATTATGCGCCGGCCTCGATCCCGCTGCCGCCGAACTTCCTGCCTCAGCACCCCTTCGATAATGGCGAGATGGTCATCCGCGATGAGCAGCTGCTGCCATGGCCTCGCAAGCAAGCCGATATCCAGACGATGCTGGCCGAGTATTACCGTTACATCTCGTTCCTTGATGTCCAGGTCGGCCGCGTCCTCGACGCCGTCGACGCCTCGCCTTACGCCGCCAATACGATCATCGTCTACGCCGCCGACTCCGGCGTCGCCCGCGGTTCGCACGGCCTCATCGGCAAGCAGAACCTCTACGAGCACTCCATGCGCGTGCCGCTCATCGTCGCCGGACCGGGCATCGCCGCCGACAAACGCAGCGAGGCGCTGTGCTACCTCTTCGACGTCCTGCCCACCCTCGGCAAGCTCTGCGGCGTCGCCACTCCGTCGGGTTCCAACGGACGCGAGTTCGCCGCCGTGCTCAAGGATCCGAGCCAGTCCGCCCGCCCGTTCCTGATGTTCGGTTACAAGAGCATCCAGAAGGCGCTCAGCGATGGACGCTGGAAGCTCATCCGCTACCCGCACGTCGACCGCACCCAGCTCTTCGACCTCCAGTCTGATCCGTTCGAGACCAAGGACCTTTCGGCCCTCCCGGAGCACGCCGTGCGCATCAAGGCCATGCTTGAGAAACTGGCCGCCGAGATGAAGGCCGACGGCGACAACGACCCGCTCACCGCGGCGAAGCTTCTGCCTGCCGACTGGAAAGCCCCGACCAAGGTGCCCAAACCCGGTCAGAAGGGATACTAAGAGGAGGGTCGTCGCATGAAGCCATTCACTTCCAGACTTTCATTCGCTCTCCTTCTCCTGCTGGCAGCGACTTCCGTCACCTCCGCCGCCCAGCATCCGAACATCCTCATCATCCTCGTCGATGACATGGGTTGGGGTGATCCGCGGTGTTTCAATCCCGAGTCAAAGATCCTTACTCCGCATATCGACAGGCTGGCGGCGCAGGGGATGAAGTTCACGGATGCCCATGCAGGCGCTTCCATATGCGTCCCTAGCCGGTATAGCCTGCTCGCGGGGCGGATGCCTTATCGGAATTGGAACCGCGAATCGGTCAGGCGAACCGGGAAAGCCGAACTCAGCAAGCTGGAGAAGCAGCACTTTCCGCAGCCTCAGCTCCAGCACGAACCCGGACGGATGAACCTAGCCACGCTGCTGAAACGAAAAGGCTATGCGACGGCTTGCGTGGGCAAGTGGCATCAGGGTATGTCCACGAAGGCCGAGGCGGACGGCACGCTGAAAATGACGCCGACAGACTTCGGTTTTGATTATTACTTCGGGTTCGATGCTCCCGAGCAGAAGCCGTATGCTTGGATAGAGAACAAGCGCTTCGTCGTCGCGCCGACGGAGATGATCGACGATCACCCGGGCCAAGGAGTGACGAATCCCGAGACGCAAGGAATGCATTGGCGTAATGGCTTGGCGGCACCGGGATGGAAATTCGAAGGATATCTTTCTCCCATCGCCGAAAAGGCTGACGAATGGCTGAGGAAGCAGTCGGTGGGCGGCGGCAAGGAGCCCTTCTACCTCTATTACGCCATCCCTGCGCCACATGCGCCGTGGGCCACGGCGCCGGGCTTCAAGGGCAAAAGCGACGCCGGGCAGTACGGCGACTATGTGATGAACGTAGATGCGATGATCGGTCAGGTATTGGCCACCTTGGAAAAACTCAAGCTGAGCGACAACACCCTGGTGCTATTTTCCAGCGACAACGGTCCGGTCTGGTATCGGCAGGACATCGAGAAGTTCGGCCACCGCGCCTCCGGTCCGTGGAAGGGCATGAAGGGTGACCTCACCGAGGCTGGGCATCGCATGCCCTTCATCGCCAGATGGCCTGGCAAGGTTCCGGCAGGTGGCTCGTGCGGCGAGCTGATATCTTTCGCCGACATACTGGGGACAGTGGCCTCGCTCCTGGGGGAGAAGCTTCCGGACGATGCGGGTGAGGATAGTTTTGACATCTCTCCGCTGTTGCTTGGCCGGAAAACCGGCGAACCCATTCGGAACAGCATCGTGCATGTGAACTACGGCTCGTATACGGTCGCGATCCGCTTGGGTGATTGGAAACTCATCCTGCCCCAGTGGGTCTACCGGGTGAGCGACGGGAGCCTTGAGCCGGATCACTTCGTCGAGACGAAGGGCAAAGGGCCGACCGAGAAATTCCAACTTTATCACCTCAGCGCCGATCCCGGAGAAACAACGAACCTTTTCTCGCAAGAGCAGGCCAAAGCAAAGGAACTTTTCGATGCGCTCAAAGCCGACGTCGCACGCGGGAGGAGCCGACGGTGAGACTTTGCTGGAATGCCCCGGCCAAATTGCCCAAGCCACGGCAGAATGGGTTCTAGACGAGGGCCGGAGCGCCTGAGGGCAGGGAAGAGACGTTCAAGTAAGCGGGAAACTTCTTTGAACGCATGGAATGGCTCCCCCTGTTGAAGCGATAGGCATAGCGTCCCTGCCATGGGCAGCATGTCTCCGTGGCTTCTCCCAACCGCCATCCGCTAACCGCTAACCGCCGAAACCTACTACGCGGGCAGCAGGTAGGGCTTGCGACCGAACTTCTTGGCCAGCCATTCCTTGAGCTCCTGGAAGTCCTTCGGCGGCTCGACGGTGATCGTCAGCGGCTTGCCGGTCTGCGGGTGCGTCAGGGTAAGCTTATGGGCGTGGAGCATCACGCGGGGCATCGGCCAGCCGGTGTAGCTCGGGACGTCGAACTTGCCGTAGGTACGGTCGCCGAGGATCGGGTGCGTGATGTGCGCCAAGTGCACGCGGATCTGGTGCGTACGGCCCGTGTGCGGGAAGGCGCGGACGAGGGCGGCTTCGACGCCGTATTTTTCTTCCACCCGCCAGTCGGTGATGGCTTCGCGGCCGTCTTCACGGACGGCCATGCGCACGCGGACGGTACGATGGCGGTCGATGTTGGCGTTGATGACGCCGGAGAGGAGGCGCGGGGCCTTGTCGACGAGCGCGAGGTATTCTTTCTTGGCGGTGCGTTCGGCGAACTGCGCGACGAGCGCGTGGTAGGCCTTGTCGGTCTTCGCGAGCACGATGACGCCGGAGGTCTCGCGGTCGAGACGGTGCACGACGCCGGGGCGGGGCGCGCCGCCGGCCGGGGCGAGCTTGCCCTTGGTGTAATGGAGCAGGCCGTGGACGATCGAGACCTCGTCGGAACCCTGGACGGGGTGCGTGAGCAGACCGGCGGGCTTGTTGACGGCGATGATGTGCGCGTCTTCGAAGAGGACCTCGAGGGCCATCTTCACCGGGCGGGCGGTGGGCTCGCCGGGGGAGGGCAGGGCGACTTCGATGGCGTCGCCGGGATTGAGCAGCGTGCGGCAATCGGCCGTCTGGCCGTTGACCTTCACCATGCCGAGGTCGAGGGCCTTCTGCACGCGGGAGCGGCTGACACCGTCGAGCAGCGTGGCGATGATCTTGTCGGCGCGGGCCGGTTCGAACTCGCTCGGGATGCGGGTCTTGAAGACCTCATCGGGGCGGACTTCCTCGACGGGCGCCTTGGCCGGACGGGCCGCGTAGGGCACGTGCGGCGCGGGCTTGGCCTTGCGCTTGAGCGCCTTGGCCGTGCGGGCCTGCGGACGGGATCCGAGGCGCTTGGGCTGAGCCTTCTTCGGCTTTTTTTGGTTGGCCATGTTATTTGGCCTTACCGAGGAGGTATGCGGGATTCAATTTCTGGAGGGGCTTGGGAAGGAAGAGGCCGTCTTTGCGGATCACCTGGCCGTCGAAACGGATCTCGCCGCCGCCGTATTCGGGGCGCTGGATGCAGACCATGTCCCAATGGATGGACGAATGGTTGCCGTTGTCGGTGGTCTCGTAGCACTTGCCGGGCGTGAAGTGGAAGGAGCCCGCGATCTTCTCGTCGAACAGGATGTCCTGCATCGGGTTGAGGATGTGCGGATTGAAGGCGATGGCGAACTCGCCGATGAAGCGGGCGCCGCCGTCGGTATCGAGGATCTCGTTGAGGCGCTGGGTGTTGTTCGAAGTGGCCTCGACGATCTTGCCCTTGCGGAAGACGAGGCGGATGTTCTCGAACGAGACGCCCTGGTAGA
>JBILXR010000059.1:0-11188 GCA_044378215.1 Opitutales bacterium
CGAGGAAGGCGGCGATCTTGTTCTCGTTGCCGGTGAACTCGATGACGACGGTGTCGTGGGCGACGTCGACGACCTTGGCGCGGAAGAGGGAGGCGATCTCGATGATCTCGGTGCGGGTCTTGGTGTCGCACTTCACCTTGCAGAGGATGAGCTCGCGGGCGACGTGTTCGACCTCTTCGCGGGAGAAGTCCTGGACGGTGATGACGTTGATCAGCTTATCGAGGGCCTTGACGCAGCGGTCGAGGGCGGCGTCGTCGGCGACGACGGTCGCGGTGATGCGCGAGTAGGCCGGGTCGTGGGTCGGGCCGACGTTGAGGGTCTCGATGTTGAAACCGCGACCGGAGAGCATGCCGGCTACGCGGGCCAGGACGCCGAACTTGTTTTCGACGAGGGCGGAGAGCGTGTGCTTCTTCTTAGGGGGCGTCATGGCGACTGGAGAGTGTGATGGAAGGGGTGGACGGAGAGGGACTCGAACCCACGACATTCTGCGTGTAAAGCAGACGCTCTAACCAACTGAGCTATCCATCCAGAGGAAGGGTTGGTATAGGGATGCCCCCCGCCTTTTGTCCACTATGAAAACCGCCCCGCGGGCTTGCTCCGGGCCCGTTCGGCCCGCAATCTGCAGGCAAATGGACCCCGTCCGTCGTCAACGTATCCTGGAGGCGCTCCAAGCCCTCACCCAGCCGGGCCTCCCCAAGGACGGCCTTTTGGCCTGCATGCGGGTGCTCGACGCGGAAGTGGCGGCCCCCGATTCGGGCCTGCCGGGCGACCTCGATCACTACCTGCGCCGCCGTTCGTACGAGAAGGCCTTGGTCTATCTCCGGGGCGGTACGCCGGGCGCGGGGACCTGCGGACGCGGCGCATGAGCGGCAATCCTTTCGATAAGCTGGACGGCCAGGACCTGCCCCCCGGCCCGCCCCCGAAGCCGGTCGTGCCCGCCGCCAAGGCGAAGCCGAAACTCGGTAAGGTGATCCTGCAATACGAGCGCGCCGGACGCGGCGGTAAGGAGGTCACGATCCTCAAGGGGCTCTGGATCGAATCGCAGGAGATGCGCATGCGCGAAGCGCTGCTCAAGGAACTCAAGCGCGCCCTCGGCACCGGCGGCGCCCTCGAGGGCCGCGAGATCGTGTTGCAAGGCGACCGCCGTGACACGGCGAAGGCCTGGCTGCTGAAGGAAGGTTTCACGACCAACCTCTGATCGCAAAACCACTCGCCTCCGGCCGGCGCACGGGTAGGGTGGGGGCGTGCCCGACCTGCAGCCCAGTCTCATCCGCCTCGACGGCGACTTCGCGCCCGTGCGTCGTGTGGTCGAGCTGCTGCGTGACGCCGGCGGCCGCCCTCTGTTGGTCGGCGGTTGCGTGCGCGACGCGCTGATGCAGGTGCCGGTCCTCGACGTCGATGTCGAGGTCTACGGCCTCGGCACGCGTCAGGTCGAAGCGGCCCTACGCAAGGAATTCGGCATCATCACGGTCGGCGCGGCCTTCGGCGTGACGAAGCTCAAGGACTTCCCGGTCGATGTCTCGGTGCCCCGCCGGGAGAATCGTACGGGCGCCAAGCACACGGATTTCGACGTGCAGGCTGACCCGACGATGACGCCGAAGGACGCCGCGGAACGCCGCGACTTCACGCTCAACGCGATCATGTGGGACCCGTTCACGGGCGAGGTCCTCGACCCCTGGGGCGGCGTGGCCGACCTGCAGGCTAAGCGTCTCCGCCATGTCTCGGATAAGTTCGCCGAAGATCCGCTCCGCGTGCTCCGCGCGATGCAGTTCGCCGCGCGCTTCGAATTCTCGGTCGCCCCGGAGACGATCGCGCTCTGCGCCACGCTCACCCAGGCGGACCTTCCGCCCGAACGTCTGATGGAGGAGTGGACGAAGCTCCTGCTCCGCGGCCGCAAGCCCTCCGTGGGCCTGAATGTCCTCAAGGACTGCGGCTGGACGAAGTTCTATCCGGAACTGCATGCGATGATCGGCGTGCCGCAGGATCCGGAATGGCATCCCGAAGGCGACGTCTGGAATCATACCTGCGAGTGCCTGGACGCTTACGCCAAGGAGCGTCTCGGCGACCGCGACGAAGACCTCATCATCGGACTTTCCGTGCTACTGCACGACATCGGCAAGGCGACCACCACGAAGAAGGAGGAGAAGGACAATCGCTGGCATGCCTACGGTCATGAAGAGGAGAGCTTCAACCTCGCCCCGCGTTTCCTCGCCCAGATCACGAACGAGAAGAAGCTCATGGACTCCGTCCTGCCGCTCGTGCGCTGGCACGGTCAGCCGTATTACCTGCACAAGGCTGGCGCCGGTGACGCCGCTGTCCGACGCCTCGCCAACAAGGTCATCCGTATCGACCGCCTTTGCCGCGTGGATCTCGCCGATCGCCGTGGACGCGGTATCGCGAGCATGCACGGCCCTTCGCCGCATGGCGAATGGCTTGCCGAACGTGCGGCCGCCCTGCAGGTCGCCTCGACCGCCCCCAAGAAGATCGTCCTCGGCCGTCACCTCATCGCCATGGGTCACAAGCCCGCCGGCTGGTTCTCCCAGGTCCTCGACGAAGCCTTCGAAGCCCAGCTCGACGGCGTCTTCGGTGACGAAGCCGGCGGTCTCGCTTGGCTTGCGGAACGCATGGCCAAGGGCGTTGTCTGATTTTTCATCATGTCGCAAACTGCTGCTGGTATCCCTGAACTCCTTTCCGCTAGCACGCCTGACTGGTCAGCGGTGCTCGTCAAAGTGCTGGCGAACTTCCAGTGCGCCACGGGCACTATCCATCGCACGGATTCAGCCACAGGCCTGCTCGCGCTGGTCACTCAGCATGGCATCCCGCCGCACGTGCTCCCGATGCTGCTGCCGAAGATCGACAATATCCCGTTCGGCAAGGGCATCGCCGGTTGCGCCGCCCAGCGGAAGGAAGCCGTGCAGCTCTGCAATCTCCAGGAAGACCTCGGCGGCGTCGCCAAGCCCGACGCTCAGAAGACGAACGTCCAAGGCGCGCTCGCCGTGCCGATCGTCGGCGCCGACGGCAAGGTCATCGGCGTGCTCGGCATCGGTAAGATGCAGCCTTACGACTTCACCGCCGCCGAGATCGCGGATCTGAACAAGGTGGCGGGGCTGATTTCAGCGAAGATGTAAACGGAGTAGATGACAGATGGCGGATGACAGATGACAGAACCGAAGCAGTCCGATTTTTCAGCCTGACCCCCTCTGCCATCCGTCATCTGTCCTCTGTCATCGATTCTTCACGAGCCCGCTAGGGCTCGTCCCGTCGGCGACCCCTTCTGCTTGAGCAGGCCTTCGGGCAGGCCGGCGTAGACGAGCTTGCCGCCTTTCTCGCCGCCTTCGGGTCCGAGTTCCATCACGTGGTCCGCCGCCAGGATGACGTCCGCGTGGTGTTCGATCACGATGAGCGTGGCGCCCGCGTCGCGGAGGCGACCGAGCAGGGCGAGCAGCTTCGCGATATCGTCCCAGTGCAGTCCGGTCGTGGGTTCGTCGAGGACGTAGAGACGGCCGGAATGGTCGCGGCGCGCGAGTTCGGCGGCGAGTTTCAGGCGCTGGGCTTCGCCGCCGGAGAGCGTGTTGGCGGCCTGGCCGAGCTTGAGGTAGCCGAGGCCGACCTCCGCGAGGGTGCGGAGTTTCTCGGCGAGCTTCGGCTGGGCGCGGAAGACTTCGGCGGCCTCGTTGACCGAGAGACCGAGTGCGTCGGCCATGCTGAGTCCTTTGAAGCGGACCTCGAGTGTCTCGCGGTTGAAGCGTCGGCCGGCGCAGCTCGGGCAGTCGACGAACGTCTCGCCGAGGAACTGCATGTCGAGCGCGACCGAGCCTTCGCCGGCGCAGGTTTCGCAGCGTCCGCCGCGCACGTTGAAGCTGAAGCGGCCGGGGCCGTAACCACGGGCCTTGGCCAGCGGGAGCGCCGCCCAGAGGTCGCGCATGAGGTCCATGATGCCGGTGAAGGTCGCGGGATTCGACCGCGGCGTGCGGCCGATGGGCTCCTGATCGACGGCGGTGAACGCGGTGATCTGCTCGAGGCCCTCGAGACCGGCGTGGCGGCCGGGGACGACCTTGGCGCCGTTGATCTTGCGCGCGGCTGCCGCGGAAAGGATGTCGATGGCGAGCGTGCTCTTGCCAGAGCCGGAGACGCCGCAGACCACGGTAAGCGCGCCGATGGGGAAGGAGGCGGTGACGTCCTTGAGGTTGTTCTCGGTGGCGCCTTTGACGATGATGGCGGCCTTGCCGATGGGCTTGCGCTTCACGATGCCTGCGAGCGTGGCGCGTCCGGTAAGATAGGCGCCGGTGCGGGAGGTCGCGTGCGCGCCGCAGGCCTGGGGCGTGCCTTCGAAGACGATGCGTCCGCCGTCGATGCCCGCGCCCGGTCCCATCTCGATGAGGTGGTCGGCGGCGAGCATCATGTCACGGTCATGTTCGACGACGAGGACGGTGTTGCCGAGGTCGCGCAGGCCGCGGATTGAACCGATCAGGCGATGGTGGTCGCTCGGGTGCAGGCCGATGCTGGGTTCGTCGAGGACGTAGGTCACGCCGACGAGCCCGAGGCCGAGCTGCGTGGCGAGGCGCACGCGCTGGGCCTCGCCGCCCGAGAGCGAACTGCATTCGCGGTCGAGCGTGAGATAGTTGAGGCCGGCTTCGTGCAGGAACGCGAGGCGTTGCTCGAGCCCGCGGCGGGCTTCTTCGGCGGGCATCACGCCCGGGTGCGTCGCGAGCTGCTTCGTGAACTCCAGCGCCGCGGGAATCGTCATCGCCAGGAACTCGGCCATGGTCTTGCCGTTCAGGCGCAGCGAGAGGGCGGTGGGGGAGAGGCGGCGGCCTTGGCAGCCGGCGCAGACGGAGCCCGCCTGGAACTGTAGCAGGCGCTGGCGCAGCGATTCGCCGGTGGTGGTGCGATAGGCGTGTTCGAGTTCGGTGAACATGCCCGTCCAGAGGGACTCGACGGGCTTACGGCCCTTGGGCGGCGGGAGCAGGAACTTGCGCTTGGGGTCGCCGTGCAGCAGTAGGTCACGCACGTCCTTGGGCAGGTCGCGCCAAGGGGTCTTGAGGTCGAACGGCACCTGCTCGGCGAGCGCGCGGGTGATGGCGTTACGGCGGATGAGCGTCTTGCGCGTGGCGCACTTCCAAGGCTTCACGACGCCGTCTTGGATCGACAGGGACTCATCGCGGATGGCGAGGCTTTCCTGGAAGCGCATCTGCCGGCCGAGACCACCGCAGTCGGGGCAGGCGCCTTCGGGGTGGTTGTGTGAGAGGGCGCGCGGGCTGATGGGCTCATAAGACTCGCCACAATGTTCGCAGGCGAGGTGGAGCGAGAGCACGTGCTCTTCCCAGCGACCGTCTTTCTCGGCGAGCACGCTCGCGCGGTGACGGCCTTCGCGGAAGGCGAGTTCAAGCGAGTCGGCGAGGCGGCTGCGCTGGTCGGGGCCCGCGACGATGCGGTCGACCACGACGTCGAGCTGCTTGGCTTCGCGGCCCGACAGCAGGCCGGCGGCTTCTTCGAGCGTGGCGACGGTGCCGTCCACGCGCACGCGCGAGAAGCCACGACGGCCGAGGTCGGCGGAAGCTTCGAGGAGGACCGAGGGTTTGTCCTTGGCGACCGGGGCCACGACCATCAGCCGGGTGCCGGCGGGGATGGCTTCGAGGGCGCGGAGGTTGTCGTCCAGCGATCGGCGACGGACCGGATGGCCGTCCTGCAGGCAGCGGCGGTCGCCGGCGATGATCCAGAGGGGGCGGGCGTGGTCGGCGATCTCGGTCAGGGTGGCGACCGTCGAGCGTGGGTTGGTATTGCCGCCGCTCCGCTGGGCGATGGCGATGACCGGGGAGAGGCCTCGGATGAAGTCCACGTCGGGCCTGGGGGCGGCATCCAGCATGCCGCGGGCCTTGGCGGAGAGGGATTCGAGGTATTGGCGGCTGCCCTCGGCGTGCAGGGTATCGAAGGCCAGGGAGGATTTGCCCGAGCCGCTGACCCCCGTGATGACGGTCAGCTGACCACGCGGGATGGTCACTTCCACGTCCTTGAGGTTGTGGGTGCGGGCTCCCTTGATGTGGATGGGCGGGTTCAGGACAGCGGACGATACTCCGTCCGCCCTCCGGGAGAAGGCGGAAGTGGCTGGTCCGTTAATAACTCGTCCTTAAATCCGCTTTTCCCTTTTTCGGCCGCCTGCCAGTGTGAGGGGTATGCCACGCCTTTTGCTCGTCCTCTTGGTCCTGTTCACCGCCCGCGCTTCGGCCGACAAACT
Organism: Opitutales bacterium; assembly: GCA_044378215.1. GTDB lineage: Bacteria > Verrucomicrobiota > Verrucomicrobiia > Opitutales > UBA953 > UBA953. Next base: position 6,236 of record JBILXR010000059.1, read on the forward strand.
TGAACCGCGCGTCCTCTTCCTCGGCGACAGCATCACTTACGGCGGCAACTGGACGGTCTACGTCGAGTCGGCGATCCGCGCGCAGAAGGGACTCTCGCGTGCGACGATCGTGAACATGGGCCTCTCGAGCGAGACGACTTCCGGGTTGTCCGAACCCGGTCATGCCGGTGGCGCGTTCCCGCGTCCGGACCTGCATGAACGTCTCGGTCGGGTGCTCACGGAATTCCGTCCGACGCTCGTCGTCGCCTGCTACGGCATCAACGACGGCATCTATCAGCCGCTCGACGCGCAGCGGCAGCTCGCTTTCCAGGAGGGCGTCATCAAGCTCCGCCTCGCGTGTATCCGCGCCGGCGCGCAGATCGTCATGGTCACGCCGCCCCTGTACGCGCCGGACAATCGCGCGAAGGATGCGATCAATTACGACGGCGTGATGGAAACCTATGGCGCGTGGCTCGTCGCGCAGCGTGCCGCTGGCTGGCAGGTCATCGACATCCATCATCTGCTGCATCAGTCGGTCGCCGCGGTGAAGAAGGCCGATCCGGCGTTCATCTACGCTAAAGATAATCTTCACCCCGGCGAGCAAGGACACCTCTTCATGGCGCAGGCGGTCTGGCAGGGCCTTGCTCCGATGATGAAGTGGAAATCCGACGTGGCTTTCGCCGAAGGGGAGAAGCTGAAGCTCCTGCGCGAAAGTTCGGCCACGCTCCGGGATGCCTGGCTCAAGCAGACCGGCCACAAGCGTCCGGGTGTCAAAGGGGGTCTTCCGGTGGCCGAGGCGGAGGCCCGTTCGGCCCAGATTCTGAAGGATTACCTCAATTAATTAGGTTTTTAAGCCCTGAAAGGGGTGTTTTTATGGGGAGGGGCTATCACCGAAGAAACACCCCTCCGACACGGGTTCGTAACAATCGTATGGGATGATGTCGGTGCTTTCCACCACATGCACACCATCCTCAAGTCCCTCGCGCTGGTCGCCCTCACGGCGACTGCCGTCACCGCCCAGGCCGCTGACGCGGTCACCGTTGACCCGAAGATCCCGGCTTACGCCGTGACCTCCGGTGTTTCGGGTAACCTCAACTCCGTGGGTTCCGACACGCTGAACAACCTGATGACCTTCTGGAGCGAAGGCTTCAAGGCTCAGTATCCCAACGTGAAGATCCAGGTCGAAGGCAAGGGCTCGGGTACCGCTCCGGTCGCCCTCGCTTCCGGCGTCGCTCAGGTCGGCCCGATGAGCCGCGAGATGAAGTCCACCGAGATCGCCGCCTTCGCCGCCAAGTTCGGCCACAAGCCGACCAAGGTCGCCGTCGCCGTCGACGCCCTCGCCGTCTTCGTTCACAAGGACAACGCCATCAAGGGTCTCTCCCTCAAGCAGGTCGACGGCATCTTCGCCTCGACCCGCAAGCGCGGTGGCCAGGACGTCGTGACCTGGGGTGACCTCGGCCAGAAGGGCGCCCTCGCCGGCAAGACCGTCTCGGCCTTCGGTCGTAACTCCGCTTCCGGAACCTACGGCTTCTTCAAGGAAGTCGCCCTCAAGACCGGTGACTTCAAGGACACCGTGAAGGAACAGCCGGGCTCCTCTTCCGTCGTCCAGGGCATCGCCGCCGACGTCGGCGCCGTCGGTTACTCGGGCATCGGCTACGCCACCTCCGGCGTCCGCGCCCTCCCTCTGTCCTCCGATGAGAGCGGCAACTACGTCGAGCCCAACTACGCCAACTGCCTCAGCGGCACCTACCCGCTGTCCCGCTACCTCTACGTCTACGTCAACAAGGCTCCCTCCAAGCCCATGGACAAGCTGACCAGCGAGTTCATCACCTTCGTCCTCTCGAAGCAGGGCCAGGAGATCGTCATCAAGGACGGCTACTTCCCGCTGCCCTCCGAAGTCGCTGACGAAGGTCGCGCCTCGCTGAAGTACTACAGCGCCGAATAAGCTTGGTCTCGAAGCCGTATCGCCGCCACCACGCCCTCCGGGGTCGGTCTGCAAAGCGTGGCGATACGGTCTCGGGTCCTCCCAAGGCGGGGTCTCCCCGCCTTACCCTTTATTAGGCATTCCGACACCCGAACGTCACCCGATGGCAACTTCTGACCCAAAGCCCGCCGCCGAAGCCGCCCCTGAGTCCCGCTTCACGGTCAGCCCGCTCACGCTGGCGGCGGACCGCTGGATGGGCCGCCTGATCCGGTTCGGCGGGGTCGGCGTGGTGCTCGCGGTCTTCGGGATGTTGGCCTTCCTGATCTTCCAGGTCTTCCCGCTTTTCGTGGGGGCCAAGGTCACACCGGTGAGTTCGCTCTCCGTGCCGGCCGACGCGGTCGCTTTCGGTGAAGACGAATACGGCGAACTTCCGTTCGTCGTCCGCCGGGATGGCTCGATCCTCTGCCTGCGTTCCAATGACGGAGCGAAGGTCCTCGATTGGGCGCCTTCGCTCGGAGCCCTGCGCGTCACGGCGGTTCGGAGCTATCCTCGCACCGGACTAGTCTTCCTGGGTCTCTCCGATGGCTCCGTGCAGGAGGTCCGCATCGTCTATCGCTCGACGTTCGACGAGGCCGGTAAGCGCACCGTCGAACCGGTCGTCACCGCGCTGGAGCCGTTCGCGATCGGCCGCGCCGGCCTGCCTTGCCTGGATGTCTGGAACGCCAAAGGCCCGCAGTCGCGACTCATGCTCGTGCGTCAGGAAGACGCCGGAAAACCGCTCCTGACCGCGGTCCGTCTGACCGAACGCAAAGGTCTCGGCGGTCGCGGCAAGGTGACCGTGAGTCCGTCCTTCGTCGTCGCGGCCGACGCCTCTTCGGTCGAGCAGGTGCTTCTGCCTTCCACCGCCGAGTCGATGATCGTCGTCGGTCGTTCCGGCGAGGTGCGTACCTATGCTGACGACGGCGAGACGTTTTCGTTCCTGCAGTCTTTCATTCCCTTCAAGGACGCCGCCGATCCGGCGGTCGCTTCGGCCGGTCTGATCTTCGGTAACGTCTCGGTCGTCTTCGTCGATAAGGCCGGCGCCCAGCAGGTCTGGTCGATGTATCCGCAGCTCCAGCCCGACGGCACGAGCCTGCGTCGCTGGGGCAAGATCCACGACGGTGAGAAACTCCCCGGGGCAGGGCAGGGCATCTACGCCGCTGAGTCCAACAAGTGCTATCTCGCGGTGGCGGGTGGCCGCTTGCAGCTGACGAATATGACGACCGGCACGCTACGCTGGGACGGCGAAGCCCCGTCCGGCGTTCTCCGTCAGGTGGCCTTCGCCGGCAACTACGACCGCTTCACGGCGCTGTCCGCTGACGGCAAGCTTCATCGCTGGAGCGTCGTCGATCATCACCCGGAATCTTCGTGGAAGACCTTCTTCGGCAGGGTCTGGTATGAGGGCGCCACCGGCCCCGCTTACTCTTGGCAGTCGAGCGCGGGCTCCGATGAGTTCGAGCCGAAGTATTCGCTCGTCCCGCTCTTCTACGGAACGGTCAAAGGCACCTTCTACGCCTTGCTCTTCGCCCTGCCGATCGCGCTCACCGCGGCGGTCTACGTCTCCCAGTTCCTCCGCCCCGAATACCGTCAGGTGGTCAAGCCGGTGATGGAGATCATGGCCTCCTTGCCGTCCGTCGTGCTCGGCTTCCTGGCCGGCCTCTGGCTCGCTCCTTTGGTCGATCCCCGCCTGGTCTCGCTCTTCTGCGCCATCGGCATCCTGGCGCCCGCCGCGCTCTTCGCCGGCTTCCTCTGGTCCGTCCTGCCGCAGCCCGTCCGCCGGCAGGTCCGTCCGGGCATGGAGTTTCTCTGGCTGCTGCCGTTCCTGGCCTTTTGCGCCTGGGCCGCCTGGCAGGCCGGCCCAGCGATCGAGTCGTTGTGCTTCACCGTCAAGGACAGCGCCACCGGCCTCCCGATCGCCGACTTCCGTGAGTGGTGGCGCCAGACGACCGGGGAGACGTATGACTCCCGCAATTCTCTCGTCGTCGGCTTCGTGATGGGCTTCGCCGTCATCCCGATCGTCTTCACCATCGCCGAAGACGCCCTTTCCAACGTCCCTAATTCGCTCGTCTCCGGTTCCCTCGCCCTCGGTGCCAGCCGCTGGCAGACGGTCTGGAGCGTGGTCGTCCCGACTGCGATCTCCGGCATCGTCTCGGCGGTGATGATCGGCTTCGGCCGCGCGATCGGCGAGACGATGATCGTCGTGATGGCCACGGGTAACACCGCGGTCATGGACACCAATCCGTTCAGCGGGATGCGCACGCTCTCCGCCAACATCGCCGTAGAGCTGCCGGAAGCCGCCGCCGGCCACACGCACTACCGCGCGCTCTTCCTCGGCGCCTGCTGCCTCTTCCTGCTCACCTTCGTGATCAACACCCTCGCCGAAGTCCTCCGCCAGCGCCTCCGCGAGCGCTACAAAGTCGTCTGACCATGGCTTCCTCTTCCGACAGCAGCACTCCCCGGGGCGAAGCCTGGGTCTGGTTCAGCGGGCTCGGCCTCATCATCGGCCTGGGTATGGTCATCGGCCTGCTATCCTTGGTCCTGATGAACGGCGCCACGGTCTTCTGGGCCCCGCCCGTGCCGGTCGCGCAGGTCGACGACGGCCGCGTCCTGATCGGTCAGCTGGCCCAACGTCGCGTCCGCGCCGGCTCGCCGGCCGACCATCCGGCCTACGAGCGCCAGTACCAGGTCGGCCTCCGCGAACTGAACGGGAATTCCTACCTCTGGGTCGACGAGGCCAAGATCAAAGGCGAGACCTTCCCGGCCGACGTCCTCGGCCTGGAGCGCGTCGAGAACGGTCCGGCTTTCGTCCGCCCGCAGTCCCTGCGCAAGTCTGACGGCAAGGTCATCCCCGCGACCGACCCCGCTTTCGAAGCGGCCTTCCAAGTCGAAGTCGCCGCCGCCGCGGCCGTACGCGAGAAGCTCATCGAGATCACCCGCCACCGCATCGGCGACGTCAATGCCGCCATGGATAAGGCCAAGGTCTCGCTGCGCCGGGCCGAGGACCTGAAGCT
>JBILXR010000060.1:0-11158 GCA_044378215.1 Opitutales bacterium
ACACTGCATTTCCAATGCAGCGCGATCGACCACTCTGCCACCTCTCCTTTGTTACCAGCTAGAAGGTGCATCAAAGGGAGGGCGGGGGGTGGGTCAAGGGAGAAGAAAGCAACCAGATAAGAGGCTCAGAGGCCCAGAGGCTCGGAGGCTCAGATAAGCAAAAGGCTTAGGCCTAGAGGCAAAGGCATGGCATGACGGCAGGTGATCCGGCCTTTTCTGGTCAACCGAGCCTCTGGGCCTCCGGGCCTCTTTCTTCCGTCACTTCGCCACTCCCTTGGCCCAGGAGTCTTTCAGGCCGACGGTGCGGTTGAAGACGGGCTTGCCGGGCTGGGAGTCCTTGGCGTCGGCGCAGAAGTAGCCGGTGCGTTCGAACTGCACGCGGGTGCTCGGCGCGAGGGCGAGGAGGGCGGGTTCGACGAAGCCGCGGATGGTCTTGAGCGAGCCGGGGTTGAGGAGCGTGCGCCAGTCGGTGCCTTCGGGGATGTCGTTGAGGTCCTCGTGCGCGAAGAGGCGGTCGTAGGCGCGGACCTCGACGTCGCCGGCGTGCTGTTCGGAAACCCAATGGATGGTGCCCTTGACCTTGCGGCCGTCCGGGGCGTCGCCACCGCGGGTGGCGGGATCGTAGGTGCAGGTGACTTCGGTGACGTTGCCGGCGGCGTCCTTCTTGCAGCCGGTGCAGGTCACGAAGTAGCCCCAGCGGAGGCGGACCTCCTGGCCGGGCGTAAGGCGGAAATACTTCTTCTCCGGGATCTCCATGAAGTCCGCGCGCTCGATGAGCAGCGTCTTGGAGAAGGGCACCTTGCGGGTGCCGGCGGAGGGGTCCTCGGGGTTATTGACGGCGTCGAGCTCGTCGACCTGGCCTTCGGGGTAGTTCTCGATGACGAGGCGGACCGGGTCCAGCACCGCCATGAAGCGGGAGGAGGTCTTGTTGAGGTCGTCGCGGACGGCGTGCTCGAGGAGGGCGACGTCGGAGAGGGAATTATGCTTCGTGATACCGATGGTCTCGCAGAACTTGCGGACCGCGGCGGGCGTGTAGCCGCGGCGGCGCATGCCGGAGATCGTGGGCATGCGCGGGTCATCCCAGCCGGACACGCGCTTCTCCTGCACGAGCTCGAGCAGGCGGCGCTTGGACATGACGGTGTACGTCAGGTTGAGGCGGGCGAATTCGATCTGCTGCGGCTTGGCGGGGGTGTCGAGCGTACGGAGGAGCCAATCGTAGAAGGGGCGGTGCACCTCGAACTCCAGCGTGCAGATCGAGTGGGTGATGCCTTCATACGCGTCTTCGAGCGGGTGGGCGTAGTCATACATCGGGTAGACGCACCACTTATCGCCGGTGTTGTGGTGATGGGCCTTGCGGATGCGGTAGATGACCGGGTCGCGCATGTGCATGTTCGGCGACGCCATGTCGATCTTGGCGCGGAGCACCGCCTTGCCTTCGTCGAACTCGCCGCGGGTCATCTTATCGAAGGCCGCGAGGTTATCGTCGACGGACGCGTCGCGGGTCGGGCTCGGCTTGCCGGGGTGTTTCTCGTCACCGTGGAATTCGCGGATCTGGTCCTGCGAGAGGAAGCAGACGTAGGCCTTGCCGAGCTTGATCAGCTTGATCGCGTCGGCGTGCATGCGTTCGAAGTAGTTCGAGGCCTGGTAGTAGTGCTCGTGCCAGTCGAAGCCCAGCCAGCGGACGTCCTCCTTGATCGAGTCGACGTATTCGACCTCTTCCTTGGTCGGATTCGTGTCGTCCATGCGTAGGTGGCAGCGGCCCTTGAATTCGAGGGCGAGGCCGAAGTTCAGGCAGATCGACTTCGCGTGGCCGACGTGCAGGTAGCCGTTGGGCTCCGGCGGGAAGCGGGTGGCGATGGACGCGTGCTTACCTGCGGCCAGGTCGGCGTCGATGATCTGCTGGATGAAGTGGCGGTGGGCCGCCGGCGCAGGGGTTTCGGAAGACATGGACGGAAAAATCAGGAGAGGTGCAAAAGTGCGAATCGGCGCGAGCGCCTGTGCAAAAGTGCAAAGGGGGAAATCAGGCGGCGAAGGCTTTGAGTCGGGCGAGGCTGGTGTCGCGGCCGAGGACGCGGAGGACGCCGAGCAGGTGGGCGCCGCCGCCCTGGCCGGAGGTCGCGAAGCGGACCGGGGCGAAGTAGTCGGTGGGCTTGCGCTCGTTCGCGGCGCCGACGGCGGCGAAGGCGGCCTCGAGGGCCGGCTCGTTCCAGGCGGCGGCTTCGAGGGCGGGCAGTAGCTCGCGGATGCGGGCGACCGGGTCGCCGCCCTTCTTGGTGAGGTTGGCCATCGCGCCTTCGTCTTTCTTGAAGTCGGCCGTGAAGAAGAAGCCCATGAACTCCGGCAGGTGTTCGAGCGAGATCACCTTCTCCTGCACGATGCCGAGGACCTCGGCGAGGCGGGCGTCGGAGACCGCAGCGTCGATGACCTTGGTCTCGAGCAGGATCGGGCGGGCGAGCGCGGCGAATTCGGCGGCGGGCAGGTTGCGGAGCGTCTGCGCGTTGACGTGCGACATCTTGCGCTCGTCGAAACGGGCGTTGGACTGGTGCACCGCGGAGATCTCGAACTGGCGGATGATCTCCTCGATCGGCAGCACTTCCTTGCCGTCGGCGGGCGTCCAGCCGAGCAGGCAGAGGTAGTTGCGGACGGCGGAGGGCAGGTAGCGGCGCTGCTGGTATTCCTCGATCAGGGCGCCCTTGTCGCGCTTGGACATCTTGCCCGGGCCGTCGGTCTTGAGGATGAGCGGGATGTGGGCGTACTTCGGCGGTTCGACGCCGAAGGCCTTGAAGAGTTCGAGGTGCTTCGAGGTGTTGGAGAGGTGGTCCTCGCCGCGGATCACGTGGGTGATCTTCATCTCGATGTCGTCGACGACGTTGACGAAGTGGAAGACCGGTTCGCCGTTGGAGCGGAAGATCACGAAGTCGCGGTCTTCGACGCGGGCGACCTGGCCGCGGACCATGTCGTGCAGCACCATCGGGGCGGCGTCGACCTTCTCGTAATCCTTCTTCAGGTGGTCGTCGTAGGCGGCGGTGCGCGCCCCTTCGAGGCGGAGCCACCAGGCGCCATCCTTCTCGTAGGCGCGGCCCTTGGCGGCGAGCTCCTGGAGCTTGGCCTTGTAGAGTTCGGTGCGCTGCGACTGGAAGTAGGGGCCGTAGTCGCCGCCGACCTCGGGGCCTTCGTCCCAGTCCATGCCGAGCCAGCGCATCGAGTCGAAGATCACCTTCAGGAACGCGTCGGAGTTGCGCTCCTTGTCGGTATCCTCGATGCGGAGGATGAACTTGCCGCCCGTGTGACGGGCGTAGAGCCAGTTGAACAGGGCCGTGCGGGCGCTTCCGATATGGAAGAAGCCGGTGGGGCTGGGGGCGAAGCGGACGCGGACCTGGGACATTTGGATAGGGAAAGGGGTAGGGGTGGGGTCAGGGGTGGTAAAGCCGGGAATGGGGCCAAATAAAGAACCCCTCAGGAGGCGGCCTCCTGAGGGGTTCTCCTGGGCCTTAAGACTCCCTTACTTGGCCTCGACGGGCGGGGGGACGATGTCCTGGACGAGGCCGATGCCGGTGAAGTAGGCGTTACGCTGCGAGATGCGTTGGGCGAACAGGCGGCTCTCTTCGGCGGTCGCGCCGTCCTTGGGGAGGTCGGCCTTGGCCGGGCGGATGATGACGTAGTCGCCGTTGGCGGTGCGGATCGGGGAGGTCATCTTGCCGACGCCGGCGGCTTCGATGAGCAGGCCGGTGTTCTCGTTGGCTCCGTTGAGGGCTTCGGGTACGGCGTACACGGAGAAGGCTTCCGGCGAGGTCAGCGCGAGCTTACGGGCCTTGGCGCCGTCGGTGAAGGACTTGCCGGCGGCGACGTCGTCCTTGATGCCCTTGGCGAGCTTGTTGGCTTCTTCCGCGAGGAGGCGGTTGAACTGCGACTTCTTCCAGGCCTCGACGGCCTTGGTCTTGGCTTCGTCGAAGGTCGGCAGGCGGTCGGGCGTGCGCTGGTTGAGCAGGATGAAGGTCGCGCCGGCTTCGGAGCGGTAGACTTCGGTGCGCCATTCCTTTTCGGTGAGTTCGCCGGCCACGCGGAGGGCTTCGGCGGGGACCTGCGCGACGGACGGAGCGGCGGTGACGTCGAAGGCGGGGAGGGTCGTGATCTTGGCGTTCTTGGCCTTGATCCAGGCGGCGAGTTCCTTGCTGTCGGCCTTGGCGGTGTCGACCGGGAACTTCTCGGCGAGTTCGTCGGAGATCTGGCCGGCGAGGTTGGTGATGGCGCGTTCGGCGCGGACGAGCTTCTCCAGCTCGGCGCGCTTGGCGAGGGCCTGCTCCTTGACCTTGCCAGTCTCGAATTTGAACTTCTCGGCCTGGTTATAGCCCATGTTGATGATCTCGTCGTCGCTCACCGGCGCGGTGTCGGCGACGGTCGAAGCTATGGTCACCGCGGTCACGGCCACGCGCGCAGGCAGGCGGTAGTCTTCGATGTTGGTGTTGAAGGCTTCCTTCACCTTGGCTTCGTCGACCTTGACGTCGGGCTTGAAGCCGGCGGCGGAGAAGGTGGCGACGTCGACGGTCCACTTGGTGCGTTCGCGGTCGAGGATGCGCTTGATCTGGCTGGCGGTCGCGTGGCCGGAGCCGGCGAGGGCGCCGAGGGCCTTCTGGATGCGCCAGGTATCCTTGATGTAGGTTTCGAAGCGCGCGCGGACGTCGAGGTCGGAGGCGTCGAGCTGCTTGGCGGCTAACTCGAGGAACTGGTTGAGGCCGTCGTTGTTCTTGCTGTCGGCGGCGGTGGTCATCTCACGGGCGATGCGGCGGATCTCGACGGCAGAAGGGGCGGGGATGGCGAGGCCGTCGGCGAGGGCGAGTTCGGCGACGCGCTGGACGAGGCCGTTAGGGTCCATGCGCTGGCCGGTCATCTGGCCGAAGAAGAGGGCGTCGTTGAAACGCTTGCGGACGGCGGGGTCGTTGAGGTTGACGCCCTGGTACATGTAGGCGGGGCCGCCGGTCAGGGCGCCGCGTCCGGCGAACCCGTAGAAGACGAAGGAGACCACGATGACCACCAGCAGGAAGCCGAAGATCAGACGGTGGTGCTTGCCGGTGGCGTTCTGGAGCCAGGTAATCATCCGGGCAACTTACCCGAGGCTTTCGGCGGGTGTCAACCCGTCCAAGTCCGCCCGGCGCTTGCTTTTGCGGGGGTTGTTCACATCCCTTGGTCCGTGCCCAAGCCCCTCCAGTGCATCGTCGCCGTGGCCCGGAACGGGGTCATCGGGCGCGATGGGAAGCTTCCTTGGCATATCCCCGAAGACTTGGCCTGGTTCATGGACCAGACGGCCGGCGGCGTCATGATCGAGGGTCCGGCCTGCTACGCCGAGCTGGGCAAGGCCCTGCCAGGAAGGGGTACGGTGGTGGTCTCCCGCGACCCCGCCAAGTCGTTCCCCGGGGCCGAGCGTGCCGCTTCCCTGGCCGAGGCCATCGTCATCGCCGACCGCATGGACCAGTGGCCGGGCCCGGTCTGGATCACCGGCGGCGAGCGGATCTACGCCGAGGGGACGCCCCTCTGCGAACGCCTGCTCATCACCCGCATCGACCGCGATTTCGAAGGCGACCGTTTCTTCCCCGCCGATTGGCAGAAGATCTTCACGAAACTCGTGTCGTCGAAGAAGGGCGAATATCAGGGGTTAGGGTATGCGTTTGAAATCTGGGAACGGTAGACGTTCCCAGATTTCAAACGAGGGGGCACGTGGGCACCGTGACATGTTGGCATGGGGGCTAACTCAAGGGGAGACCGGAAACCGGGATGTATGCTGCGGACATCTGCCCTAGCTAATCATCCGGTCTCCGGTTCCCCCATGAGATTTGTCTCAAGGTAGGGGCGTGCGGCTCGCGCGCCCAGGGTTGAGCGAGGCCGCTCAACCCTACCCGATTGCCCTATGTCGTGACGCGGTCCCGACCCTACCTTGTCCCCGTGCCAGCAAACCCCGTGCCCCCTCGCGACTATGCGTGATTTGGCTCCCACGGCCCGCCAAATCACGCATAGTCGCGTCATGCTGCTCCCCCTGCTCCTGCTGGCTGCGATGCCGGCGACGATTTCCGACGAAGCCAAGGTCCCGCCGTATACCTTGCCCGATCCGCTCGTGTGCGCCGACGGACGTAAGGTGACGGACGCGCAGACCTGGAACGAGGTCCGGCGTCCGGAGGTCTTCCGTCTCGTCGAGGAGAACATGTTCGGCCGCACGCCGGATACCTCGAAGCTCCAAGCCGACGCCGTGGTCGAGATCCGCGAGCAATCCAAGGACGCCTTCGGCGGCAAGGCCACGCGCACGCAGTTCAAGGTCTGGCCGATCGGTAAGAAAGGCCCGTCGTTCGACATGCTGCTCTACGTGCCCAACGCGGCCAAGCGTCCGGCTCCGGTCTTCGTGGGGCTTAACTTCGGCAGCAATCACACCACCACCGAAGATCCTGCCGTCTTTGTCACCTCGAGCTGGGTCTCGAAGCAGTGGGCCTTGGAGGGTACGACCGAGGCCGATCCGGCTTTGCGCGGCGGGCAGGCGCGTCGCTGGGAGTTCGAAGCCTTGATCGACCGCGGCTACGCTTCGGCCACGGCCTATTACGGCGACTTCGAGCCTGATCACCCCGAGGGCTGGAAGAATGGTTTCCGCGCGGCCATCTCACCCGATGGCGTGAACACGAAGTGGCAGGATGGCGAATGGGCCGCCATCGGCTGCTGGGCCTGGGGCCTCGCGCGCATGCTTGACGTGCTTGAGGAAGTCCCGTCCGTCGACGCGAAGCGCGCCGCGGTCCATGGACATTCGCGTCTCGGCAAGGCCTCGCTCTGGGCCGGCGCGCAAGACCAGCGGTTCGCTTTCGTGATCTCGAACAACTCCGGCTGCGGCGGCGCCGCCCTCAACAAGCGCATCTTCGGCGAGACCGTCGGCGTCATCTCGGGACATTACCAAGGCCGCGGTTTTCCGCATTGGTTCACCGCGCGCTTTGCGACCTTCTCCGAGAAGGAAGACCAGCTGCCGCTCGACGCGCATTACCTGCTCGCGCTGAGCGCCCCGCGTCCGCTCTACGTCGCCAGCGCTTCCAAAGACGGCTGGGCCGATCCGCTCGGCGAATTCCTCGGCGCCGTCCACGCCGACCCCGTCTATCATGTGCTCGGTCAGCCCGGACTCGGCGTCAAGGAACAGCCGCCTGTCAGCAAGTCCGTCGGCCAGACCGTCGGCTATCATCTCCGTCCAGGCTATCACGACATCCTGCTCGAAGACTGGAAGAACTACGCCGATTTCGCGGATCGCGTGATGCCCGCCAAATAGGGCGGGGCGGGGAAGGGTTGACTCCCGGCGGCCTCCGCGGCTTCATCCGAAGCAGGTACCCGTATTTCAATGGATAGAATTCTGGCCTCCGAAGCCGGCGATTTGGGTTCGAATCCCAACGGGTGCACCACTTTGAGGCGAGCGTAGCTCGCCAAAGCGAAGACAGAACTCAAAGGGAGACCGGAAACCGGAAAAGTGCTCCGGTCATGGGCCCCCAGCTAACCACCCGGTTTCCGGTCTCCCTTTGCTTTAATTGACCGCAGTATCTGGCTCCTGCTCACCCGTCACCTTGCTGCCGACGGTGAGCATGACGAGCAGGCCGATGACGGCATAGCAGATCGACGATCCGAGGAGCACGTTACGCAGTTTGAAGACGTCGGTCATCCAGCCCATGATGATCGCGGCGAAGGGTAGGAAGCCGAAGAAGCTCAGGCCGGCGACGGCCGAGACGCGGCCACGCAGTTCGGCGGGCGAGCGTTCCTGGACGATGGTATTGGCGAGGCCGACGAGCGTGGAGACGCCGACCGCGAGGCAGACAAGCGAGATGCCGGCCCAGACCAGTCCGGTGGCTTGGCTGAGGCTCACGAGCGCCCCGCAGGCTAGGACCATGCCCGTCAGGATGGCGAGGCGACGTAGTGACGGCCGCAGGGCCATGATCAGCAACGAACCGGAGACCGAGCCGGCGCCGGAACACAGCATCAGTAGCCCCATCTGCTCCGGCGTGGCGTGAAGGTCGTTCTTCGCATAGAGCGGCAGCAGCACGATGATGACCGGGAAGACGAAGAGCGTGTTCGTGGCGAGGAGCGCGACCATCGCGAGGCTGGGCTTGTCCTGACGGACGTGACGGAAGCCTTCACCGGCACCTCCTTGACGCTTCTGCTCTTCTTCGGCCGTGCCCTGCGGACGTCGCGGCAGCGTGGCCAAGGCGACCATCAGCGCCACGAACGAGGCCGCATTCAGGTAGAAGGCCCATTCGGCGCCATACTTGCCGACGAGATACCCGGCGGCGGCCGGACCGACGAGGCGGGTGGCGTGGAAGACGGCACGGTCGACGGAGATAGCCTTGGCGACGTTCTCCTTGGCCACGAGTTCCGGGACGATCGCGGCGGCGGCGGGCATCTCGAACGAACTGGAGACGCCGAGCAGGGCGGCGGCGATGATAAGGTGCCAGGTGTGCAGGGCGTCGTGGGCGACGAGCTGGCCGATCGCGAGCGCGAAGCCGATCTGCGCGACCTGGCAGACCTGCAGGATGAAGCGCTTGTCGTGGCGGTCGGCGTAAGCGCCGCCGAGGCGGAAGAGGAGGAGCATCACGATGCCGCTCGCGAGGTGCGGCGCGGCCTGCAGCAGGCCTTCGTAGCTCTGGAGTCCGTCGCGGACCACGACCTCCGTCATCACCCAGCCGAGGGCCATGCCCTGCATCCAGGTACCCGTCATCGAGATTCCTTCGCCGACCATGTAGCGCATGAACGGCCCGTTCGGGAAACGTTCAGCGGCAGGATGGGCGGAGGGGGAGGACATTGACGGCCGGAGCATCAGGGACTCCTAGGCGAGTATCGAGTATGGAGTATCGAGTATAGGTTAAATGATGCTGAGCAGTCCTCAACGATAAGGGACAGGGGCACGGACAGGTTGAAAGAATTAGGGGCAGGCTCAGGGGCCGTCGCAGTCTTGCCGCCCCAGTGACTGCCGCTGTCCCTAAGCTTCTTAACCTGTCCGTGTCCCTGTCCCTTTCCGAGTTACCCCAGCCGCTAACCGCCAATCGCTATCCGCTATTACCTTTTATATGTCGCTTCGGTCGCCTGCCAGGCGGCGTCGACGGCGGGCTTCAGCACTCCGGCGATGGCTTTGTAGCCGGCGACGTCGGGGTGGAGGTTATCCTTGAGATAATGGCCAGGCTTGCCTTCGCCGTTCGGGAGATTGAGCGCGGTGTTGATGTCCACGTACCAGAGGCCCTTTCCTTCCTTCACGATCTGCTCGAGCTGGCGGTTATATTCGTCGAGCAGGGGCCACTTGGCCTTGCGGGAAGGCGCCCGGGTGGTGGCCACGAAGACCACGGCGCAGTCGGGGTTCTCCTTGCGCAGGCGGGCGAGGTACTCGCGGATGCGCGCGATGGGGGCTTCGACCGGGTCGCCGGAGTTGATATCGTTGCCGCCGCACTGGAAGACGACCACGCGCGGGTGGTAAGGCAGCGTGATGCGATCCATGTAGCCGAGGACCTCAGTCGTGAAGGAGCCACCGAAGCCGCGGTTGATCACAGGATAGGGCTTCATCTCCTCCGCGACGTTCTTCCACAGGCGTAGCGTGCTGGCTCCGGTGAAGAGCAAGGCGTGCTGGGGCGGAGGGTTGGCCTTATCGGCCGCCTCGAAGGCGGCGATATCCTTGGCCATTCGCAGCGGTTGCTGGGCCAGCGGGACGTGCGGCTTGCCGACGTCGGCCGCGAAGCCGGTGACAGCGAGGAGGAGGGCGAGGAGGAGTTTCATGATGGCAGGGGCAGGGGTCGGGGTAGGGGTAGGAAAGGCAGGGAGGGCCGGAGGGCAAGGTAATGGAGGGCACGAGGACACTAGGGCAGGAGGCAAGGGGGTGCAAAGGTGCAAATGTGCGGTGAAAGCGGTCAGCGGCCAGAAACCTTGAACCACCATCTCTAGGCACTCTGGCCCTCGTGACCTCCGGCCCACGAGCCCTCGCGTGATTGACCGCTATCCGCTAAGACCTAATTCAGGTTTTTATCTTCCATCATTCATCGTTCATCCTTCATCTTCCATCTGTCTTCCCACCCATGCCCCTCGTTCCTGGTCTCCTCAGCCCCTACGAAGCCGTCCGTGGTTTCGTGTACCTTCCTCGGCTGGTCTCCAAGATTCGCCTGCACGCCGCCGGCCGGCTGCACGCCGACTTCGTAAACAATCTCGGCAAGGCGTTCGACGACCGTTGCTGCCAGTATCTCGGCATCAAGTATGACGACCTCCGCGTCTGGGTCCTGCAGAATCCCGCGGCGACGCAGGACGAGGTCATGGCCTGGGCCGAAGCCAAGGGCCGCAAACTTTCCACGAACGACATCGAGATCTGGAACGGCTTCATGACCAAGCGCGGCTGGCGCGACGAAGCCAATGAGGTGCTCGTCCGTCGGCTCAAGGAGAACGGCCTCACCCCCGACGCCGGCGTGGACACGATGTTCGACTACATCGAGGTCGACGAAGGACGGACGGCGCGAAAAGCGGCGCTTTGAGGCCGGTTTGCTAAATTAACCTTATAATAAGGGGTTGAGAGGGGAGGCGGCCGGCCCAAGGCTGACCCTCCCCCTTTTACGAACCGTATCCTTGCGGGTACTCCTTCGCCTTGCGTCGTCTCCTCACATCATCGCCCCGTCCGACGGGGAACGGCCTCCGGGCCGGGGAGGGACGCGTATGACCTTGGCCCTGTTCCTCGCGGAAGCCGCGGCGCAGGCCGCGCCCGTCAAAGGCGTGGCGGCGGTCGCCAATAATTTCCAGATCGCCCTGCTGGCGTTCAAGTCCGGCGGCTGGATTGTCGCGCTCATCGGGGCCGCCGCGATGGTCGGCCGTCTCCTCGTCGACGAAGCCGCCGATGCCAGCTGGCAGCGTTCGCTCCGGCACGTGATCGCCGCCGCGATCTTCGCGGTCATCGCCTACTTCGTCATGTTCCAGTGGGAACTGTCCTCGCTCAACAAGGCGATCATCCAAGGTCTCTGCGGCGCCGTCGCCCCGGAGCTCGTCGACTGGATCACCTCGAACATCCGCCGCAAGCTCGGCTATAAGGATAAGCAGAAGACACCCGCCTGGAAGAACCTCTTCTCGCGCAAGAAGAAGCCGAAGCGTCGTCGCCGAGCCGGCGCCGCTAAGAAGGCCGCCCCGGCCA
>JBILXR010000211.1:0-3117 GCA_044378215.1 Opitutales bacterium
CGCGTCGACGCCGTCGCTTCGATGCTCTACCTCGACTACTCGCGCAAGGCCGGGGAGTGGATCCCGAATCGCTTCGGCGGCCGCGAAAATATCGAGGCCATCGAGTTCCTCCGTCAGGTCAACTCACTCGTCCATCTCTATCAGCCGGGCGTCGCGATGATCGCCGAGGAGTCCACGTCCTTCCCGGGCGTGACGAAGTCCGTCCCCGAAGGCGGCCTGGGCTTCGACTTCAAGTGGAACATGGGTTGGATGCACGACACGCTGGATTACTTCAAGCAGGACCCGCTCTTCCGTAAGTTCAACCACGACAAGCTGACCTTCGGCATGCTCTACCAGTGGAGCGAAGCGTTCGTGCAGTCGTTCTCGCACGACGAAGTCGTCCACGGCAAGGGCTCGCTGATCGGTAAGATGAGCGGCGCCGACGACGCCACGAAGGCCGCCAATCTCCGCTGCCTGCTGGCCTTGCAGTGGTCCTGGCCGGGCAAGAAGACCCTCTTCATGGGGTGTGAATTCGGCCAGTTCGCCGAGTGGAAATATGACGCTTCGCTCGACTGGCATCTGCTCGAATATCCGCTTCACCTCGGCGTGCAGCGCCTCGTCGCCGACCTGAATAAGCTCTACGTGGCTGATGCCGAACTGGCGTCCAACGAACTGCGTTCGGAGAGCTTCGCCTGGCTGGTCGCCGATGACGGCGCGCAGAGCGTGCTGGCCTTCGAGCGCCGCGGCGGCGAGCAGGCCTGGACGGTCGCGGGTAACTTCACGCCCGTCGAGCGGACCTACCGTCTCGGCGTACCGTTCCCGGGCCGCTGGGAAGAGGCCCTCAATACCGACTCAAAGCACTATGCCGGACACGGCCTCGGCAACCTCGGCGGCGTGGTCGCTGAAGCGATTCCTTGCCAGGGCCGTCCCTACTCGATCGAGGTCCGTTTGCCCGGCCTCTCGATGGTGATCTTCCGCCGTTCGACGGCCAAAGCAAAGCGCTGAGCATGGGCCGCTCTGAAATCTTCCGCCGGCACGTCGCGGCCGATCCCGCGAACCCGCTGTTCCGTTTCTCCCTCGGTCAGGCCCTCTTCACCGAAGGAGACGCCGCCGGCGCCGTCGAGCACCTGCTTCTCGCCGCAGCCTCTAAGGCCGACTGGATGATGCCGCGTATCCTCCTGGGAAAGAGCCTCCTCACCGCGGGTGACCGAGAGGGCGCCAAGGCCGCTTTTGCGGACGCGCTCGCGCTCGCCGTGTCGCAGGGACACGAGGAGCCCGAGGCGGAACTGCGGGCTCTGCTCGCGACCCTCTGAGGGTTTAGTCGACGCGCTCGAGGATCACGCGGCGGAGGTCCATGACCGCTTTATTCGCCATCTTGACCGGGCGCACGGTGAGCGTGTTCTCGCCGGCGACGAGCGTGATCTTGCCGACCTCGCGCGGCACGAAGCGCTGGAAGTGGCCGGTCTCCTCGACGGTGAATTCGCAGGAGCCCTTGGCGGTGTCCAGCGCGACGACCGAGCCGCCGTTGCCCTTGCCGCAGCCCTGGAGCACGGTGACGCGGTAGGTGCCGGCCTTGGGCGCGGTGAAGGTCCATGACGCGGTGTCAGCGGCGTTGACCCAGAAGCCGAGGGTGTCCTTCTGCGGAGGCTCTTCGTATTTCATCTTCACCGCCTTCACCTGGGCGTCGCGGGCTTCGAGGAAGATCAAGGCGTTGGGGCCTTCGGTGGCACGGGCGTCCATAGCCTTGCGCCAATCGGCGAGGACGGGGCGCATGGCTTCGGAAGTCGGCAGGGCCGCGAGTTTCGTGGCGTCCGTCTTGACGAAGCACGCCTCCCACGCGGCGCGGTCGAAGTCCGGGTTGGCCTTGGTGGGTTCGGCGCCGACGCTCCGGCGCCAGGCTTCGAGCTTGCCGCGCAGCGCGGCGACGCGCGCCGGCTCGGCGGCGGCGAGGTCGGTCGTTTCGCTCGGATCCTTGGCGAGGTCGTAGAGTTCGAGACTGCCGTCTTCGTATTGTTCGATGAGTTTCCAGTCGCCCTCGCGGATCACGCCACCGGGGCGGCCGCCTTGGTTCATGTAATGCGGCTGATGCCAGAAAAGAGCGCGCGACTTGGCGTCGGCGGGCGGCTTGCTATCGAAGAGCAACGGTGAGATGTCTTGGAAATCCAGGGTCTTCGGCGCCGGCACCTTGGCGAGCGCGCAGATCGTGGGGACGAGGTCGCCGAGCACGACGGGTTCGGAAATCACCCGCGAGGCGAGACGCCCGGGGTAGCGGATGATCAACGGCGTGCGCAGGCCGCCTTCGTAGAGGTAACCTTTGCCCGCGCGGGAGGGGGCGTTGTAGGTCGCCGGGCTTTCCTTGAGTTCGGAGATGTGCACGCCGCCGTTGTCGGAGGCGAAGACCACGAAGGTGTTCTTCGCGAGGCCTTGGTCTTCGAGGGCCTTCAGCACGCGTCCGACCGCAGCGTCGAGCGATTCGACGAGCGCGGCGTAGGTAGGGTGGAAGGACTGGGCGTTCGCGGCGATGCCTTTGGCCGGGGCGGCGAGCGGGATGTGCGGGTTATCGAAGGCGAGGTAGAGCAGGAAGGGCTTGGCCTTGTTCTTCGCGATGAACTTCGCGGCGAAGTCCGCCTGACCGAGTTCACCCTTCCCGCCCTGCGGCGATTCCGCGCCGGGGTTCGCGCGGCCGGGGAAGTATTCGTCGAAGCCATGGTCGGTCGGCTGATGGCCCTTGCCGCCGAGGTGCCACTTGCCGACGGCGGCGGACACGTAGCCCTTGGGCTTGAGCAGTTCGGCGATCGTCGGGACGCCGGCTGGCAGATGTAGGTTGATCGGCGCGCTGAGCAGGCGATGCGAGGAACGGTCGGTGCGTCCGGTGAGGAAGGTCGTGATCTTCAGGCGGGCGGGGCTCTGGCCCGTCATCAAGGCGGCGCGCGAAGGCGAGCATACCGAAGCGGCGGCGTAAGCCTGCGTGAAGCGGGCGCCGTCGGCGGCGAGCTTATCGAGGTTCGGCGTACGCTGGTCCTTGCGGCCGAAACAGCCGAGGTCGTTGATGCCGAGGTCGTCGGCGAAGAGGATCACGATGTTAGGCGGGGTCTCCTGGGCGCCGAGCGGCAGGAAGCAGGAAAGCGCGGCGAGGAG
>JBILXR010000212.1:0-3108 GCA_044378215.1 Opitutales bacterium
CGGCGGCATGAAGGGCATCACGCTCGTCCAGGCCTTCCAGTATTGGCTCAAGGTCTTCGCCATCACCCTGCCCATCTTCGTGCTCGCCGCGGTCGTCGGCCAGTACCAGCAGCACCTCGCCGTCAACAAGACCGCCCAGGAGACCACCGTGACCGCGGTGCCTGGCATCGAGCGCAAGGCGCTCCCGGCCAAGGCTCCGAAGGACGAGGCCTGGATCGCTCCGTTCGGCAAGCTCACCACCAAGGCCGTCGACGCCTCCATCGCCGCCGCCGGCACCCCGGAGGAGAAGAACGCGCTCGAGGCGAACAAGAAGCCCTACTCGCTCCTCTACACCTACTCGCTGATCATCGCGCTCGTCTGCGGTACCGCCGGCCTGCCGCACATCCTCGTCCGCTTCTACACGAACCCCGACGGCGTCGCCGCCAAGCGCACCACGATGTGGGTGATGATCCTCATCGGCGTCTTCTACGTCTTCCCGCCCGTCTACGGCGTCATCGGCCGTTCGCTCACGCCCGAGCTCTACGACGCCGTCGGCGCCAAGGGCACGGACAAGGTCGTGCTCGAACTGCCCACGCTGCTCGCCGGCCGCGACCACCCGCTGCTCGGCTCGGTCCTCTCCGGCATCACCTGCGCCGGCGCCTTCGCCGCGTTCATGTCGACCTTCTCCGGCCTGCTCGTCTCGATGTCCAGCGCCCTCGCGCACGATATCTACGGCCGCATGCTCCGCCCGGCCTCCTCCCCCGAACAGCGCCTCAAGGCCTTCAAGTGGTCGGCCTTGATCGTCGGCATCGTCGCCGTCGGCCTCGGCTCGCAGGTCGAAGCCCTCGAGATCAACTTCATGGTCGGCCAGGCCTTCGCCATCGCGGCGGCCAGCTACTTCCCGCTGCTCTTCATGAGCGTCTGGTGGCGTGGCATGACCATGCGCGGCGCGGCCACGGGCATGCTCGTCGGCGGCCTCAGCGCGCTGGCTTCCATCACCCTGACCTCCGTCTCCGACGTCGCCGTGGCCAAGGCGAAGAAGCTCACCGACGCCGCGGAGCTCGCCGCCTACTGGGCCGACCACCCGGTCGCCAAGGGCATCGCCGACTATTGGGTCGCGCACCCGCTCGCCCGCATCCTCTGCGAACAGCCCGCCATCTGGGCCGTACCGCTTTCGATCCTGCTGATGATCTTCGTCTCGAAGGCAACCGCCGCGTCCGTGCCGGCCGACATCCGCATGAAGATGCTCGTCCTGCACGCCCCGGAAGCCCTCGGCTTGAAGCAGGAATACATCAAGGAACACGAAGGCCTCGGCGGACACTGAGCCCGTTTCCGCGGGGCGGAATATTCCCGCTCCGTGGAAACTTGAAACTTGGAAGTCCGGCAGGGGGTGTCTTTGCTGACGGCGTGTCCACCGAACTCACCGAAGACGACTCCCGCGCCTATGGCGTCGTCCAGGCGTTCTCCCTCCTCCTCTCCGCCGGCGCGCTCTACGCGGCGATCCTGATGTCCTACAAGGGCGGCCAGGTCTTCCTCGGCCACGTCGCCGACCCTTATGACCGCGTCGTCTGGGTGGGCGTCGGCATCGGCATCCCGACCGCGCTTTGCGGGGCGGTCATCGCTTACCTGGCCGGCATGGACCGCCCCTGGGGCTTCCTCCGCATCGCCGCCACTGCCCTGCTCGTCGGTAACCTCGCCGTACCCGCCGCCTGGGGCGTCCTCTGGCTGCTCCGCCACGGCTACGTCCGCTTCTGATATGTCCGGTCCCATCGTCATCGTCACCCGCGGCAGCCCGCTGGCCCTCCAGCAGACGCACGACGCCGCGGCCCGCCTGCAGGCGGCCCTCGGCCGGCCCACGGAGATCCGCATCCTGACCACCACCGGCGACCGCCAGGCGAGCTGGTCGCTCGAAAAGCAGGGCGGCAAAGGACTCTTCACCGCCGAGCTCGAGCAAGCCCTCCTGCGCGGCGAAGCCGACCTGGCGATCCACAGTTCCAAGGACCTGCCGACGGAGATGCCAGCCGGTCTCGCCATCGCCGTCTGCCTGCCGCGCCAGGACGCGCGCGATGTGCTCGTGCGCCGCACCGACATCGCCAGCCCGAAGCTCATCGCCACCGGCAGCCCGCGCCGTCGCGCGCAGGGCGCCCTCGCCTTCCCGCAGGCGCAGTGGACCGAACTGCGCGGCAACGTCGACACGCGCCTGAAGAAACTCGCCAACGGCGACGCCGACGCGTCTTACCTCGCCGCCTCCGGACTCAACCGTCTCGGCATCAAGGAGTGGCCCGGCCTGAGCCTCGAACCCGTCGCGCTCACCGACATGGTACCCGCCGCGGGCCAAGGCGCCGTCGCCATCCAGTCCCGCTCCGCCGAAGTAGCGCACTATGTCGCCGCCGGCTGCGCCGCCACGACCTACTCCGTGACCGTCGAGCGCCTGTTCCTCGCCAAGCTCGGCGAGGGTTGCCACACCGCGTTCGCCTGCCACCACGCCGCGGGCCGCGTGCATCTCTTCCGCGCCGACTTCGGTCGCCGCGACTTCGCTTTCCCCGTCACCGACCTCGCCGCGGCCTCCGCCCTGGCCGACGACATCCTCCGCCAGATCCTGCCCCGTTGAACATGAGCAAACTCCCCCTGCGCGACCGTATGGTCGTCCTCACCCGTCCGGAAGGACGCGGCGCCGACTGGAAGGACGCCCTCGTCGAGGCCGGCGCGGCCGTCTCCGAACTGCCGCTGCTCGAGATCAAGTTCGAGCCCGACGACACCGTCCTCAGCGAAGTCCTCGACGCCATGGGCGAATACGACTGGGTCGTCTTCACCAGCGCCAACGGCGTGCGCGGCTTCTTCGACCGCTTCTTTGAGCGCTTCACCGACATCCGTTCCGTCGGCGGCGTGCGCTTCGCCTGTCTCGGCCCCGCGACGGAGAAGGCCCTGCGCCAATACCACCTCGACAGCGACCTCACCGCCACGCAGAACGACGCCCTTTCGCTCGGTCGCGAACTGATGACTAAGCACGACGTCGAGAACCAGAAGCTCCTCGTCGTCACCGGCAACCTCAACACCCCCGAGCTGCCCCGCCTGCTCGCCGACGGCGCCATGGCGATCGTCGACGTGATCAAGGTCTACGCGACCGAA
>JBILXR010000213.1:0-3107 GCA_044378215.1 Opitutales bacterium
CGGCTGCGTGGCTGCCTGGGCGCAAAGGGCGAAACCAAGCCAGGAAATGAACAGGGCTAAACGCATGGGGTAGGGAAGGCATACCCCCGGCGTTCCCGGTTGTCAAAAGGCTTAGCGCCAGAGCGGCTCGGCCTGAGTCTTGCTCCAGGTCTCCCAGCGCTCGATCAAGGTCTGGGTAAGCTCTTTGTGACTCGCGGATACTTCCCTCTTTTCGGAGGGGTCCGCTTCCAGGTCGTAAAGTTCCCAGCGGGGGCCTCCCCTGAATAGCTTCCACTTCCCGGATCGGAGGGCTCCGCTCTTGCCGACCCGCCAGTAGAGCGTCTCGTGGAGCGGTCCGACCTCAGGATTCGTCAGCAGGTTGCGGAGGTCTTTGCCGTCGGCATCGGCCGGGGTCGCGATGCCGGCGGCGGCGAGGGCCATGGCGGTGAGGTCGGTGGTGATGGCGGGCGTCTTGATGACCGTTCCCGGCTTCGTCACGCCGGGCCAGGTCACCGCATACGGCACACGGATACCGCCTTCAAGCAGCTGGCCTTTTTCGCCGCGGAGGGGATGGTTGCTTGACGTCAGCTCGCGCGTGGGGCCGCCGTTGTCGCTGAGGAAGACGATGACCGTGTTCTCAGTCTGGCCGTTGGCGTCGAGCTTGGACAGGAGCTTGCCCACGGATTCGTCGAGGTGCGTGAGCATCGCGGCGAAGATGCGGCGTTGCACGTCGGGGATGTCCTTGAAGCGGGCCATGTGGGCGTCGGTTCCCTGCATCGGGCTGTGGACGGCGTTGTAGGCGAGATAGAGGAAGAAAGGTTTCTCCTTCGAGCGGTCGAAGAAATCCATCGCCTCGCGCGTGAACGCATCGGTGAGATTACTCGGTTCCTCGATGGCCTTGTCGCCGCGCATCATCGGGTTGTCCTTGTTGTATTCCGGTTCGTCGGACTTCAGGTGATCGCTCTCGATCAGGCGGCCGTCCGGAGAGGTCCATCGGCCCGTGGCGCCGTCGGGTAGGTTCTTCCGACGCAGCCAGGTGGTGTTGCCCTTTCCGATTTCAGGCTCGAAGTAGCGTCCTTCGTGGAGGAAGCCGAAGAATTCGGAGAAGCCTCGCCGCTGCGGGTGGAAGGGGGCGGTGCCGCCCAGGTGCCATTTGCCGACGAGGCTCGTGCGGTAGCCTGCGGCGCGCAGGCGATCGGCGACGGTCGGGATGCCGACGGGCAGGCCGATGCCGGGTTCCAGGTTCTTGCTGCCGATCGGATTGAACTCGAAACCGAAGCTCGTCTGATAGCGGCCGGTCAGCAACGCGGCGCGGGACGCGGCGCAGAAAGGAGCCGTGACGTAGCCGTCCGTGAAGCGCGCTCCCTTGGTGATGAGCCGGTCGATGTTGGGTGTCGGAATGCCATTGCCGCCATAGCACCCTAGCTCGCCGTAGCCGAGGTCGTCGGCGACGATGAACAGGATGTTCGGCTTTTTTGTTTCTGCCGCCAGGAGCGGAAGCAACGAACTGAGCAGCAGGCTGAGGAAGGTGAGCGGCTTCATCGGGTACGTGCCGATCTTATCGACGTAGGCCCTCGCTTGGCTACGCGCGATTCAGGCGCGTAGGTTCCGATTTTCGGCAATTGGCAGGGGCAGGTTCTCAGCGCTTGGCCGGGAGCCACTGCACGGCGTCAATGACCACGTGGCCGTCGGTGCCGGCGTTGCCGATCTCGACCCAGTCTGCCTGACCGGCGCTGAATTCGAAGGTGCCGACGACATGGAAGAGGCCGTCGACGGCGGGCTTAAGCTTCTGGTTCACGAGGACCTTGGCTTCGCCGTTGGCGTGATGGATCGTCACCGGGACGTTCGTGGCGCGGTTGCCGTTCATACTATAGGAGATCGCAACGCGGTAGGTGCCGGCGGCGGGGAGGGTGGGGGCGTAGCGGGCGGTCATCGCGCCTTTCTCGCTGTTTCCGTCATGGCGATAACCGTCGCCGACATAGCGAGGGCTGGTGTGGCCCATCGAGTCGAAGCCCTTGAGCGCGGCCGCGGTGTCATCCAGCACGACACCCGCGAGCTTCGCCTTGTCCACGCCATGGGCACCGCCCGTCGCGGCGGTCGGGATGAGGTCGAGGACCTGGCCGGCGGCGAGGAGACGTTCCTTGAGCGCATCATAGTCGACTGATTGCACGGTCGTGCCCCGTTCGATGGCGAGGCCGGCGGCGGTGGCGGCGGACTGGCCCATGACCATGAAGACCGGCTCCATGCGGATCGAACCATAGGCGATGTGGCTGGCGCTCAGGCAGACCGGCACGAGCAGGTTGGTGCATTCGGACGCGCGGGGGCGGATGCTCCGGTAGCTGACGGGGTAGGGTTTGCTGCCGACCTGGACGTCGCCCTCATTACGCACGAAGCCTTCCTTGGTGACGAAGCGCTGGATGTGGTGCGAGTCCATCTGGTAGGCGCCCATGCCGACGGAGTCGTCGATGATCTCCGTGCGGCGGCAGTTCTTCTCGGACATCACGTAGTCGGAGACCATGCGGCGGGCTTCGCGGACGTAGAGCTGGCGTGGCCAGTTGCCATTGTCCTTGAATTCATCTTTCGCGAGGCCGAGCCGCTGGAAGGTCAGGCGCATCTTCTCCGGCACGCGCGGGTGATGGGCATAGGTCCACATCAGGCCCTTCTGCCAGTCTTCGTGGGCCTGCCAGATCTTGGCGCGGGTGGCGTAGTCGGCGTCGGCGTAATCCCAGTTCTGGCCGATGAAGTCGGTGCTGATCGCGAAGTTGTTATTCGTGTCCGTCTTACGGTTGGGCATCGGCGTCGGCGCCCAGGAGTTACGGTCTTCGCCCGCTTCGACGTTGCGGAGGGCCAGTTCATACCAGCGCTCGTCGTAGTTGGCCGGCTTCTCCCAGTCGCGGCGGTTCTCCGGGACGTCCGTCGTGCACATGCGGAAGTTATAGGCCTGGACCTTGCGGTCGCCGGATCCATCCGGGCCGGGGATTTCTTTCTCGATACCAGGCAAGAGGCCGCTCGAGGGATCGCCTTTCTTCACGTAAGGGTCAACCTCGACCTTGAACTGGTGGGAGCGCGCATGGCCGACCTGCACGCCGTTGAGCGTTTCGCCGTAGGTGGCGTTGGCTTCGCGGCCG
>JBILXR010000214.1:0-3049 GCA_044378215.1 Opitutales bacterium
CGAACAGACCATCGAGTGGACCTTCGCCGGCACGGAATACACCAAGGGCGACACCATCAAGGTCACCTGGTATGACGGCGGCCGCCTGCCCGACCTCGCGCTCGCACAGATGCCGGCCGGCAAGAAACTCCCCCCGACCGGATCGATCTTCATCGGCGAAGAAGGCGTCATGCTGCTCCCTCACTACGCGCTACCCTCGCTCTTCCCCGAGGAGAAATTCGGCAAGAACCTCAACCCCGGGGAACTCGCCCGACGAGCCCGCGCCAAGGATAAGCCCATGGATAAAGTCGCGGTCGACCTCGCGGACTTCGTCGAAGGTTCGAGCCATTACCATGCGTGGGTGGACGCGATCGTCGACGGCCACGAGACCACGGATAATTTCGCTTATGCCGGCCCGCTGACCGAAGCCGTGCAGCTCGGCAACGTCGCCTCGCGCCACAGCGGCGTGAAGCTCGACTGGGATGCCGCCGCCATGAAGTTCCCGGGCAAGCCTGAGGCCGAAGCGTTGCTGACGAAAAATTATCGCAAGGGATGGGAGATGATCGCCGCTGATAAGTAAGGCGGCGATGAGAGGGGGCAAGTTGACACGGTGACACGTGGGCATGGGAACTAACACACCGTGCAAAGGTGCAAATCGGAGCGGAGCTCCTGTGCAAAAGTGCAAAGGTTAGATTCAAAACTCAAAGGGGGCACCATAGGGAGACCGGATGATTGGTAGGGGCGTGCGGCCCGCGCGCCCGTGGATGACCGAGCCGGTCATCCCTACCTCGAGACAGAACATGGTGCTCAATCGGGGCAGCAAAGGGAAACCGGATAGTTAGCTAGGGATTCATGACCGCAGGTAATATTCCGGTCTCCGGTTTCCCTTTGAGCGCTGTAGCGGCATCCTCGGGTCTCAGGTCTCGGCGATCGGGAGCCAGGTGCGGGTCTTCTGGTTTGGGGTACGGGTGCGGGCCCGAACCTGCACCTGATGCTGAATACCCGAACCCGAAACCTGAAGGCCGAGACCCGGGACCTGAGAATGGTTTAGCCAGAGCTATGTCGTGACGCGGTCCCGACCCTAACCAAGGCATGGCGACCAGGACAGCACGTGGTGCTGTCCCTACCTCGATACCCGTTCGAATCATTGCAACCTTGAGGCCATACGGGGGTTGTCATGAGATATCCCCATGCGTCTCCTTGCCCTTCTGGTCCTCGGTTGTTTCTGCGCCGCCTTGTCCGCCGCCGAAACGAAGCCACTCAATGTCCTGTTCATCGCGGTCGATGACCTGCGGCCCGAGATCAACGCCTCAGGGAGCAAGCTGATCAAGACCCCGAACATGGATCGGATCGCGGCGAGGGGCACGACGTTCGACCGGGCCTACTGCCAGCAGGCCGTGTGCAGCCCCTCGCGTTCGTCGCTCATGACTGGCCGACGTCCGGACGCCACCCGCGTCTGGGATCTCGACACGCACTTCCGGACCGCCCTGCCGGACGCCGTGACCGTCGCGCAATATTTCAAGAACCATGGCTACCACAGCCAAGGCATGGGCAAGATCTTCCATGGCGGCTATGATGACGCCCCCAGCTGGTCGGTGCCCTGGCAGACGCCCAAGGCTCCGGCCTACGCCTCCGAAGCGGCGCTCAAGCTGGCGGCCGATCCGGCCAACATCGACAAGAAGGGTCGCGCCCGCGGTCCGGCCTACGAATCGGCCGACGTCCCGGACGACACCTACACCGACGGCAAGACCTCGCGTCTCGCCGCGAAGACCCTCGCCGAACTGAAACAGAAGGGGAAGCCCTTCTTCCTGGCGGTCGGCATGGCCAAGCCGCACCTCCCGTTCGTCGCGCCCAAGAAATATTGGGACCTTTACGACCCGGCGGAAATCTACGTCCCCGCCTTCCAGAAACTTCCCGCCGGCGCCCCGGGTTTCGTCGGTCATACCAACGGCGAACTCAAGAGCTACGCCGGGATCCCGGACGTGGACCCCGTCCCCGCGGACCTCGCCCGGACGCTCCGTCACGGCTACTACGCCGCCATCAGCTACATGGACGCCCAAGTCGGGATCGTCCTCGACGCGCTCGAGAAGGAAGGACTCGCGGACAGCACCGTCATCGTCCTCTGGGGGGACCACGGCTGGCAGCTCGGCGAGCACGGCCTTTGGCACAAGCACACCAACTTCGAAGTCTCGGCGCGCGCGCCCTTGCTGATCAGCATGCCCGGCCAGAAGGAACCCGGCCGCAAGAGCGCCTCGCTCGCCGAATTCATCGACATCTACCCCACCCTCGCCGACGCGTGCGGACTGCCCAAGCCCAAGGACGTCGAAGGCGTGAGCCTCAAGCCGGTCCTGGACGACGCCTCCGCCCGGGTGCGTCCCGTCGCCATCAGCCAGTATCCGCGTAATGATGCCGGCAAGTCGCTGATGGGTTACAGCATCCGCGACGACCGCTGGCGCCTGACGCTCTGGCGCGACCGCAAGGATAACTCCATCCACGCGACCGAGCTCTACGACGAAGCCAACGATCCTCACGAGACCGTCAACGTCGCGACCAAGGACGAGCATGCTGAGGTCATCGCGCGTCTCACGAAGTTCCTGCCGCCACCCATCGCCCCCGCGACCGCCGAGAACACCGCCGGGCCGAAGGGCAAAAAAGGCAAGACCAAGCCCGCCGAGAACCCCGCGCCCAAGACCGGAGCGACCAAGGACCGTGGAGCCATGTTCGACGGCCGCGACGCGAACAAGGACGGCAAGCTGAACAAGGAAGAATTCATGCTCCGCCAGAGCGACCCCGAGCAGGCCGCCAAGAACTTCGTGAAGTTCGACAAGGACAAGAGCGGCGACGTCGACCGCCAGGAATACGTCGGCTCCGGCAAGTAAGCAGTCGCGTCCGAGCAAGGTTGCTCGGCCCTACCCCGCGACATTCAAAGGCAGGGGCGTGCGGCCCGCGCGCCCATGGATGACCGGGCCGGTCATCCCTACCTCGAGACAGAGGCAGCACTCAAAGGGGGCAGCAAAGGGAGACCGGATAGTTAGCTGGGGACATATAACCGCAGCATATATTCCGGTCT
>JBILXR010000215.1:0-3045 GCA_044378215.1 Opitutales bacterium
GCGATGACGCCCCCGCCCGACCCTTCCTGATGCGACTTACCGACCTCAACTCCGGCCGTGAAATCGGCGCCAACTGCATGCTCGCCGAATTCGGCGGCCTGCGGCTGGTGTTCGACTGCGGCCTCCACCCCAAGCTCGACGGGCGCAAGGCGCTCCCGCAGATCGACAAGATCCAGGGCTCGGTCGACGGCGTGATCCTCACGCACTGCCACCTCGACCACCTCGGCTCGCTCCCGCTCCTGCTCAAGCAGCACCCGGCGGCCCGCGTCTATGCGTCGGGCGCCACGACGCTCTTCGTCCGCCGCCTGCTAAGCAACTCCATCCAAGTGATGAAGCGCCAGCGCGAGGAGACCGGCAACCAGGACTACCCGCTCTACGTCGAGACCGACGTCGAACGCGTCGAGCACGCCCTCGCGGCGGTGCCCCTGGCCAACCCGCGCATCATCGGCCGCGGCGGCGAAGAGGTCGCTCTCTCCTTCCATCTCGCGGGCCACGTGGCCGGCGCGGTCGGCTGCCTCGTCGAACACCGCAAGCAGAAGCACTTCTTCACCGGGGACGTCCATTTCCAGGCCCAGCGCACGGTCGCCGGCGCCAATTTCCCGCGCACGCCGGTCGATACGCTGGTGATGGAATGCACGCGCGGGGCCACGGCGACGGCCCCGTCGTTCAACCGCGGCAAGGAAGAGCAGCGTCTCATCAAGGCGATCAACGAAGTCTGCGACGAGGGCGGCTCGGTGCTGCTCCCGGCCTTCGCCTTCGGCCGCATGCAGGAGATCCTGCTGCTGCTCCAGGAAGCCGCCGATGCGGGCAATCTGGCCGACGTGCCGATCTTCTGTTCCGGCCTCGGCCTCGACCTCTGCGACTACCTCGACGAAGCGAGCCGTAAGACGAAGCAGGTGAAGTTCAGCCGTCAGGTCCTCCGCGACCTCGGCATCCTGCCCCTCTCACGCAAATACGTGCAGCCGGGCAAGAACATGCCCGAACGCGGCATCTACCTCCTTTCGAGCGGCATGCTCGTCGAGAAGACGCCCGCCTGGCGCGTCGCCGCGAACATGCTCGACCACGAGGAGAACGCGGTGTTCTTCGTCGGCTACTGCGATCCGGAGACCCCGGGCGGCGAACTCATCGGCATGAACCCCGGCGGTGAATTCAAATTCAAGACCCTCGACCATACCGCGACCCTGCGCGCCAAGGTCGAACGCTTCCACCTCAGCGGCCACGCCGACCGCGAGGAACTCGTCGACTTCGCGAAATCCGTCTCGCCGAAGGACATCGTCCTGACGCACGGCGATCCGCCCGCGCGCGCGTGGATGAAGGAGACCCTCGCGGCCGCCCTGCCCGGCACCCGCGTGCACGACCCCGAACCGGGCGTCCCGCTCGCGCTGTGACCCTGCTGCCGCAGTCCGTCGAAGACTGGCGCGAGTTCACGCTCACGCGCGGTCCGCGTATGGCGGCGGAAGCTTTCCTGCTCAAGCTGGCGGAGATGGCCCCCGCGGAGCAACGGGCGGCCCTGTGCGGCCTGCCCGACACGCGCACGCTGACGCGCCGCTTCGAGGAAGCCTGGCCTTTGCGCGAGTCGGCCCTCGGTGGCGTACCCTTCCTGACGAAGGACCTTTATTTCCGCCAGAACGAACCGACCTTCGCGGGCTCGACGTTCCTCCCGCAGGAGATCGGCGCCGCGCGGGCGACATCCTCGCTGCCCGCGGCCTTCGAAGCCGACGCCGGCGCCATCGAGTGCGGTCGCACGCAGCTCAATGAGTTCGCCTTCGGGCTGAGCGGCGAGAACCCGCACTACGGCGATTGCCCGCATCCGACGCGCCCTGACTTGCTCGCGGGTGGCTCCAGCTCCGGGTCAGCCTTCGCCGTCGCCCGCGGTCTCGTGCCCTTCGCGCTCGCGACCGATACGGCTGGCTCGATCCGCGTCCCTTGCGGCTACTGCGGCGTCTGGGGCCTGCGCCTCTCGCCCGACGTCGCACCTGTCGGCGACATCTTCCCGCTTTCGCCGGGCTATGACACCCAAGGCTGGATCGCCCGCTCGGCCGGCGACCTCCGTCAGGTCTCCGCCGCCGTGCTCGGCGAAGCCCCGCCCGCGGGCGCCGGCCTCTGGGCCGGCGACCTCGGCCTGGGCATCCCCGCGGCCGACCTCGCCGCCATGCGCGACGTCGCGCTCAAGGCGGGCGCCCAAGAAGACGTGGCTGCCGCGACCTTGCTACGCCTGGCCTGCGCGGACGCGGCCGACGTCCATCCGGTCCTGGGGGGCCACGCCGCCGCGCGGGTCCATGCCGGCTGGCTCGAACGCCGCCGCGCCGAATACGATCCGGTCGTCTGGGCGCGCCTCGACGCCGGCCGTCGTCGTACCTACGACGAACTCCGCACGGCCGAGGCGGCGCGCGCGCGGATCGCCGACGCTTTCCGCACGATCTTCCGCCGCCATCACTTCATCGCCTTGCCCGCGACCTTCGGAGGCGCGGTGAGCAAGGCCGACGCGGATGACGCCCACCGCCGACGCCTCCTCGCGCTCAACGCGCCGGCCTCGCTCGCGGGCCTGCCGCTCGTCGTCGCGCCCGCGCGCCTGCCCGACGGCCGGACCGCGGGCGTACAGTTCCTTTTCCCCGACATGGCGAACTTCGGCTGGGACTCCGTCCTCAGCCGGCTCGCCTGATCAGAGACGCTTGCGGCGCATGTGCGCCGAAGGCTGGCCCAGCGCTTCGCGATATTTCGCGACGGTGCGGCGGGCGATCTGGACGCCGCGCTTACGCAGTTCGGCGGTGATGGCCTCGTCGGCCAGCGGCTCAGCGGGGTTCTCGCGGGCGAGGATGTCGGCGATCAGCTCCTGCACGCCTTCCTGGGCGACGGTGCCGCCGTCGGAAGTCGCGACGCCGGACGTGAAGAACCAGCGGAATTCGCGGAGGCCATGCGGCGTGAGCATCCACTTGTTGGCCGCGGCTCGTCCGACGGTCGTCTCGTGCACGCCCATCTCCTTGGCGACGTCGGTCATCGTCAGCGGGCGCAGTCGCGACGGGCCGTGCTCGAAGAAGTCAGCCT
>JBILXR010000061.1:0-10649 GCA_044378215.1 Opitutales bacterium
GCGAGGCCGTGGCGGAAGAGCTTGAGGAAGATCCACTGCGTCCAGCGGAAGTAGTTCTCGTCGGTGGTGGAGAGCTCGCGGTCCCAGTCGATGGCGAAGCCGAGCA
Organism: Opitutales bacterium; assembly: GCA_044378215.1. GTDB lineage: Bacteria > Verrucomicrobiota > Verrucomicrobiia > Opitutales > UBA953 > UBA953. The sequence goes on from JBILXR010000061.1 coordinate 107, forward strand.
TCTGCAGCTGGCGACGGAAGTTGTCGATGTTACGCTTGGTCTGGACGGCGGGGTGCTCGCCGGTGGCGATCGCGTGCTGTTCGGCGGGCAGGCCGAAGGCGTCCCAGCCCATCGGGTGGAGGACGTTGAAGCCGTTGGCCTTCTTATAGCGGGCGAGGATGTCCGAAGCGGTGTAGCCTTCCGGGTGGCCGATGTGCAGGCCGGCGCCGGAGGGGTAGGGGAACATGTCCAGGACGTAGTACTTCGGCTTACCGCAGGAGATCGGCTCGGTGCGGAAAGTGGCGCCGGCTTTCCAGGCGGCCTGCCACTTCTGTTCGAAGGCGGGGAAGTCGTAGCTGCCGGGTTTTGTTTCCGAAGTGTCCATGAATGCGTGCAGATAGGAGGTTCGGGACGGCGCTGGCAAGGATTTGGAGCGTCCGGCGACCCTATCCCGCTTGCCTAAGCCCTTCGGCGGGGGTTATCTGCCTTCATGAAAGTGCTCGTAGTGGGCGGTGCCGGCTACATCGGCAGTCATTGCGTCCGGCAGGCTAAGGCCGCCGGGCACTTGGTCGCCGTGTTGGACGACCTTTCCTATGGCCACGCGGAGTCGGTCCCGGCAGGGGTGAAGCTTTATCGCGCCGACATGGGTGATCAGGCCGCCGTCCGTGCCGCCCTGCGCGAGACCGGTGCCGAGGTCGTCATCGATTTCGCGGCCCTCACGAACGTCGGCGAGTCCGTCCAGCAGCCGGAGCGTTACCACGAGAACAACGTGGTCCGCACCGATGGGCTGCTCCAAGCGATGCTCGCCGAGGGCGTCAAGCAGCTCGTCTTCTCCAGCACCTGCGCGACTTACGGCGTCCCGGAGCGGATGCCGATGACGGAAGACCTGCCGCAGCAGCCGATCAATCCTTACGGCGCCACCAAACTTGCGGTCGAAAAACGCCTGCGTGAGCTCGCCGGCTCGCATGGCTTGAGTTTCGCCGCCTTCCGTTATTTCAACGCCGCCGGGGCTTCCCCCGATGGGATGATCGGCGAAGACCACTCGCCAGAGACGCACCTCATCCCGCTCGCCATCGCCGCCGCCCTGGGCCGCCGTCCGCCGCTCAAGGTCTTCGGTACGGATTACCCGACGCCCGACGGCACCTGCCTGCGGGACTACGTGCATGTGGACGACCTTTCCCGCGCCCATCTCGACGTGCTCCCGAAACTGGGTCAGCCTGGACAGGCCTTATTTTATAACCTCGGCACGGGCACGCCGTACTCGGTCAAGGAGGTCATCGCCAGCGTGGCGCGCATCCTCGGACGCCCGGTCCCGCATGAGTTCGCCGAGCGTCGCGAAGGCGATCCGCCCGCCCTGTACGCTGATGCTTCCAAGGTCCGCCGTGAACTCGGCTGGGTCCCACGTTACGATACGCTCGACAGCATCGTGCTGACGGCGTGCCATTGGCATCTCGCCCGGCCCAAGGGCTTCGCCTCCTGAGCCGATGTCCGAGCAGCTCCATCCGCACTGGCGCATCCAGTACATCCGCACCCGCAAGGAGCCCGGCGCCGGAAGTCCTTTCGCGGCCTTGCTCGCGGCCGATGACGACGAGGCTAATCTGATCCTGCACCGCGGCCGCCACTGCTTCGTCATCCTCAACAACTCTCCTTACAATCCCGGCCACCTGATGGTGCTGCCGAACCGCGAAGTCGGCGAGTTGGCCGACCTCACCGCCGAAGAGCGCGCCGAGATGATGGACCTGCTGGTGCGCTGCCAGGCGGTCCTCCAGAAGGTCATGAGCCCCGCGGGCTTCAATATGGGGCTCAATATCGGCAAGGCCGCCGGCGCGGGCATCCCGACACACCTGCATTTCCACATCGTGCCCCGTTGGGATGGTGATCACAACTTCATGCCGGTCATCGGCGACACCCGCGTCCTGCCGCAGGCGCTCGCCGAGCTCTGGGCGCGCCTCAAGCCCGCCATCGGCGCCGCATGAGCCGCGTCGTCGACGTCTCCGTCCGTCACGCGAAGACCAAGGTCTCCGCGGTTTCGGTCCAGCGTGTCGTCCATGCCTTGGATAAGCTGAAGGGCTACCGTTGCCCGGAAGGCTCCCTTTCGATCGCCTTCCTCGGCGACAAGGAGACGGCCAAGCTGCACGACGAATTCCTCGGCGATCCGACGGTGACCGACGTCATCACTTTCGTCGGCGAAGAGCACCCGGGTGAACCTTTCGCGGGCGAGATCTGCGTGAACATCGACCAGGCCCGCCGCGCCGCCAAAGAACACGGCGTTACGCTGGCCACCGAGCTGCGTCTCTACGTCGCCCACGGCTGGCTGCACCTTTCCGGCCTGCGCGACGGCAATCGCAAGGAGTCCGCCGCCATGCGGGTCGGCGAGGCCGTGGCGGTCTCGCATCTCGACAAGCTCGGCGCCAAGCTGCGCGTCCGCGATTAACGGACTCGCCCTCGGGGTCGTCTGCGTCCAACTTCGCCGGAGATGAAGCGCACCGTCATCATTCACTCCGGTGGGATGGATTCCACCGTGCTCTTGGCCCACCTGTTGGCCGAGGGCAGGAAAGTGCACGCGCTGTCGGTCGATTACGGCCAGCGCCATCGCCGCGAACTCGTCGCCGCCGCCGAGATCTGCGCCCATTATAAGGTCCCGCATCGTATCGCCGACCTCCGCGGGCTGACTCCGCTCTTTGGGGCCAACGCCCTGACGGATTCCCATATCGACGTCCCCGAAGGTCACTACGAGGAGGCCAGCATGAAGGCCACCGTCGTGCCGAACCGCAACATGCTGCTCATCGCGACCGCCGCGGCTTGGGCGATGTCACTCAAGGTTTCTTCCGTCGCTTACGGCGCCCACGGGGGCGACCACGCGATCTATCCCGATTGCCGGCCGGCGTTCGCCGATGCTTTGGACAAGGCCATCCGGCTCGCCGACTGGCATGAAGTCTCGCTGGAACGTCCGTTCGTCGGCATGGATAAGACCGCCATCGTCCGTCGCGGCGTCGAGCTAGGCGTGCCTTTCGCCCTGACGTGGTCCTGTTATGTCGGTGGCGATCGGCATTGCGGTAAGTGCGGCACCTGCGTGGAGCGTAAGGAAGCTTTCCTTCGCGCCGGCGTGGTTGATCCGACCGCTTACGTCGGGTAGGCTTATTCTCCCGATAAGCGGACGTAAGACCCGGTCGGAGGGTCGGGAATTGGATTGAAGGTCCGGCTCATCCTGCACGTTAGTTCTTCGTGCGTCGTCTCCGCCAACCTATCGCCTGGCTCGCCCTCGTGGCGTGGTTGGCTGCGTCCGGTCTGTCGTGGGACCTCCTGCAGGTCGTCGCTTGGACGAAGATGTCCGTCGAGAACGCCGCGGAGCGTTCCGTCGGCGCGGCAGTCACCAAGGCCTTGGCGGACGCCCCTTGCGCGATGTGTAAGGTCGCCCAGGACGGACGTAAGCAGAGCGAGCAACAGCCTCTGGCGAAAGACGATGCCGCGAAGACGAAGGCCAAGGCGGATACCTCCGTCGACGTCCTTGTGGTCATCGGGGCGCAGGATTTTCAAGGCCGGGAGCATGCCCGCCCGACGGATGCAGTCGGGCTGATCCGGGCCGGCGAGGTGCCGGTACCGCCCCCTCGGCTGCGCGGTTGATCACCGTTGCCGGTCGCGGTTAGTTCGGCCGGCGCGTGGCTCACTCCCTCACTCAAGTCGCACCCATCTGGTGCGCATCGTCGCCTGCGCAGACCGCCACACCCGCGTCGGTGACACTCAAAAGACAGCATCATGAAAACTTCCTTCCTCTCTGGGCGCACCACACGTGCCGCTCTTCTCTCTCTCCTCGCCCTCGGTGCCTACACCGAAGCCCAGGCCTGTCCGTGCGGCTGCGTCCGTGTTCCGGTCGACAACCTCTTGGATCGTCCCGCGGCGGCCACCAGCCCGTTCACGTTTGATGTCCGTTATGACTACGTCGACCAGAACCGCCGCAACAACGACGCGCATGCGCACTTCTTCGCGGTGCACCGCAACATCACCAGCACGCTCGAGACCAACTTCGCCGGCCAGGTCTGGTCGCTCTCGATCCCGCGCGTCGATCGGACGATTCGTTCCAACATCACGCCGACGTTGCTTAATCCGAATCCGGTCAACACCAGTCAGGACGTCAGCGGCCTCGGTGATATCGCCGTCTCGACCCGCTTCAAGTGGTCTGACTACACCGTGATCGCCGGCGTGAAGCTGCCGACCGGTGAGGATGATCTCACGTTGAACGTCTCGCGCCGCTACCTGCAGCCCGGTACCGGTTCGACCGACCTGATGCTCGCGATCCGTCGCGAATATGCGGCTGATGCGGACCATCCTTGGTTCTTCTGGCAGGTCGGAGCGCAGGGCGCGGTGGCTTCTGACCCGAACTTCCGTCCGGGGACCACGTTGACCGGAACGCTCGGCGCGCGTTATGACTGGACGGAATCGTTGAAGTTCTCGCTCCAGACCACGGCCATCCGCCAGTTCCGCGACAAGAATACCATGAATGCCGCCGGCTTCACCGCCTACGCCGAAGACCTCGAGAGCGCGGCGTTCTCGACGCACATCGCCGCGGGCCTGACCTATCAGCTCGGGGTGAAGACGAGCGCTTACCTGTTCTACAGCACCCCGCTGAAGAACAATAACATGGCGACCCGCTTGAACGGCACCGAGGTCAATCCAGTCCACTCGAGCGAGATCTGGTCTGTCGGCCTGTCGCACTCGTTCTAAGCCGGTTCTGCTTCAACGCCTTCCGAGGCCTGACGTATGAGGATACGTCAGGCCTCTTTTTTGGCTGTTTTCCGGCGGGGCGGGTCCGCATCTTCCTTGCGACCGGGCCTTCCGCCCTCCTATCTCTGGTCGTCCCATGTTCACCTGCAGCAAGACCTACCGCGACATTCCGTTCGCCCACCGGCAGCATCGGCATGACGGTCATTGCTCCTTCCTGCACGGGCATAACTGGGGCATCGAGATCGAGTTCGGCTGCGAGCGTCTCGACGAGCGTGGTTTCGTCGTCGACTTCGGCGGCCTGGGTTTCTTGAAGACCTGGATTGCCGACCACCTCGATCACGCGTGCCTCTTCGCCAAGACGGATCCCGTCCGCGAGAAGCTCCTGCAGGATTACCCGAAGCTTTTCCGTCCGCTCGTCATCGATTCCGTCTCCACCGAAGGCATCGCGCAGTTCCTGTTCGAGACCTTCGACCCGATGGTGCGTAAGGAGACCGGCGGTCGCGCCTGGGTCCGGCAGATCATCCTGCACGAGGACACCAAGAACAAGGCGAGCTACCAGCCGAAGGTCTGACCATGGCCGACCTCTACCCCGTCAATGAGACGTTCCTCAGTTGGCAGGGGGAAGGGGTGCATCTGGGCCGCAAGGCCTTCTTCATCCGCCTGCAAGGTTGCCCGGTGAAGTGCGCCTGGTGCGATTCGGCTTCCACTTGGCATCCTCAGTTCGTCCCGAAGCAGGTCCGCAAGGCCTCCCCGGCGGAACTTGCCGCCGAAGCTGCCGCCGCCCGTCCCGAGTTCGTCGTCCTGACCGGCGGCGAGCCTTGCATCCATGACCTCGAGCCGCTGTTAGCCGCCATGGCTTTGGTCGGCCTCAAGGTCCACCTCGAGACCTGTGGTGCCTACGTCATCGCCCCGGGCTTCGCCTGGGTGACCGTCAGCCCGAAATGGGCTAAACTGCCTCTAGCCGAGTCCTTGGCCCGGGCGGATGAGGTCAAACTCATCGTCGAAGCCCCTGACAGCATCACCCGCTGGACTGAGGCCGTCGGCGGCAAGTGGGTCAGCCCCAACGTCTGGCTGCACCCCGAGTGGTCTTGTCGGGCCGATCCGGCCGTCTTACGCACGATCACCGAGCAGGTGAAGCAGGGTGGGGCGCCTTACCGGGCTGGCTGGCAGGTCCATAAGCCCTATTCGGCCGATGCCTTGGACCCCCGCGCCCGTCCGCCGGCCCCCTTGGGTGGCGATGTCGGCAAGGGTTTCTGAGGTTCCGCGCCAGTCCGCCGGTCGCAGGTCCGACCCCGCGGTCGGTACTATCTTCGGATGGGAACTTTTTTTGCTTCACACGGGGGCGGAACCCTCATTCAAAACGACCTCATGAACCGACCTGCCGTGCTCGCTCTTGAAGATGGAACCATTCTTCGGGGCAGGGCGTTCGGAGCTTCGGCCAGCCTCTGCGGCGAAGTCGTGTTCAATACGAGCATGACCGGCTACCAGGAGATCCTCACCGACCCTTCCTACTTCGGCCAGATCGTCACCATGACGACTCCGCAGATCGGCAACTACGGCGTCAACGAAGACGACTGCGAATCCGCGCGTCCGCACGTCGCCGGTTTCGTCGTCCGCGACCTTTCACCGATCGTCTCGAACTGGCGCGCCACCACCGACCTGAGCAGCTGGCTCGCCAAGTATGGCATCCCTGGTATCGAGGGCGTCGACACCCGCACCCTCACCAAGAAGCTACGTTCCGCCGGCGTGATGAAGGCCTGCCTTTCCACCGAAGGCATCAGCGACGAAGAAGCCCTCAAGCGCGCCCGTGCCTGGACTGGCACCGTCGGCGCCGACTTCGTCAAGGACGTCACCTGCAAGGCTCCTTATCACTACAACGCCGTCGCTGGCGACTGCGAGTCCTTCACCGTGCCGGGCACCCACCTCAACAAGCCGAAGGGTCGTTCGACCAAGTATCGCATCGCGGCCTATGACTTCGGCGCCAAGACCTCGATCTTCCGCCGCCTCGTCGCTTCCGGCTTCGACGTCCACGTCTTCCCGGCCCGCACCCCGGCCGCCGAGATCCGCGCCTTCAATCCCGACGGCGTCTTCCTGTCCAACGGCCCCGGAGACCCCGCCGCCCTGAAGTATGCCCACGAAGCCGTGGCCGATCTCATCAAGACCTACCCGGTCTTCGGCATCTGTCTCGGTCACCAGATCATCACGCACGCCATCGGCGCTTCGACCTACAAGCTGAAGTTCGGCCACCGCGGCGGTAATCAGCCCGTCAAGAACACCGAAGAGGACCGCGTGTCCATCACCGCCCAGAACCACGGTTTCGCCTCCCAGCGCGAAGACCTGGAGCGCTGCGGCGCGGTCGTCACCGAGGTCAATCTGAACGACGACACCGTCTCCGGCCTGCGTCTCAAGGATAAGCCCGTCTTCTCCGTCCAGTATCACCCGGAAGCCGGCCCTGGTCCGAACGACGCCGACGTGCTGTTCGACCGTTTCTACGACCTGATCGCCAAGAGCAAGGCGGCCAAGTAAGCCGCCTCGCCATGGCTGCCCGCACTCTCGCAGCCTTGGGTCTCGCGCTTCTCCTCGGAGGCTGCGCCGTGGTTCCGTCGACGGCCGAAGACCGCGTCGCCGAGCTGATCGAGGACGCCGCCGCTGGGCGGAGCATCGCTGGAAGATATCATAACCTCGACCCCGTGGACGAGGCCAGCACGGCCCAGTTCGTCTACGTCGAGGAGTGGCTGGACGTGAACGGCGAGGCGGTCCTGGAAGTCCGTCCCGCTTCCATATCGCGGGAGGGGGGGTTCCGTTTCACGCGTTCGGCCGACGGCCGCGCGACGTATCTCATCAGCTACGGCTGGCCCGGTCCGCAGGTCCGTTCGCGGGTGCTCCGTCCACAGTCCGGTTCGATCATCACCTTGCTGGGTTGGGCGGATTTCCTGCCATGGGAGCAACTTGGCGGCGTCTGCGTGATCACCACCCCGCGCGAGATGGCCGACGAAGAGAATCACCCCTGCAAGCAGGCGTTCGTCTTCAAGGTCACCGCGCCGAAATGAGGGCTCAGAGCTCGACCTGCATGCCGAGCTCGACCACGCGGCCGGGCGGCAGGTTGAAGTAGGCCGTCGCGGACAAGGAGTTGCGGTTGAGCACTTCGAAGAGCTTTTCCTGAACGGCGTTGAGCGAGAAGCCCGTCGTCGCGCGGACGATGGTCTCGCGGCTCAGGAAGTAGGTGGTCTCGAGCGGATTGGGGTTGATGGCGAGTTCGCGGTAGGCCGCGTCGAGCACCGGGAACACGTTCTGTTTCTCGCGGAAGCCGAAGCGTCCGGTCACGCTGAGTACGGAGGGAAACTCCTCGTGGCTGTCGACCTTGCAGAATTTCGGTCCGCGGGTGTGGAAATTCACGCGCTCCTGCTCGGGTACGATCGCACGGTCTTCGTCGACCTTGAGCGTCACCACGATGATATGGTCATGAAGGGCGCGGTTATGCTTGAGGTTGTGGGCCAGCGCCATCGGGACGGACTTCGTCGAGCCTGCAAGGTAGACCGCCGTGCCTTTCACGCGGGCGAACTTGCCGGCCACGAAGCGGTCTTCGACGCTGTCCAGGAAGTTCTCGAAGTCCCCGGCGGCCTCGCCCTCGCTCATCTTCTTCTTCATGGCGATACGGCCTTTGTTCCAGACGGCCATGAGGTAGTAGACCACGACGCCGATGAGCAGCGGCAGCCAGCCGTTGGGCAGCACCTTGTGCGCGTTGCCGAGCACGAACAGCACCTCCAGCAGGATGAAAGGGGTGAGCAGGGCGTAGGCGCCGGCCGAGGGTATGCGGAGCCTGTGGCGCAGGTATTGCCCGAAGAGGATCGTCGTGACCAGCATCGTCAGGCTGACCGCGATGCCGTAGGCGCTGGCGAGGTTCTCGGAGGTCTCGTAATGCAGCACCAGGTAGATCGACCCGATCATGAGCAGCCAGTTGATGACCGGCACGTAGACCTGGCCGGATTCCTGGTCCGACGTGTAGGTCATGCGCATGCGCGGCAGGTAGTTCAGCTGGATCGCCTGCATGGTGATCGAGAACGCGCCGGCGATGAGGGCCTGCGAAGCGATGATGGCCGCGAGGGTCGCGATGACGACCAGCGGGATCTGGGCCCAGCCGGGCGCCATGTTGAAGAACGGGTTGAAGCCCGGCTCGAGGAGGGCGTCCGGGTGGGCGAGGGCCCACGCGCCTTGGCCGAGGTAGTTCAGGATGAGGGCAGGGAAGACGATGAAGCACCACGCCGCGCGGATCGGTTTCTGGCCGAAGTGGCCCATGTCCGCGTAGAGGGCTTCGGCCCCGGTGACCGAGAGGAAGACCGCGCCGAGGATCAGGATGCCGAGTCCGGGGTGGGTGGTCAGCAAGTGCAGGCCTTCCAGGGGGTTGAAGGCCCACAGGATCTCGCCGAGGACCGCGTGATGCAGGGCGAGCGAAAGCACGCCGAGTCCGCCGATGACGATGAACCAGACCATCGTAATCGGCCCGAAATACATGCCGACGCGCCCGGTGCCGATCTTCTGCAGCCAGAAGATGCCGACGAGGATGAGGACGGCGGCCGTCGGGATGAAGTATTTCAGGAAGCCGGCCGTGAGCGGCCCGTGCAGGCGTTCGTTGGCTTCCTTGACGCCTTCCAAGGCGGAGACGACCGAGATCGCAGGGGTGATGACCCCGTCGCCGTAGAGCAGGGCGGCGCCGAAGACGCCGAGTAGCACCAGGAAGTTGCGGTGCTTTCGTTTGGCCTTATCCTTGTCCTTGGAGGAAGCGAGGGAGACCAAGGTCATGATGCCGCCTTCGCCATCCTCGTTGGCTTCCATGACGAGGAGCACGTATTTCACCATCACCACGAAGATCAGCGACCAGATGATCAGAGAGAGGATCGGGACGACCTGGGTGGCCCCGAGGATGTTGTTTTCGGCGTCCCTGACCCGCAGGCATTCTTTGAAGGCGTAGAGCGGGCTGGTCCCGATGTCCCCGAAGACGACCCCGAGGGCCGCGATGGTGGCCGCCATGGTCAGCGGCTTGACGGGGGAGGAGCCTTCGGTCGGCTCCGGGTCGGACGTGCTCATGGAGAGTTATTCACAGTGACAGCTCCTAGGGGGTAATCAAAGCCAATCGGGGATGCCGGGGCTTGCCTTTTTGTCTCATTATCGCATTTCCAGACCTTCAGCCCACCCCTTTCCAAACAATACGAACAATGAATATCATCCAAACTGTTGTCATTCAGGGACTAGCACAGGCTCAGCCTACCGCCGGTGCGCCCCAGGCCGAGCAAGGTGGCGGCTGGAGCATCCTGATCATGTACGCCCTTCTCTTCGTGGGCATGTACTTCCTGCTCTTCGCTCCCCAGCGCAAGCGCCAGAAGGAGCTCGAAAAGCTTCAGACCGAGCTGTCGGTCGGCGATAAGGTGCTCGCCGCCGGTGGTATCTACGGTCGCGTGGTCTCCATCAAGGACGACCGCATCACCCTCGAACTCGATTCCGGCCGTCTCGTCGTCCACAAGTCCGCCATCATGGGCAAGGACGCCGACGCCGTCGTCCAGGCCTGAAGTCATCCACCCCTAAGCCTACCCTGACACTATGACGTCCAGGACCTGGTTCTGGAAGATCGCGGTCTCCCTCGTTGCCTTGGCTGTCGCCTGGTACGAGTTCCACCCGATCGCTCCGACCCCTCTCGAACAGTTCGTGCCCACGCAGGTCATCGCGCAGAAGCCCGAATTCGAGAAGCTCCACGCCGAGGCCCTCGAGCGCGTCAAGCGCTACAAGGACGCCGCCGTCGCCGCCGACCAGAAGTCGGTCTCCTACTTCCAGGCTCTGCGTGACATCG
>JBILXR010000217.1:0-3030 GCA_044378215.1 Opitutales bacterium
AGCTGGCGTGGCTTGGAGGCGGAGACCATGGATCACAAGGAAGTGGGCGTCACGTGGACGCCGACGCGCCAGACCACCCTCGACGTGGCGCTCTTCCGCGACAAGGTCGCCAACCGGTATGTGATGTCCTTCGGGCCGAGCAGCACCTTCGCCAATCTCGGCTCCTATGAGGTCGAAGGCCTCGAAATCAGCGCGCAGCAGCAGCTCGGCGGCGGGCTGAGCCTCTTCGCCGCTCTCACCACCTTGAGCTCGACGAAGGCCGACCTGCCCTATGCTCCGGCCAACAGCGTCACGCTCGGCGTCAACTGGCAGCAGGACGCCTGGAGCGTGAGCCTCGACGGACAGCGTCAGGCGGGCATGACCGTGCTGAAGCAAGGTCGCGACGGCTCGACGAACAGCGCCCGCGTGGATGGTTTCACCGTCGCCAACCTCCGTGTCGGCCGCAAGGTGCCGCTGCTGGGCCAGCGCGGCGAAGCCTTCGTCGCCGTGGAGAATCTGTTCGACGAGGATTATTCCTTCCGCGCAGGTTATCCGATGCCGGGACGTTCCTACCAGTTCGGTCTCCGCGCCAGCTTCTGAACCACCTCCGATGCTTCGCTTCGCCTTCGTCCGTCTGCTCTTCGCCTCGCTGGCCCTCGCGGGTTGCGCCGGCGTCGGCGGGTCGTCGGCGGAGCAAGGCGTCCGGGATTTCATGGCCGGCGTCTTCGACCGTCCGGACGCGCGGCTCACGGTGCCTTCGGTCGCTTTCGCCGGCGACTACGCGGTGGCCGGCTGGCTTCAGTCCGGCCGGGGCGGGCGCACCTTGCTGCGTCGTTCGCCGGAAGGATGGGAGTTCGTGGTCTGTGGCGGCGCGGACCTGACGACCTTCAAAGGACTGCGAGAGGCGGGCCTCCCCGAGGGGCTTGGCCCCGCGATGATCACGGCGATTGGCAGGGCGGAGGTTTCGCTGACGTCCGAGCAGCTAAGTCTGCTCGGGGACTTTCCCGGAATGCTCCGGATGGAGGGCGTGCACCCTCCTCCCAAGCGGTGATCTCTCTGGCAGATGCTCCGAAGCCCCGAAATCCGGGGCTTCTTTTTTGTGGTTCAGCCTGAGGACGGGGAAAGGGGTTGAGCGGTTCGCCGGTTGGTTTACGAAGATGTCATGAAAACTCACCCCTGGCTCTTCCTGTTGCTTGCTTCCGTCGTCGGCCTGACGGCGGCCGACAAGCCTAACGTCCTGTTCCTGCTGTCCGACGACCATAGCTACCCGTACCTGAGTTGTTACGGCGACGCCAATGTCCGCACGCCGGTCCTCGACAAACTGGCCGGCGAAGGGATCAAGTTCCGTCGCTTCTTCACTTCGGCCCCTCAGTGCGTACCTTCCCGCGCGGCTTACCTGAGCGGCCGTTCGCCGGTGGCCGCCCGCATCACGCGCTTCTCTTCGCCGCTCCCCCGCGACGTCGTCACGTTCCCGGAAGTCCTCAAGCAGGAGGCGGGCTATTATGTCGGCGTGGTCGGTCGTTCCTACCATCTCGATGGTTCCGGCAAGGGTGACGACAGTCTGGGCAAGTTCCTGGTCGACGGCGGCTACAAGACCTTCCCGGACCGTTTTGACGTCGTGCAGGGGGGCTCCGATACGCAGGCCGTCGAACAGTCCGCGGCCTTCCTTGAGGGCCGTCCGAAGGACAAGCCTTTCTGCCTCTGGGTGAATTTCAGCGACCCGCACCATCCGTGGTCCGCCCCGGCCGGCTATCGTCCCGATCCCGCGTCGCTCAAACTGCCAGCCCACGTGCCTGACCTCCCTGGCGTGCGCGAACAATACGCCGATTACTGCGCCGAGGTGAACCGCGTCGACGAGACCGTCGGCAAGGTGCTCGCTTTGCTCGATCGTCTCGGACTCGCCAAGGACACCCTCGTGGTCTTCGCCGGCGACAACGGCCAGGCGCTCCCGCACGGCAAGGGCTCCCTCTATGATCCGGGCTGTAACGTGCCTTTCGTCGTGCGCTGGCCCGGCGTCGTGGCTCCCGGCGGCGATTCCTCGGCCCTGCTCAGCGGCGAGGACCTCGCGCCGACCGTACTGGCCGCCGCCGGCCTGAAGCCTGCCGCAGGGATGACCGGCGTGAGCTTCCTGCCGATCCTCAAAGGTGCCGCGGCCAAGACCCGAGACTATGTCTTCACGGAGCGCGGCCCGCACGGCAGCGCCCCGGTGCAGGTCGGGATGAGCAACAGCGGCTACGACCTCTCCCGCGCGGTCCGTAGCGGACGTTACAAGGCCATCTACAACTGCACGCCGTGGCTGCCGTATTCGCCTGTCGACAGCGCCGGCGGTCCGGCCTGGAAATCCATCCAGGACCTTCACGGCAAAGGCGGCCTCGCCGCCGGTCTCGCCGCGACCTACTTCACGACGCCGCGTCCGGTGTATGAATTCTACGACCTGGAGAAAGATCCGGCCGAGCTGAACAACCTCAGCGGCAAGCCGGAGGTCGCCGAGGCCGAGCGCGCGCTCCGCCTGGAGATGGCCAAGAAGATGATCGCCGATTTCGACTACCTGCCGCTGCCGGCGATTCCCGGCGGCGACCAGCCGGCGAAGAAAGGGAAGGGCAAGGCGAAGGCCGATCAGGCCGCCGACCGCGCGCCGCTGTTCCAGAAGCTGGACGTGGACCGTGATGGCAAGCTGAGCCGCGCGGAATTCGCGGTCAGCCGTTCCGCTGCCGATGCCGCCGAATGGTTCGCCCGCCGCGATGCCGATGGCGATGGCTTCATCAGCCGCGCGGAGTTCCTGCCGGGCAGCCCGCAGGGCAAGGCGCCGGCCGCGAGGTAAGCGGGCACGAAAAAGGGCCGACTTGCGTCGGCCCTTTTGTTTTCCGGTTACCCGGCGACCCTTACTTGGTCGTGTACTCGGCCTGGGCGCCGCGGATGTTCTTCTTCTGGACCCAGGGCATGAGGGAGCGGAGACGCTGGCCGGTCTTTTCGATCGGGTGGTTCTCGCCCTTCTTGAGGAGCTTGTTGTAGTTCTTGAGGCCGCCCTTGTATTCCTTGACCCACTGGGCG